>NZ_JBKEBF010000019.1:0-129041 GCF_047973035.1 Oleidesulfovibrio sp.
CCAGTAAATGATCGCCCCAGGTGGACAGAGCCTCGCCCGTGGCACTGCGGCCTGCGCTGAAGCGGCGCTCGGTAATGGCAGGAGCAGCTACGCCCCATGCCCATTGCCAGTCGCCGTTGGTCAACATGTCGCCCGCATGTGAACCGGCACAGAACGGCGGGTATTCGTGCACCACCACCTTGTAACCAAGCAGCATGGCAAGGCGCGTAAACCATGCCCGCGACAGGCCAGCTTGTTCCTGCACTGCTATGGCCAATGCCATGATGCGTTCCTGCAACGTGGTGTCAGGATGGGAACAGGCATCAGGCAGGCCGTAAACACGCTCCCAGTCCGGCAGCCATTCCTGTGCACGAAACGGGTCTATGCCCATGACGGCACGTACAGAAGCGGCCAGCGCGGCATCAAGGGCGTTGCCTTCCGCGTGCAGTTCCGCCCTCAGACGCGGGGCTTCCGGGCTGTAGCTGGTGGGGGGCAGCAGGTGTTGCAACAACCGGATATGGCTCATTTACATGGCCTCCAGCGTCACCTGCCCCAGTCTGGGCCATTGCAGGCGGGTTGCATCCACCACGGCCTGCACGTTAGCGGCGGGGGTTATCAGGCTTCTATCCAGCACGCCTGCCATACCGGAAATGATCGCTTCCAGGTGCGAGCGCACCACAAGATCACCCGGCACCAGCGTGGCAAAAAAGGCGAACAGCGCCTGTTCAAGCTGCGCCGTTACCACAGGCAGGGTTGTGCCCTGCAGCCGCACAGCGGCGTGCACATCCACTGGCAACGGTTGCGGGGCCAACACAGTGGCACTGGCGGCCGTGACGGGACGTTGTTCATCAATACGCGCCTGCACTGCCGTTACCAGCTCCGCAGTGGGCAAGCCCTCTGCAGACAGAACAGCAATATCCACGGTGCCGATGCCACGCCGCAGGGGGTACCGTGCTGCACTCTCTGCATCCTGTGCCGTCATTGCACAAACTTGATTCAGTTGCCCAATAAATGCTGTTACAAAAAAGGAGGCTCTTTATGAACTGGGGCTCATTGATCGCTGTGGCGATCGTCGTACTGCAAGCTGTGAAGGAAACGATGGATGATTAAAAAATACAAGGAGAGAGAACACTATGACAAACTATAGCGACCAGCAAAATATGTCTGTACCACTCGAACCGCATGGAACTGGAGAGGCGATGACTGCCCCAGTCGTTGCACCTGCTCCAAACAGAAGTACCGTGTACGCCTTTCTTGGTGGCTGCCTTGCAGGTGCTGCCGCTGTGGTCACGGCAGCCATTATGTTGGATGACGAGCCTGCATCTTGCCATACAGATGCTGAAGAGTCCGACGCAAACGAGTCTGGCGCAAACGAGCTTAAAGCGGATTTGTCAGTAAACCTAAGCAGCGATCCTGCATTGGCTACTTCTGAGTAGTGCTATGTGAACAACCAGAAGCTCGCCAATACAATGCGGCAAGACAGATGCCCGAAGTGAGTTCATTCTCGCCTCGGGCATCTGTCGTTTTGGACATCATGTTGGAGAAATGTGCTCCATAGTATGTGTACTAGCTTTCGATAGCAAAAATGGATTATTCTTTGTGTAAACTGCATATTACGACGTTAAAAATGCGTGAAATGTTAGTGGGCTAAAGTAGGTTTATTTGTAATATCTAATCTAAATATACTCACTATATTCAACGCATAATACAATTGTGAAATGTAATTGTTAAGGAAATATAGAATAAGAACAATAGAAGTTCTTGCTTGCTATTGTAAATAGTCAATCATGCACAGAGATTGCAATGACAAATTGAGTATGTGTTTATTTTTTAATCATGAACATGAAAGTATGTTCAAATTCATCTTTTATGAAAAATAAAAAAGGAGATAGATTAATGAGAAGAGAATATTCTAACTCAATGCACTACAGGGAGTGCGAGATGAATACAGGATTAGATCAGCAATATGCATTTTGCACTCAAATTGCTGATCGCATTATCGATAGAATCGAACATATGACACGACGTCACAACAAAGTGCTTTTTATACGCTTTGATTTGCGTTTTCCAAGAGACTTCCCTCTTGATGAATCGAACAACAAGATTTCTCGATTCTGGAAGATAGTAGGGGAAGAACTGGGACTTGAGGGTATTCACTTCCATTATGTTTGGGCGCGTGAACAAAAGGCAGAAGAGCATCAACACTACCATTGTGTAATCATGCTTGATGGTAACAAGGTGCAACGCTACCGAAACGTGCTGTCACATTTCGAGGCTATCTGGCATGGACTGTTTGACTTCAAAGCGTCCGGGTTGGTTTGGTTTTGTGACTGTGACCGCGAAGGAAACTCTGTTAAAAATGGCATCATGATTCGGAGACCATCACGTGATGCTACAGGGGAGCAAAGAGAAGAACAGGAAGAGCAGTTCCGTCGTGATAAGGACAGGTGCATCTATTGGGGGAGTTATCTGGCTAAGCAAAATCAGAAGGAATATGCACCCAGAAGAGCCCGTTATTATGGGGCTTCTCAGTTGCCGTTGACAGTAATGCGTTAGCTGGCGTTATTTCATCTCACTTAGATGAGGCAATGGGCGTTGCGTGATCGTGCTTTGATCATGCAGCGCTCATTGTTTTGTGAAAAGGATTGGTTGAGCTGTGTCACCATCGAGAACGCCACGTAGGCTTGATTTTTTTGAGCTGAAAATGGCTGAATTTGTGATTCCAGTAGAGTCTATCACATGAAGTCTTTGGCCCCTGGAAAAAGTGTCATGCTTTGTGAGCTATTTTTGTAGAAAAACATAGAAAAGTGAGACAATTACGTTTTTCGGAAGTCGTGTGTTTTAGAACACCTCCTACAAGCCCAAAAGCTGCACATTCAACAAGTTCTGGAATTTTTTGTATAAAAACCTGAGCTGCACATTCTTCATAAAGCTTGCGGGATAACGCCATACCTTGCATAATTTTCTCTAATGAATAACGTTTTTTACAACTGCGGCACAAAGCCATAACAGAGACACAGTTACATTTTTTTAGGAGATAGCATGCAGCCGACGCAAGAGCTGATTGAGCGCATTATGTCGCTTGAGCTTTCTATGTTCCAAAATGTTCATGGAAGTGACGGGCGGGCGTCATGCCAGAACGATCCTGAAACGTTTCGGATTATGCGAAAATCCCAATTTATCACATGGACAGCACAAATATTAGAAAGTTATTATAAAGACTTGCAAACAGCAGAGCACGACAAACGTAACCTGCTGTCAGAAAAGTATGCTTTCATGATGGAGTCTACCCATCCAAAAGAGTTCGCCGGTATTCGTCACATGCTGCCTGTCTTGCCTGCGCATTTTTGTGTCCTAAGAGAAAACATTGCAACCAACTACATGTTTTGGGAACAGGAACTTACAAAAAATTATCCGCACCTGAAAGCACAAGGGCGCCCTTCATTTTCCAAGCAAGACATTTTTGGCATAACTTCTGTAGAAACCTATTTACGCGGAGAACTTTCCACCTACTCGCTAACCACACTCCAAAAGCTTTTGGAATATACCAACGCATGCCGGAAAAAAGGACGTAATCTTGCAGAGGAAACCCTTGCTGAAACCATGGTCCATTATGGCTTTGCCTCCATACAAGAGGGCGAGGCATGGGCTGCAGCTAACGCGAAAAAGTAATGTAAAATGGTGCCATGTCTTAGTAATATGACACCCATTCTTCATGGACTGCTTAGATTTGAAAAAAGATCAGATTTGTAGAATGACCAAAAGGCTTCTTACGGCAATCCACTTCTGCATTACGTATCCGCCGGTCTTGTTGGCCTGATAAAGGCTACGAGAATAGCATCCCCATCTTAAACAAACCCAGCGAGAGTCAGGTGCGGCAACAAAACCCTAAAGTCACGTCAGTAAACATATGCTCTTCTTTAATTAAATTGCTCATCCTAAAATAGATTAGCAAGTAAGAGGCATATTGTTGTGACTCTCTTTTTTATTACCGTACTGAAAATCTGTAGCGATCAAGTTCTTGTAGGCATAAAGCGGACGCAGACATTCTAAGTGCAACCAAAGGCTATCCGCAGACTTTGAAGCTTGAGTTGACAAGAGCAGGACACACTTTGAATCGCCACTGATTTACTTGGCAGTCCCAACTTTACTAACAAACTTTTCTTCAAATTTTATTGGGGACAAATTCCCATTGTGCCCATTACGGCGAATCGAGTTATAGAACATCTCGATATAATTAAAGACGTCTTGCCGAGCCTCTTCCCGAGTTCTGTATGTCTTCCGCTTAATTCGTTTTCGTTTTAAAGCTGGAAAAAGCTTTCCGCAACCTCGTTATCATGACAGTTGCCACGCCTGTTCATGCTACAAACGAGATTGTGAGCCTTTAAAAATGAAAACCAGTCGTGACTGGTATACTGACTGCCCTGATCTGAATGAATTAGCACCTTACCTTTGCAGAAGGGCTTTTAACACCAGACCTGAGGTCATTTGTGGGCGCTTTGGCCAGCCGATGACCTGCCGTGAATATAGATCAATGACCACCGATAAATACAGCCATCCTTCGCGAGTTCGGGTGTACGTAATATCCGTAACCCAAGCTTGATTTGGAGCAAGCGGGTTAAACTGTTGTTTTAGGGGTTGTCCGCGTGAATAGAAGGCTTTCCGGATTTCGGACGAGGCATCTTGTAGCCAACCTGCGCCTTTAGGCCTGCTTGCTTCATCAGCCGAGCTACACGATTTTTTCCACAACGTTCTTCAAGTTCGCAAAGGTCATCATAAATGTTGTGATAGCCGTTGACGCATCCGCTTTCTAGCCAAAATTGTTTGATTAGTCCCAGCAGCCGTTCATTTTCTTTTTGTCTTGGCGACTTAAGCTGCTTGAGCCAGGCATAAAAGCCGCTGCGATATACATGCAGCATGCGGCACAAGTTGCGAACCGCGAACTCCTTTTCATGCACCTGAATAAAGGCATACTTCACAGGGACTCTTTGGCGAAGTATGCGGTAGCCTTTTTTAAGATGCCTCGCTCTTCTGTTACCCGTTTTAACTCTGCCTTAAGGCGTTTAATTTCGACTTGTTGGTCGTCAAGCTGGGTAGCATGGACTTCGCCATGGCCATACTTCTTTTTCCACGCATAAAGGCTGTGACTGCTGACGCCTAACCGTTGGGCAACTTCTTAGACGGGATAGCCGTGCTCGGCGATTTGTTTTACCGCTTCAATTTTGAATTCGTCAGTGTAGCGTTTGGCGTACATCGATTTTTCCTGAGGTCTCATTTTCATAACTCAGGAGTGTCTACGAAACTAGGGGCGATTCAAGCCATATTGACAACAAAAAAAACGACAATCTAGCCAGACTAATCATACTTGGAACATTACTTCTAGGGCTCGCTACTATAATGAAAAGAACTAAACAGAAAAGTCCATCTGGCTCATGGCTCTTGAACACGTAAATACTGTTCTGGGAACGCCTTTACGTGTTCAATGCAAAGTCATGAGAAAGTTTCTTTAGGCAGATTCTTCTGTCAACGTTTCCAAATTCAATGTGGTGATGTCATTTTTTTCCAAAAGCTGCGCCGCACACGAACAAAGAGCAAAAGCGCAGCCACAGTGATGGCGACAATCAGCCCGACCCACCAACCATGCACACCCAACCGTGGAAGCAGGTTCGCAGTAACGGTTGCTTCTCCAGAAAGGGCGTAACCAAGTGGAATACCCACTCCCCAATAGCAAGCTGAAGTCAGCACCAAAGGAATAGTAGTATCGTGTATGCCCCTAAGCGCTCCTGAAAGACCGACTTGAATAGAGTCGGTTAGTTGGAAAAAAGCTGCAATAACCAACAACCCACCAGTCAGATGCACAATAGCAGGATCACTGGTGTACAACGAAGGAATCCACGTTGCAGTCAATAAAAGTAATGCCGTTAGAATAACGCCGACCATCACAGACATGAACAATCCTGTGGCGACCATACGGCGCTCAAGAGCGGCGTTCTGTGCCCCGCGGGCTTGTCCGACGACAATACTAATGGCAATGGAAAGCGCCACGGGCAGAGTGAACAACACCAGTGAGAAATTGTAGGTAATCTGATGGCTGGCCACAGCGACCGTTCCCAGACGTGCAATCATAAGTGCAATGCAGGCCATAACCAGATATTCAGACAAAAACGCTATGCCAATGGGCAGGCCAGTCCGAAGCAGCTTCAAAACAGCTCCTGCAGCAGGAACGTAGATTTTTTTGAGCAACCTTGTTTCTTTAAACCTCGGTGCAACAGATACATACATTGCCACAGCCAGAAAGCTAATGACCCAGCACACGCCAGTGGCAATACCACACCCTTGCAGACCGAGCGCCGGGAAGCCGAATCCCCCAAACATAAGGATATAGTTCAAAATAATATTGCACCCAACTGCACCGAGTGAAATTGCGGTTACAACCTTGGGAGCCCCCTGCCCTTCGCAATAAAACCGCAGACTGTAAAACAACCCGCAAACAGGAAATCCCCACGCCAGACCGCGAAGGTATTTCCCAACCATAGGCAGTAATTCCTGAGGCAAACCGAAAATAGCGAGGTGGGACGAAGCAAAATAAATAAACAGCCCCATCCCCCCAGCAAGAATAAGACCGAGCCAGGCCGCCTGCTGGGTGATAAAAGGTATATCTGACTGTCTGTCTGCGCCGCAAAGTTGAGCCAGTTCAACCAACAGCGCGTACAAAATACCAATTAAGAAGGCCTGCATGGGAACCCAAACAGCAACCCCCAGTCCCACTGCGCCCAGCGCCTGAGTGCCCAGTCGGCCACACATCAGTGTATCCACAACACCATTGGCTATCTGCGCATACTGCGTTACGAGTATCGGCCCCATAAGAGCTACGATAGCTGCCATATCCTTCCAAAATTGAGTACGTTTCATCTGCGTTTCCATTCAACTATATAGTGTTCAAAGGCTAGATGGCTCAGGTGATTCCTGCCGCAGAGGCATAAAGGATGCGCGAAATTGCCATGACTCTGTTTGATGCTGAAGATCCCAGTGTCGATGATAAAGCCCTTTCTTATCCATAAGTTGCTCATGAGTACCCTGTTCAACTATGCAGCCTTGATCCAAAATAAGGATCTGGTCTGCATCACAAATGGTCGCCAGTCGATGGGCAATCACCAGTACTGTTTTACCGTACAACAGATTGTTTAGCGCAGACTGCAGGGCCAGTTCATTTTCGGGGTCAAGGGCCGAAGTAGCCTCGTCAAGCAGTACGATGGGGGCGTCTTTAAGAATGGCGCGAGCAATCGAAAGGCGTTGTCGCTCACCCCCGGAAAGTCCGGAGCTTACCCCGCCAACCACAGTTTGGTAGCCTTGAGGAAGCTTCATGATAAAGTCATGGCAACAAGCTGCTTTTGCAGCTTCCATCACCTCATGGTCCGTTGCTTCTGGATTGCCTATACGAATATTATTGAAAACCGTATCATGGAAAATATAAATATCCTGAAACACAACACTGAGCTTACCTAGCAACGTTTCTGGCTGTAGTGAACGGATGTCCAATCCACCAATGCTTATGGAGCCACTTTGCACGTCCCAGAACCGGGCAACCAGACTGGCAATAGTCGTTTTGCCCCCGCCGGAGGGCCCAGCCAGAGCTGTAACGCTCCCTTCGGCCACTGTAAAACTGACATTGTCAAGGGCATGCTTTTTCTCTTCATAAGCGAAAGATACATTACGGAACTCAATCGCATTTCCTGCCGGAGTCACCTCCGTTTCATTTACAGGAAGTGGCCTTTGGTCAAGAACGCCTGTAATCCTCACAGCGGCTGTGCCCATACCTTTCAATTCCGCCAGAAAGGCTCCTATATCCCGCAGAGGCTCAAAAAACTTACCCCCAAGCACAAGGAAGATAACGAGGGTGCCGGCATCAATCATTGAAACCGACAGTAGCCATATGCCAACAAAAAACATGACCACGAAACCTAAGTCTAGCAGGGCGGAATAAACAAGAATCGGGCCGACAGAGCTCAGTTCAAAGCGCATTAACGATGAGCGCTGGCGCTCCAGCGCCTGAGCCAGTGGCTTAAACCCCATGCCAGTAGCCATGCAGGAGCGGAGTTCCCGCACTCCGGAAATGTATTCAATGACATACAAAAACACTTTGTTGCGTGATTCTATATGTTTTTGCCCATACTCCCGCACTGCAGCACGCGCCAAATGTAAAACAGGAAAAGCCAACACGAAAACCAGACACAAGGGCATCGCCAACCGCCAATCAAGGGAAAAAAACAAGCTGGCAAAAATCAGGGGAAGCATGACCGATGCCACTAATTCTACAAAAAACTGACTGAAGACATTTTCTACACTGACCATGTCCTGAAGGATGTAGGCCGTGACTGTTCCAGGGTCTTTTCTTTTAAAAAAAGATAACGGTAAACGCTGGAGGTGTTCTCCTAGACGTACACGCGCCTTAGCCACCATTGCGCAAGCCATAAGAGTAGATTGCAAGCGCGCTATGGTAACCACGAGCAGGTAACATATTGCCAGAACAGTCAAAACGATGAAACATTGAAACAACAGAGTGTTGGTCAGCTCTAAACGCCCTCCGAAAAACCAGGCCACGATCATATACGTTAGTCCGAAAAGCAGTGTAGACAAAGCCGATAGGGCTATGGGTCTTACAAACTGCTTACCGCTACCGGAAATTCTAAAGATGGACCGGACAACCTGTGTTACCGTCATGCGACCGCCTCCTGCACACCGTTATATTGACGAGAACCAATCTTCCACTGTTTCGCTGTTTGAGAGGCGCTCCACATGGTCGCATATGCTTTGCATTCCCTGAGAAGTTGAGCATGCGTACCCTGCGCAACAACAAAACCATTATTCAAGACGATGATATGATCTGCTTTTTCAACTGTATGTATACGATGAGTAACCACGATTACGGTTTTGGTCGCCATAAACGCTGCAAGAGCTTCTTGGATTCTGCATTCATTTTCTGCATCCATTGCAGCCGTCGCCTCGTCCATAATCAACACAGGGGTGTCCCGGAGAATGCAACGGGCAAGCGCTATACGCTGTTTTTCTCCTCCGCTAAGCTGGACGCGGCCACCTTCGCCGATAATCGTGTCATACCCGTCTGACAATGCCTTGATTCGCTCATGGCATTGTGCCATGCAGGCGGCACGGACAACCTCGTCCGTGCTAGCGTGAGGGCTGCCAAGCTGAATGTTGTCAAACACTGAACCGGTAAAAATAAAAGAGTCCTGCAGAAAAGCGCTGACGGTCTTTGAGCGTTCTTCCAACGACATCTCAGCCATATCTCGTACGCCGATCTTGATAAATCCAGATTGCGGCTTTTCCATACCCGCGAGCAGCGCTGCTAAAGAACTTTTCCCGCTGCCACTAGGGCCAACCACAGCTACAAAACTGCCGGGCTGTATGCTCATGTTAATACCAGTCAGTACTTCAGACTCCCCATAGGAAAACGACAAATCTTGAACAACAATTGTACCTACAGCTTCTGTAAGTATGTTCTGTCCCGCCTTGGGTTGTTCGTCTTTATCTTCACATTCAAATAAAGCATCAATTCCGGCCATAGCTATGGAGAGCTGACTGAGAATTGCGCCGATACGCATCACCTTTATGAGCGGGGCAAGCATCATGGGACCAAGCATGATAAACAGAACAAGTTCAGCAACCTGAATTGAACCTTTTGAAAGCAGCCATAAACCGAGAATCCCCAGCGGCACATGGTTCAAGGTGACCAGCGCAAGAAAGGCTCCCCATCTTCCGGTCAGTTTTCTGATGAACGACGCCTGCATATCCCTGTAGTTTTCCACGCTTGTGCGCAACCTGTCGCAAGAATCAAGGCTTCTGTTAAATATTTTCACCACTGGCATGCCGCGAACAAACTCGATGATGGAGGTGTTCATACGTTCCTGTGCCGCACCATACGTAGCCATGAAGTCGTCCTGTTGGACTATTTTGGCAGAGCCACCCTGCACCCATAGTGCAAAAGGCAATGGAGCAAGAGCAGCCAACCCCATACGCCAATCAATAAAAAACAATGAAAAACCGATACCAAGAGGCAATGCAATGGCAGAAACTACGTCAGGAAGATGGTGAGATATGAACATGTCGACAAGGTTCACATCCTCGGTGAGCATTTTTTTCATACGCCCCTGAGAAAAAGACGATAGCGCTCCGCCACCAAGCCTGCCCACCTTCTCAAGAATATTCTTTCTCAGGGCTGTGCATACAATGTTTCCAACCCTATGACTCATAAGCCCCGAAGCAAGTGCAAGCACATAACGCACAACCATTGCTATGACTGTTAAGCCTCCGACAATCAAAAACCACTGGCTGCCTTGCTCCCGCTGAACCGGGGGAGCGAGGATAAAAAACGCTGCCACAGCCGGCGCCAAAGACAGCACGGCTCCCAGCAAAGAGCACCCTACAGCAGGAGCCAAAGCTGTGGGTCGCATACCTGCGTACTGAAATATCTTTATAACTATTTTGGAAAGCATGAGTGTCCTTTGGTTCACCTGTTACCCTAAATAAGCCTAGATTCGCTTCGCGGTGGTTGTTCTCTATCCACGTATGGGCATACCTGCGAACATTCTCTCGTTTGTGCCACCGCCGCTACCTGCAAAAGGAGCATCCACACCCGAAAATGAAAACCATTTCCACTCAAACAACGCGCCCTCTTGCTTTTGATTATGAATTTTGATATCAATAGCTCCATACGTCATAACTTACGGTCTTTTTTAGATAGGCAAGGAGGGATAATGGCCAGCATAATTGATATGGTCGTCCAACCCAGCTTGAATAACACCTTTTTTGGTGCGCTTGAGCAGTTAGGTTCCAAAGCGTACAAATCCTTTATACGCTCTATCGACGTGTCCCATTCAAACTATGCCCAAGGAGTTTGCGAACTGACTTTGAACTCTGGATTCAGCATGGTTACTGCTGACAATGTCGCTCCCGACCCACAACCGAAATCCTTTGCGTTCAAAAAATCACCTATTGTATTTTCCGTTTCTCTTTCTGGTTATGGAGTTGTCAAATTTTTCGATGATTCAAAAAGGGAGATACACGTATGCGACAACGATCTTTACATCGGGTACGCTCCTAACACCTGCGGAGAAACAGTTTCCATGGGCAAAGAACAGCACAGCAGTGTCATGCTCATTGCTGATCCACAATTTTTGCAGGATATTTTTGGCACGAAGCTTATACAAAGCCTTCCAGCTAACTTTGTCGACATCATACTAAAAAATGGCCAGTCGCTGCACGCCGAAAGCCTTCCTGCCCCTCCTCAGGCAATTGCTTTGGCCGACAAAGTGATGCGCTCTACACTTGCTCCCGATTTGTTTAAAGTATTTGCATATAGCACCGGTATAGAGATGTTGTGCCTTATTCTTGACCATCTTCAGGAATGCCAAAAAACAAAAAAAATACCACTTACTCAGGATGACATATCGAAGCTCAATCAAGTCCGTATGCTCATGAAGAACAACATAGTCACCCCTCCTTCACTGCAGGACCTTTGCCGAGAAGTAGGCATTAATGAATTTAAACTAAAGCGGGGCTTCAAGCAGGTTTTCGGCACCACAGTTTTTGGCTACCTGCAAAAGCAACGGGTCAAGACAGCATATCTTGCTATGATCAATGACGGAAAAAACGTAAGTGAATGCGCCTGGGACGTAGG
Source organism: Oleidesulfovibrio sp. (assembly GCF_047973035.1). Taxonomy (NCBI): domain Bacteria; kingdom Pseudomonadati; phylum Thermodesulfobacteriota; class Desulfovibrionia; order Desulfovibrionales; family Desulfovibrionaceae; genus Oleidesulfovibrio; species Oleidesulfovibrio sp. Next base: position 11,675 of record NZ_JBKEBF010000019.1, read on the forward strand.
CTACACTAATGTCAGCCACTTCATTGCCGCCTTCAGAAAACACTTTGGAGTCACTCCGGGAGCAGTAGCGAAAGGTTTCCGCATGGGTTGTCGATGCAGATAAACAAACAAGAAACCAGAGCGACTTCACATAAAAACGCGCAACACGTTAACCGAGCTGCGCGTTTCATTCCGTAATTCAAACGTTTAGAATGTTACTTCAACACGCAGGCCGAACTCTCTGGGCTTACCGACAGTACCCATATCAGATGTGGGCATATAGAAAGTCAGATAGCGCTCATCAAACACGTTGTTTCCATAAAGATAGGCTCTCCACCCTTCCGACTCGTACCCCAGCTTCGCATTGGAAATCGTCAGGCCGCTTCGGGAAACCGTGTTAGCGTCATTCCAATACATTTTGCCGTAGTTAAGCACTTCACCCCGAACGAACAAACCATTTTCAAACCGATACTGAGCTGCAGCGCTCAGAGTGTGCTCCGGAGTCAGGGGAACATCGTTACCGCTGTAATCAACTTCAACCCCGCTTATGTCAGTAACGTAGTCATCAAACTCGGCCCTTGTGAAGGCAGCCGAAAACTCCAGTTCCAGCCCTTTGACCGGCCGTGCGGTAACATCAAGCTCACCACCCCAGCTTGTCGCTTTACCGGCATTTTCGGCATAATAGTTATTGAATGCGTCAGTGCTCCAGGTTTGCAGATCTTTAATGTCAGAATAAAAAAGGTTGGCATTAACCATGAGCTTGTTGCTTAAGAACATGCTTTTGACACCCACTTCATAATCCCACGATGTCTGCTCCTCAAAGGTATGCTTTTCAGGGTCTGGTGAAGAGTTGTTCCAGTTAAAGCCACCCGGCTGGAAACCACGGGTTATACTGACATATCCCATGACACTCTCGGTAACATCATAAGAAAGACTCGCCTGCGGCAGTATAGCATCCCAATGTTGGGTTGTATGAGCTCTGTTGTCAGTCCCGAACGGATTCACGTGCTTAAATTGTATTTCTTTATCCGTATATTGGTAACGAAGGGCTGTAGTCAGTTTCATCCTATCATCCATAAAGGGGAATACAGCCTGACCAAATGCAGCGTAGTCATTAGACTTTTCTGTATTGTTATACAAAAACTCCATACCGAACATTTCTGAATATATTTTTTTTCTGTCATGTTCTTTGTGGCTACCATAGATACCCGCTAGCCAACTGATACCATCGCTGCCCTCAAGAGACTTGAGCCGGAATTCCTGACTAAACTCAAGCCTGTCCACATCACGGCCGGAAACAGGAATCGGCAACCCAAGGAACTGCATATCTTGTTCATATTCGACACTATCCTGTCGGTATGTCGATACAGAGTCCAATCTTGCCCAATCAAAGTCATATCCAAGTGAAAAACCAGTGCTCAGAGCATCGCTGTTGGTACTATCATTCGGATTTGCGGCAGTTTTCAAAGTCGGACTCATACCTTTAATATTAGGATCAAATCCCTTGCTTTCCTTGATGTATTCAGCAACCAGATTCATCTCAAGTTTTTCCGAGGGAGTAATACGCAATTGCCCTTTCAAACGCCCTGTATTTTTTTTGTTACTCTCTTCGCTGTTCTCATTGTCCATATAGCCATCAGTACCGTCATACTGCGCCGAGAGTGAGTAAAAAAGTTTGTCTTCTACAACAGGTCCCGTGGCAAGTCCTCCAATTTCACGGCTAAAGTAGCTACCTGTTGATCCATACGTCGTAAAAAAATTTTCATTTGTTGGTTTCTTGGAAATAATATTGATTACCCCGCCCATACTGCTTTTACCGTATAAAACACTCTGTGCACCACGAAGTATCTCAATACGTTCAATATTCAAAAGACTGGGGTCAGTATTCAGAAAAGAATCCATAGGAATGCCGTCCACGTAAACGATAAGTGGGTTAGCTTCCACAAATTCCATAGTTTTCTTGCCTCGGAAAGACATAAACCTGTTGTTGCCAACAGTTGTCCCTGTATAGAGGTTGGGAATGCGATCGAATACATCTTTAAGAGTCTTTATTCCCGCATCCTCAAGTTTATTACCATCCATGATAGTCATTGATATCGGTATCTTCTGAGCATTCTGCTCACGTTTATTGGCAAAAACTTTTACTGGCTCGAGTAAATAGCTTGGTCGGCTTTTCTTTTCCTCTTTCTGCTCCTCTGCATATGCCGGAGCCCCTCCCCCAAACACAAGCACCATGGCGAGCACAGCCAACAAAGAGCAGCCCAATTTAGTAACCCTCGATAACATATGCACTGTTTTCTCCTCATTTTCGTTGCATTGTTCAGTGGTCAGACATCACTTTAAAATGAAAATGAGAATTAACATCACCACAACGCTATACGACTCCCCTCAAACGGAGCATGCGTACCCAAAAAACGCTACGCCTATTCACAAATAAGCTGGGGCAAAGCTCAGCCCATCACTAACAGCCAGATAAAAAACAATATCTTTAAGCATCTACCATTTCGCCACTAAAGGGCCTGTGTGAGCCTGTTCCTAAATTTAAAAAAACAATGGTACAGAATAACCGCCTCTTCTTGGAATTGAAAATCATTTTCAAAAACGAGCATGCATAATCCTTCCTCGGGCAGCACGAAGAACTGAGAGCAACTAATGTATGCTTCATCAGTGGCTCAATAGCTCTTGAAAATAACATTACTATGGAGAAATTTTAGATGATTAAGATGATTCGCGCCAAGCTGCACGGTCTGAAAGTGACGGACAGCAATCTTAATTACAGAGGCTCCATCACTCTGGACCCTCTACTTTGCAAACAGGCCGGTATTTACCCGCTGGAGTATGTTTACATCTGGAACAAAACAAATGGAGAGAGAACTTCTACCTACGTAATATTCGGTGAGCCCGGGTCCAAATGCTGCGTTCTCAACGGAGCCTCAGCCCGCCGTTGCCAACCGGGCGACGAGGTCATTATCGGAGCATCCGAATATGTCAACTCGCCAGAAGATATCTGCAATGTAAAGCCCACAGTGCTTCTCTTCGACGACCAGAACAACGTTGCCGAAGTTCTCAAATATGACGCCTATAAAGACGGTAATGACGACTTCCAGTTCCAGATGGTCCCAGCTGACTAGCGCAGGACTTACGAACCCGAGCAACGCTCCATGCAGCGGACAAGCACGAGTTCCGCTGCATGAGCGCGCTGCCAGATCAACGAGTATCGACGTAACTTTTTCTGATGACATTGATATTTGGCTTGCTGATGCAAAAAGCTTTTTCCTGACCGACGAGGTTCAGGGTGCTTCAAACCAGTTTTCCATTGCCGCCCGAATTGCTGATGGCCTGCTGTCCTCAGAAGAATTGCTTCGAATGAAACGCTTTCATTTTACCAGAGATGCGCTGTTATTCTGCACGGCTCATATCCTGAAAAGGGTGTTGCTCAGCATGTACGAGCCCGCAGTTAATCCACACCAGTGGCAATTCGAGAACACTGCTTATGGAAAACCGAAGCTCAGAGCCATCCCGTTTGGCATTCCACTGTATTTCAACTTGTCACACTCGTGGCCGTTTGCAGCTTTGGCGATATCACGAAGTTGTCCTTGCGGAATAGATATCGAATTGTCCCGGGCAGAAAGCGGCTTATACGAAAACGTGTACTCAACGCTGCATCCTCTTGACCTGACTTTGATAGCAGAATCGATCGAAAAAGAACGTTGTTTTCTCGAAGTCTGGACCAGAAAGGAAGCTGCAGCAAAGGCACTCGGTACCGGACTGACTTGGGACTTCAAATCGTTCCATGTCTGTCCGAAGACGGCACTTGTACATGGAGCCCCCTGCGCGGCAACTCCTGTGAAAGCAAAAACCGTCTCTACCGCTCGCAAAGATGTAACTCTTGCCGTGGGCTGGATTAGTGGAAACACCGACATAACCATGTCCGAACCGCGATGGGTCAGTTCCCTTCCACTGTCGGACCTCGTTAACCATACAGGCTTGAAATAGACGTTCATGGAGAGTCTTAATGAAAATAGACATGTACGGACATGCCCCATGCAGTGGGCAAGACTCCTCTGATTTTACCGAACAAAAGCAGACGAGCCCTCTCTTGCAGCGCTTTTTCCGCATCGCGCAACTACATGGTCATCAACCAGCCTGTATATTTTCGGAGTTCAGCCTGAGCTATGAAGAACTGGACAAGGCATCCGACGCGCTGGCCACCCAACTTCAGGCACATGGCCTTGGCACCACTAAACCAGTGGGGGTCGTTCTGGAACGTTCTCCCGAGGTTATCGTGGCCTTTCTTGCAGCTGCCAAGGCCGGTGTTCCCTATGTCCCTGTTGCCTTAGAATGGCCGGAGCGAAGAAGCCGGAGTATTCTGCAAAGATGTAATGCAGGTCTGGTTATTGCCGCCTCCGAAAAGGCCTACAACAATTTTTGCGGACTCTCTGTCCTGCCTGTCATAATCACAACGGACAATCAATACGAACCAAGACCGTTGCCGACAAGCCCCGCAGAGCAACTTCCTCTGTATATTCTGCATACCTCCGGTTCTACGGGCCAGCCAAAGGGGGTTATGGTTTCACATGCCAACGTGCTGCACTTTGCGACTAATTTTTGCCACGAGGCCTTGCGCCCCGGAGCCAGAGTTGCATTTTGCGCAGCTCTAACCTTTGACGCCACCGTTCTGGAAATATGGGGCAGTCTGCTCAATGGCTGCACCATAGTGGGTGGCAGGACAAGCGATATCCTTGACGCACCCCGCTGCCAGAACTTTCTGTCTAAATACAACATCAGTTCCCTCTTTCTGGCCACAGCTGCGTTCAACGCTTTGGCCTTACAAAATCCATCGGTTTTTTCATCTCTGGGCTTCCTGTTTATGGGTGGAGAAAAGGCCACTCTGGAAATTCTCCGCAGCGTATTCGCAGCAGGACCACCTAAAAAATTTTACCATTGTTACGGCCCAACTGAAACAACGGTCATCATCACCAAGGACCTTGTGAATGGTATACCTAGTACTAAAGAGGACCTGTCAGTGGGTACCCCCATCGGCGACGCTGTTGTGCGTATCTGCGACGAACACGGCATTATGTTGCCAACAGGTGAAACAGGAGAAGTTGTTCTGGGAGGTCCAACTGTATCCATGGGCTATTTGAATGATGTGCAACGAACTGAGCAGGTGTTCATTCCTGACAATGACAATCCGGGTATGAAGCTATACCGAACTGGAGACTTGGGCAGACTGGACGCACAGGGAAAGTTGACACTACTCGGCAGGTTTGACGATCAGGTCAAAATCTCCGGCTATCGCGTCAACCTTGGTGAAATATGCTCCACCATTGAGCTTGCACCCGAGGTGGCCACGGCCCATGTCGCAGTCAGACGCGGTGCCGAGTCAGAACCCGTCGCCTATGTAGTCGTCAAGCCTGACCGCACGTTCTCCAAGGAGTCATTAAGCACTTTCCTGTCAAAACGACTCCCGCAATATATGCTCCCCCGTCATTTCGTCTTTCTTCCGAAAATGCCTATTAATGCAAATGGTAAAGTGGATAAAGGTCAACTTCCAGAACCATCAGTTCATATGCAGGACGAGTCCCCCGAAACTGTTCTGGGCCTGTTCCGTCTGGCCCTCGGCAGTAAGTATTTTACCGACACAGATTCTTTTTTGGCCCATGGCGGAACGTCACTCAAGGCAGCCTCACTCATTGTTTCCATCCGCAAGGCAACCGGGGCTACGATCCCTCTGGACATTTTTTACCAGAAGCGGACCATAGAACACGTTAACCTATACATTTCATTACTCAAAGAAAGTCAGAGCCCCGCAGCTATCCCGTCATCAAACAACTCCTACGAAGAGGTGATTTTCTAATATGAGCACCGCACATATTCACAATGATCTATCTTTTCTTCAGGAGTTAAAGCAGCGGGGAATTACCTTGCGCGCAGAGGAAGAAGGTCTCGTCTGCAAAGCTAAACCTGGTGCCCTGACGCCCGAACTTCGGAAGCGTATCACAAAAGCCAAACCCAGACTGCTTAGTCTTTTGTCCCGCATGGCCCCGGAAGAAGAATTCCCCCCCCTTAGAGCGAATCCAGAGGCACGCCACCTCCCTTTTCCCCTTACCGAAAATCAGGAGGCTTACTGGTTAGGAAGAGGCAGTGAACAGGACTCTGGAAGTGTGGGTATTCATGTATTCTTTGAGGTGCAGATTGCTAATTTCGATCTGCATCGTTTTACCACGGCATGGCAAGAGGTTGTCAGACGACACGACATGCTAAGGGCTGTGGTGCTTGGCGACGGTACCCAAGTGATACAGGAGTGCTCTCCAACCTTCACAATACAGGAGCATAAACTTTTCACCGGCGACTACGACAAATGGAACCAGCAGCTGGAGTACTCGCGCCAGAGGCTTGCCCATCAATGCTATAATCTGGCCGAATGGCCTCAGTTCTCTTTTGCGGTATTTCAACATGGCAATGACGCCCTGCTCATGGGAAGTGTTGATTGCTGGGCGTTGGATGGACGCAGTCTCCAGATATTGTTCAACGATCTGGCCGCGATTTACAAAGGTAAAGAATTAGAAGACCTTCCGGAAGTCAACTTTCGGGACTACGTTCTTCATCTGGAAACAATCCGCACTTTACCACAGTACCAAAAATCATGGGAATATTGGAAAGAACGTATCAAGAGTCTTCCTTTGGCTCCCAAACTACCCACAGCAGAAGCCCGCAGCAGACAACAACCTAATTTTTCGCGCAAATCAGCACAACTATCATCTGAACAGTGGAAATCGCTTCGCGAAGAAGCCCGGAAAAGAGAGTTGACTCTAGCCAGTTTGCTGTTGGCCTGTTATGCAGAAACTCTGTCCAGATGGGCAGAAGAAAAACATTTCACCATCAATGTTCCCCGCTGGAACCGCCTTCCCGTGCACTCGCGTATCAACGACATTGCCGGTGAATTTGCCAGCTTTTCCCTTATGGAAGTTAATCGCAGAAAACCGCTTCCGTTTAAGGAACATGCCCGTGCCGTCCAGCAGCAGGTACTGGAAGATCTCAAGCATGGCCTTGTCTCAGGCGTCAAAGTATTGCGGGAATGGCGCAAGGTTCTGGGGCTAACGCCCGGCACATTGGTGCCATACGTTTTTACCAGCGAGCCAGAAACAGAAACTGGTGAAGCTGGGTCGTGGGTCAGTTCTCTGGAGCAACTCGGGCGTGTCAAGCGTACCCTGACTCAGACACCTCAAGTCTGGATTGACAGTCAGTACGCGGTTGTAGACGACCAACTATTCCTGTTCTGGGACGTAGATGAGTCCATGTTCCCCAACGGCCTGCCTGATAAAATGTTTACAGCCTATGTGGATCTCGTCCGCAATCTGGCAGGCGCCACTGACTCCTGGGAAAGCATATCACCGATCCCGCTTCCGTTTGAGGAGCAGTCTCGCAGGAGAACATTGACCGGTGAAAAGGTGCCCATTGATCCGACCCTACCTTGGGAGCATTTAAAACATCACGCCAGACACTCTCCCGATGCTAACGCCCTTACAGACAGAGACGGTTCGCTGAGCTGGAAACAATTCAAAGAGGAAGTGCTTTTCTGGCAGAAGAGCCTGGCCCGACTGGGGGTCACACAAGGAACTCCGGTGGCTCTGGCCTTGCGTAAAGGGCGCCTGCAATCAATTGCTTCTATGGCTGTGCACAGCTTAGGCGGAGTCCTCATTCCTATGGATTACAATCTGCCACAAGCACGGGCCATGTTCATTTTGCAAAACAGCGGGGCACGCCTTTTACTCACAGACGGAGCAACACAAATACAGCCCGGTGAAATTGACGGTCTCGCTCTGAACATGGCCGCCCGCCAGAACGAGCAGATAAGCACAAAGGACTTTCCACTCAATGAGCACCCTCTTGACCCGTCCCTTTACTGCGTCATTTACACGTCCGGCTCAACAGGTACTCCAAAGGGAGTCATGGTGCCTATACGCGGCATCCTTAACATGGCGCAGCACACCTTGAAACGCTTCGGGCTAGGCTTCGGGGACGCTGTACTTTCGCTTTCTCCTTTCCATCACGATCTGGCGCTCTTTGACATTGTAGGTGGCATACTAGCTGGAATGCATACTGTATTTCCTGACCCGGATCATCTGCGTGACCCAGCATACTGGGCTATATACCTGAAGGAAAAAGATATAACTGTCTGGAACACAGTTCCTGCCATGATGACCATGTTGCTAGACTATCTGGACTCCAACACCGGAGTTGGTCAACTTCCGAACCTTCGTTACTCCATCCTAGGAGGGGACTGGATTCCAGCAAGTACACCACCGCGCCTAAAAGCCTATGCGCCTGAATGCACAGTGATATCCAGTGGCGGCCCTACCGAGACTACAGGCTGGAATATTCTCTACCCTATTAAAAAATATGACCCTAGCTGGAAAAGCATTCCGTACGGACGTCCCATCCAGAACGTTACGTACCATGTATGGGACTGCCACATGCAGGACTGCCCAGAACTGGTAGCCGGAGAACTGTTCTGCTCCGGAGAAGGCATCACTGCAGGGTATCTGAATGATGAAGAGAAAACCTGCAAAGCCTATATCATGCATCCTGAAACTTGTGTCCCAATGTTCCGCACTGGTGATCTGGGTAGGCTTACCTCACAAGGAAATATCGAATTCATCGGCCGCCGAGACCATCAGGTAAACCTCAACGGGTATCGTATCGAATTGGGTGAAATTGAAGCGACCCTAGCCCGCCATCCTTTAATAAACCAGGTGGTTGCATCTATCTATAGTGGCGCAGGCGGTAGTGGATTCATCGGTATGTGGTGCACCTGCATCCCTGGCGAAACCATCCCACGTGAGGAGGAACTCAAAACTTACCTCGAAAAACTGCTGCCCCGCCACATGCGTCCTCGATTCATCGGCATTGCAGAACAATTTCCGCTTAACAAGAATAATAAAATTGACAGGAATACCATAGCTAAATGGAACATCCGGCACGAAACAAGCGGAGCAGAGCCTAAAACAGCGACTCAAAAACACGTAGCCGCAGTATGGAAGGAAGTTCTCGGACAAGCATCTCTGCATATTGATCAGAACTTTTTTGAACTGGGCGGAGATTCAATAAGCGCAGTCCGTCTCTACACTATGTTGTTGGCCGAAGACTATCCAGGGCTGCATGTGTCCACCATTTTTTCCAACCCGACGATCAACAGTCTGGCCCGCGTCATGGATGACCACAGGCAAAACTCTGACACAGTTTGCCGACTGCCTGCCATTAAGCGGTACAACTCATCCACCCACACTCCGGCAACAAGAGCACAGCATCGGCTCTGGTTCGAAAACCAGAACCCCAGAAATCATGCTCACCACGTACTGCACTTCACCCTCAAGGTCACAGGGAACGTCTCGATTAAAAAACTGCAACACGCTCTTGAAACAGTAGTTTCTCACCATGAAGCACTGCAAACACGTTTGTTATTGAAAGGAGACGTACTGCTTCAGGAAATTGTCACGAATGCAAAAATTCAATTAGCGGTGGAAGACCTTCGTCTAGAAGCTCCCCATAAGGCTCAAGTTATTCTTGAAGGCCTGTGCCAGAGCAATGCCCTCAGGCCCATCAGCATGGAAGATGCACCTATGGGCCGGGCTTCTCTTGTGTTGCTCAATGATAGCGAAGCCCGTCTTCTACTGGCCTTTCACCATGCAGTCTTTGATGGGTGGTCAATGGGCATATTCTTGGCCGACCTCAAAAATGCACTCGAAGCAAAAAAATTGACCAGAGCACACTTCACTCAAGCTGATCTCGCTTTTTGGGAGCAAGAAGAAGAAACAATCCGGGCAATACAGGTCAGCATCGAAGCTTCAAAGAAAGAGTTTTCAGCCACAAAAACGAACACAACATTCTGGCCTGATAAAAATCAGCTCTCAAGAAGCGCGTTGCCGACCTATGGTAATGTAACGTTGAAACTTTCTCAATACATGGTCAGCTCTTTAACAAAGCTTGCCGCCAAAGCCGAAGTGACCGTCTTTTCAGCTCTTTGCACCTTATTCGGGCTTACTTTAGCCCGTCACACTAACTCAAAAGAAGTTCAGATTGGGACATATGCATCCACTCGAACTATGCCCGGACTGGACACTATGCTAGGCATGCTGGTCAATCCGGTGCCTCTGAATCTTGAATACGACACAGCAACCACCATTTATGACACACTAAAAGCAAACGGAAAAACGATTGCACGCGCTCAGGAAAAAGCAACAATCCCCTTTGATATTCTGGTACAGGAGCTGGCGCCTTGCAGAAATGCAGAAGAACACCCGCTGTTCACTATCGCTTTCAGTCAAGACAACTCCCCGTCTCAAACATATGAAGGCGGAGGAATGCAGCTGCAACCCCTTTCTGGCAGGCAGCACGGCACAGCCCTAGACCTAGAAGTGTCTTTGTTGCAACAAAATGACAGTTCACTTTTGCTTAACGCCACCTTCAATAACAGTCGTTTCAGCATACAGAGCATCGATGATCTGTTGGGTAGGTTCTGCTTTATAGCTGAACAAGCAGCACAGAACCATCATTGCGAACTTGCTGCTCTGCAACTCATGACTCCGCAGGACAGACTCCTCCAGTCCAGGTGGAATAACACCAGCCAAGAGTTCAAGTGCAAAACCGACCTTCTTGCACCATTTCTTAAGTTAACCGCCAACGTTCCGGAACAACGCCCGATATGCGGACAGTCACTTCTGGGCGATTCTTGCCCTACATACAAAGAGCTTTTTAAATGCGTACAGGGGTTAATGCGCATTCTTAAGCAAAATGGAGTTAAACAGGGCGACTTCGTAGGTATTCATCTTTCCCCGGGTATAGATACCGTCATCGCCATGCTGGCTTGCTGGGGATGCAGTGCAGCCTTTCTACCACTAGACATCAAGCTCCCACAAACACGTCTGTACCACCATGCACAAACTGCGCGTACACGACTAATTGTGACAGAGGATAGGTATGCATCCATCTGGAACGGCCATGAGTTTCAAATTCTGAGTCTGGAAAGTATCCGTATAGACACACTCTTCACAGCAAAATCCTCCGGGACATTCGAGCTTGTACAAAATTGTGCCGATACAGTGGCCTGCCTCTACTTCACATCAGGCTCTTCGGGCACCCCAAAGGGAGTACTCCTATCCCATGCCAACTTGCTTAATCGCATCCAATGGTTGTGGCAGGCCGTCCCCAAAGAGCATGGTGAATTATGGTGCGCTAAGGCTTCATTCTCCTTTGTGGATAGCCTGTGCGAATATCTCGGCCCCCTGCTCAGCGGCGGGGATCTATACATCTGCACCTCCAACGAAGCTGCAGATCCTGAAACCTTGCTAAAGACTATTGCGCGAAAAGGCGTCACCCGGCTGACATTAGTACCGACGCTGCTGGCGGCCTTACTTGATATTCAGGAGCGCAATCCGCAGGACCTTTCCACCCTGCGCCATTTGACGGCCAGCGGCGAGCAACTATCCGGAGAGCTGGCAAGGCGCTGCTATACAGTTTTGCCTCATGTTACCCTGTACAATCTGTATGGCTCCACAGAAGTTACAGCCGACGCCACATGGCATGTGGTCAGCCCGGAGGCAGAAGAGGCAATACCAATCGGCAAGCCCATCGCCAACACCGCCGTCACGATTTTGGACAATCAACGCCGGGAGCTTCCTCATGGCATCCCAGGTGAAATTTGCATCAGTGGAGCATCTACGGCCCTCGGCTATCTAAACCCGAAAGACAACGGATTTTTTATACAGGATGGTAAAACCTGCTTTGCCACAGGAGATGTGGGTATGTGGACTCGTGACGGAGAATTACTCTACCTCGGCAGGATCGACAGGCAACTCAAAATCAGAGGGCAACGTGTGGAACCTGCTGAAACCGAAAAGGCTTTGAAGCTGCTAGCACCAGTACGTGATGCTGTCGTTTTCGGTATAGGTCAAACAAACGACACGCGTCTGGCCTGCGCGATAGTACCAGCACAGGGAAAGAAGCTCTCACCCGAAGATTTGAGAACCCTCTTGCTTCCGGGTCTGCCGCCGGCAATGATTCCTTCTTTCTTCCTGAACGTGGAGGTAATCCCCCTGACAGCAAGCGGCAAGGTGGATATCAACGCCTTGCAAAAACTCTCCGAGCAGCCACCACAAAACAGCACCGAACCAATCCGGGATGAAATCGGCCAACGTCTGGCTCTTTTGTGGGAAAATCTGCTGGGAAAAGCCCCTACCTCTGCCAACGCAGACTTCTTTGCATCTGGCGGACACTCCCTGCTTGCAACCCGACTGGCCGCCCGCATCCGCGAACAATTCAACATTCCCTTCAAAACAAACCAGATATTCGAACGGCCCGTGCTAAAAGACATGGCCTCTACCATTGATCTTCTCGCATTCAATACACATGAGCAGCAACACGCTGAAAAACAATGCCGCGAAGTGGAGGAATTCTAAAATGACAGCTCTCGACGTTTTAAAACAATGCCGGGAAAAAGGTATCATCCTTTCCGCATCAAATGGCAGCATCAAGGCTGACTCTCCAACGGGTGCCATGAGTGCCTCCCTCCGCAACGCCATCAAGACCACCAGAGACCAGCTGCTTGAACTTCTGGACAACACTTCCAAATTTCCTATGCCTAGGGTGCATTCTATGAGCAATACAGCTCCTCTTTCTCCTTATCAGGAGTTCCTGTGGGCTTCCCAAATAAGCGATCGCCCTGACCATTCCATGCTTAATCTGGTGGGAGCCTTCGACATGGAAAAGTCAGTATCTCCTGTCCGGCTGGAAGAAGCATGGAACATTCTTGTCAAGCGGCATCACGCGCTGCGTACACGCATCCGACTAAACTCTTCCGGCATTCCAGAACAAACAACCGCGCCATCATCCTGCCTTGAGCTGCAAGTCATAGACGCTCCCTCGGTGGAAAAGCATGCCCACGCCATGCAGAACATGGCCCGGCAGTTCCAAAACACGGGATATAATCTGGCAGAGGAACTCCCCATACGTGTGGGGCTGGTGCAAGGACCAGAAAAACAGACCCTCATTGTAGGCGTCCATCATATTGTGGCAGACGGCTGGTCTGTCGGAATTCTTCTGCAAGAAATGTTCGTCCTGCTACAGCAAGATGACATGAATCAGCCGACGCTGACACCTCTGCCCTTTCAGCATCAGGACTATGTACGCTGGATGCTCGACACGACCATGCCTAAACTGGAAAGAAAACAATCCGACTTTTGGCACAACAAAATACAAACGATGCCCTCACTACATTCCCTACCCACGGACTATACTCGCCCGGAAAAAAGGAAAGAAAACACTCGCCAGATTCCTTTTGCATTGCAGCAGCAGGAAGTTTTAGCGCTGGGAAAAGCTGCCCAAGCCACCGGATCCAGCCTGTTCATGATTCTGCATACATGCTTTCGCATTGCCATGTACCGATTCGGAAATGAGCTCGAACCTGTAGTTTCTGTGCCTGCTGCAAACAGGCAGACCAGAACCGAGCTGGAAGCTCTGGTTGGATGTTTTGCCAACAAAGTGTTGCTCCACTGCAAACTCAATCCCGGGCACACCATTGCCACCGCTGTCGATTGCGGGCGGCGCTGCCTGCTTGAAAGTCTTGCCAATCAGGAATTACCCTATGCCCGTCTGCTAGAATCACAGCCGCGGGTACAAAGCTGGCAGGCTCTGAGTCAAATCTTTTTTTCCTACAACAGCCTGAACCTTTCCGGACTGCCGATTACCCCCCACCCCCTGCCCATCGCCAGCGCCAAGTATGACTTGTCTCTACTTCTATGGGACGTCCATGGTGGTCTAGGAGGTATGGTCGAGTACGACACAGCCCTCTTCAAGGCAGAAAACATGGAATCCTTCGTCGCACTGTTCCGTTGCATATGTCAGGCCTTGCCCGGGAATTTGGCTACAACCCCGGCAGAATTGGAACTGGTTCCGATCATGGAACCTGCAAAAGCACCTCGTTACGATGAAGCAGTCATGCCAAGCATGAACGCTGCCGATTCAGTCTTTTTTCTGAAAACCAAAGACTCGCCGCTGGTCCGGCGTCTTATCGCGTTGGCCGAAAACAAACAGGCAGCATGCCACTGGGTTGAAGAACTTCCGGAAAAAATTTCTGAATCCACTCTCATCATCACCACACTCCATCCTCTGGACATTCAAGAGGCTTTGGAGAACGGAAAGCTAAAAGACGTACGCATTTGCTTTCTGAACACTCTCTGCCATGCCCACAACCTGAAACAGCTCCAGCAAAGCGGAGCCATTGCCTCGTTACTGCTGGAACATCCCAGCGACAATAACCAACATATTACCATCGACCTCGCGAACACAGAAACGCTACGCGGCGACGAACGCTACGTTCCGGCTACATTCAGCAAACCATTCAAAAATACACACCCAGCTGACCTTATAGAGCTTTTGCCTTCCCTGCGTGGTTGGAGCAAAGGACAGAGAGAGGCGATGTTTCCTCTACCTACCCCCGAAAACCGTACGGCATGGATTGAAGGCCAATGCATTGACCTTGATAGACTGGCACGCTCAATTTCAATCCAGTCAGGGGGGGTGGATCTGGTGCTTGGGATGCTTCCCTCTCCAGGGCCCGAGTATGCTCCCACAAATCTGAAAACTGAATTATTGGTCGTCTGGTATGCAAGCGAAGATGATACGGAACCTGTCTATGAAAGCGATGGGGTCTCTCTGGCTCACTGGGTAAAGATTTCTGCCATTCCGCTCACTGAGGCGGGAAAACCCGATTTTACCACCCTATCACGACTACCTGTACTATCAAAAACAGCATTAAAAGCACCTGCCGATGCTCAGATAGGTCCTAACCAGCGCTCTTTGCCCGTATTGCATCATTCAGATGTGACCAAGCCGGGGAAGTATTGCCCCATCGAGAAGCAATACACAGCCATGGGCATGGAGATGCCCGTACCCGAAACGACTCAGGATTTTGGTAAAATATCTCAGGTATACGGGGGCAATCCAGATCGTAGTCCCCTGACATTCTCATTTGTAAAAACCATTGAAGAGGCAGCGTATACAGAGTTTATTTTCATCAATCACAAAGGAAAGCGGACCTCTCTTACCGGCAAGGAGCTGATGGACAGAGCCAAGAGTCTACTGCACGGGCTGCAATCCAATGGCATGCTACATGGCGACAAGCTTGTTTGCTACTGCCCGGAGCAGATCGACATACTCCCTCTGTTCTGGGCCTCGCTGCTCGGCGGATACTGCCTGACCATATTCCTTCCTCCAGTTGAAGGGCAAAACCCAGAGCCGGTTCTACAACGTTTTGGGTACATTCTGGAGTCTTTGGATTTTCCAACTGTGGTCACTAGACGAAACCAAAAGTTACCAGAAAGCACTGCTCAGGCCTTGTATGTTGAAGAACTGGCAGGCAACGGTGAGCAAGCTGAAGTAACTCCGGCGGCTCCAGACGAACTCATCTATATGGCTTTCACGTCGGGCAGCACTGGCAAGCCCAAGGCCGTCCCGCTCATGGCTCAAAATATCGCCTCGATGCTCATCGGCAAATCCCAGTGGCTCGGACCACTGGAAAGCGAAACGCTGCTGTCCATGACTTCTCTGGATCACGTAGCATCGCTCTTTGCCCATTGTTTCTTAGGTATCTTGCGCAAGGCTCGTCTGGTGCTCTGCCCGGTGCAATACATTCTGGCAGACACCACCCGAATTCTTGACCTGATAACCGAACACAAAATCACCAGAACATGGGCTCCAGAGTTTCTGTGGCGCCAGCTACACAGTTCCGTAACTGCCTTAAGTAACTCCTCCGGCAAGTGGGATCTCTCCAGCCTTTCCCACGTCTTTTCTGGAGGAGAGCCAACCCGCGAAGCAACATTTAAGCGTTTGGAAGAAGCTCTAATGCCCTTTGGCATGAACAAGGGTGTTCTAGCCAATGCATGGGGCATGTCCGAAACTTCATCTTTCTACACTATAGCACGCCCCTGGGCTGCAGGATCAGGGCAGGTTTTTGCCAGCATAGTAGATGCCGGAGCGCCTGTACCCGGCATGTCCATGCGCATAGTCAATGCCAAAGGAAAGGTGGTGCCACAAGGAGAAATAGGCTCTTTGCAGGTATCCGGCCCGGCAGTCATCAAAGAGTACTATAACAACCCGAAAGCCAACGCCAAAGACTTCACGGATGACGGCTGGTTTAGCACCGGCGATCTGGCCCTTATCTGCGACGATAAACTCATCCTCTATGGACGGGAAAAGGAAATCCTGATTATTCGCGGCCAGAATATATCCCAAGTAGAAGTCGAAGGCGCAGTAGAGGCTCTTCCTGGCGTTATCCCCGGTTTTACCGCCGCTCTAGGATGCCGTGATGCCGAAACAAAGGTGGAAGAGGTGGTGTTGTTTTTCTCTACCGATCTGCACACGGCCGAAGCAAAAGCCGAGCTGGTCAGCCGTATTCAGAGCACCATTTCCCAAGGGTTTGGAGTCGTTCCCAAACATATCATTCCTGTCCCCACTCATGAGATACCCAAATCCAGTCTGGGAAAAATCCAACGCGCCTCACTTATTAAACGCTTTCTTGAAGGTGAATTTGCCAACGCCATCCGCGCAGTTGATATGCTTCTGGCCAACGAAAGAACAATGCCAGACTGGTTTGCAGCCAAGCGCTGGATACCTGAACAGCTGAATCACAATCCGCTCCACACTCTGGACAAATGGACCATTTTTCTGGTGGGTCCCGAAACGGGTCTGCGCTCTCCGCTGCAACAGGCATTGGAAACCCGAGGTGCACAGGTGGTGCAGGCGGTTATGGATTGCAATAACAGGCATGAAAACGGCAGTGCAGAACTCTGGATCAGCCTGCTGATCAGTCGGGTTGAAGGAAATAAAACAGGCATTGTTTGCCTGCTCCCCGAAGCGAACGATACAGAATCATGCCCGCCGGACAGATTTGTAAAATGGCAGGAAAAAGCCCTTTCCCCACTTTTCACCCTTATTAAACACCTTGCCGGCAAAGATCTTCCGGAACCTGATATGATCTGCGCTATCACTGTAAACGGCCAGGCAGTGGAGAGGCAGCATTCATGCTCCCCTGGCGCAGCTCTTGTGACGGGCCTGCTTAACGCGCACAAGCGTCAAAACAATAATCACAGAGTGTTGCTTGTGGACTCCCAAGGCGCGGATCTGGCGATGGAATCCGAAATGATTACGACGGAACTCTGCGAGCCCACACCCCGCACCACCGTGGCGCTACGTAACGGTCAGCGGTTTGTTCCGGATCTCGCTCCCATAAAGTTTGCATCAGCTCCGGCCCATGCAGGATGGGAAATGCCGTTCCGAAGTGACAAATTCTGCGTATGCACGGGCGGGTTGGGTTCCGTTGGTTCCGCCCTGCTTCCTCATATTCTTGCCTCTACAAAAGCGCGCCTACTGATCATCGGTCGCAAATCCAGAGGCGAAGCAGAACATAAACTTAAAGCCCTCACCCGTGGGGCACATGCTAGTCGGGTGGTTTATGTACAAGCCGACCTGAGCAATTACACAGCGCTGAACAACGCTTTTGCTCTGGGCTGCCGGATTTTCGGTAGTGTTCCGGGCGGCATTCTGCATCTGGCAGCAGACACCAGTTCCCACCAGATCCAAAACATAGACTTCAAAGCCTTCTGCAAGGCAACCACCGCGACCCTGCAAAACCTGCAAAATCTCGAGTCCGTTTTCAATAGCCATCAAGGCAACGGGCCTATCATCAACTTCTCCACAGTTTTTGCCCATTGGGGCGAACGTGACTTCGGCGTCTATGCCGCATGCAGCGCGCTTAAGGAATCCTTCATCCACAACAAGGCCGCCCGGCGTTCTGATGCGGGATGCACCCTGAGCTGGGCTTTACTCACCACAAACACCACTTCCCAGAGCAGTGCAATGCAAAGCCGCTTCCTTGCCAAACGAGGCTTTCTTTCCATCACGCCGCGTAACTGCTTCATCAGCATGCTGGGAGTTCTTCAGGCCGGAATATCTGCGGCAATGGTAGGCGTTGACCGCACTAGTCCAGCCATAAGCGGAGACGTGCATTCAGCGGTTGTCCCCGCTCAGGTAATCAATTGCTCCAACGTCAGCAGTTTTGTTCCGACGTATCCGCTGCGGCATCCTCAATGTCCGATGCTACCTGCCGAGCTGGTGCATAAAAAAACTGACTATACATCCACCCACGAAGCCGCCTCGGCCTCGGCTTATGAACAGCGCATGGCTGCTGTGTGGAAAGAAGTGCTGAGCCTTGAGCATGTAGACGTGGAGGCAAACTTTTTTGAACTGGGCGGCAGCTCGGTTCTTCTTCCCAGGCTGCGGACCAAAGTGGAGCAGGTCTTCGGGGTAGATATTGGAAGCACGGGCATTTTTCAGCATGCAAGTGTGCGTGAAATGGCTCTTGCCATCGGCCAACAATCTGCCACGAAGCACGAAGCAACACAGTATTCCGACATTAACAACTTGGCTGACGCGCGGGCAGCGGCCCAACGAACGGCACGTCTCAAACGCAAAAACCGCACCAGTAATTAACCAGACCCCAACCCCGATTGAGACGGAGAATACTCATGTCAGCCGATAACAAATGGGAAAAAGAAAAATATATGAATGCCGTGGCCGTGGTAGGCATGGCCGGTCGCTTCAGTCAGGCCGACGCTCTCGACCAGTTATGGACTAATCTGAAAAACGGTGTGGAGGTGGTTCGCCCTCTAAGCCCAAAGATTCTTGACCAAGCAGGATGCCCGTCACACATAAGGGAGCATCCCAACTTCGTGCCGATGACCGCACAAATGGAGGATGTTGGTTATTTCGATGCAACATTCTTCGGGTACACTCCTGCAGAAGCGCGCACGATGGATCCTCAGTTGAGGCTTATGCTTGAAACATCATGGCATGCCTTTGAAAATGCTGGTTATGCCCCCAGACCGGAGTGCGGGCTGGCTGCAGTCTATGCCGGAGCACAGTTCAGCCTTTACTGGCCTTGCAATGTACAGCCCGATTTTAGCGACAATCAATGCCTCAACTATCTCCAGCCCGCCTTGCTCAACGGTCAGGACTTTTTGAGTACCTGGATCTCCTACAAGCTCGGACTGAACGGTCCAAGCCTCAACGTACAGACAGCCTGCTCCACCGGCCTTGTGGTAGTGGCCACAGCCTGCCAGAACTTGCTGGATCACAGCTGCGATATGGCACTGGCCGTAGCCGGTAGTGTCAGTTCGCCACGGAACTGGGGCTATATTGCCGAACCGCAAAGTATCCTTTCCCCCACAGGGCATTGCCGTCCATTCGATGCCAAAGCTTGCGGAACCATAAGCGGCGAAGGCGTCGGGGCAATTCTTCTCAAACGACTAGGAGACGCCATTGCAGATGGAGATTCCATTCAAGCTGTCATTCGGGGCTGCGGAGTAAACAACGATGGTGCAGCCCGCCCCGGCTACTCCAGCCCGAGCATCAAAGGGCAAAAGGCTGTCATTCGCACAGCCTACAGTGTAGCCGGCATCTGCAGCAGCGAAATTCAATACGTGGAGGCTCACGGAACGGGCACGTCTTTAGGTGATCCCATCGAATTTATAGCCCTGCAATCTGTATTTGGCGAAAAAAACCGATCCACTCCCTGTGTGCTAGGTTCTGTTAAAGCCAATTATGGCCATCTGGGTGCCGCAGCTGGCATGCTTTCCTTAATAAAGGTCATCTTGACCCTGAAAAACGCCATATTTACGCCCCAGATTAACTATAACACACCGAACCCTGATCTGTTTCTGGACAAAAGCGCATTTCGCATCTTTACGCAAACCACACCGTGGCATAGCGAATCCCCAAGAATTGCAGCAGTCAGTTCTTTTGGCTTCGGCGGAACCAACTGCCATGCGGTGGTGGAAGAGTGGCCTGCGGAAATAACAACCCAACGGAAACATCATACTTCCGGTAACCATTGCATTTACCTCAGTGCAGCCAGTCGCGACTCTCTGGATAGCTTGTGCCGAAAGTGGTCCGACTACCTGCAAGCGAATGCTGGCGCTGTTCTCCGCGATATTTCCACCCAAAGCCTGAACAGCAGAAAGCACCTATCTTGGAGAACCGGAGCATGGGGCAACACAGCAAAACAACTTGCTGAGTCCTTAAAAAAAGCTACATCGGCTCTTCCCTTAAAGCCTGTCAGCAAAACTGCTAAGAATCTTGTGGCTGTCTTCTCCGGGCAGGGCTCCCAATACCCCGGTATGGTTAACGAACTACACGACAAGGATGCAGACTTTCGAACAACCTTGGATAGATGCGGCCAGCTGATAGAAAAGTATGCCGGAGAAAATTTAGTGCGTCAGGCCCTTTGTCCTGATGTGACAAAAGAAAAACTGAAGCACACCCACGTCATACAGCCCGTTTTGTTTTCTATCGGGTACGCCTTGTGTGAAACACTCAAGGCTAAAGGAATCAAACCCAATGCAGTAATGGGGCACAGCCTTGGTGAATACACTGCGGCCTGCGTAGCCGGCGTATTTTCACTTGAAGACGCCGTACGGCTGACATGCGCCCGGGGACAACTTATGGCGGCATTACCCGGTGGTGACATGCTTGCCGTAGCAGCCGGTCGTGATGCACTACTCCCCTACCTGCAAGGAGTACCGTCAGCTCCAAACGAGCCTTTTCTGACGATTGCGGCCTGTAATGCCCCGGAACAGACCGTGGTTTCCGGATCATGTGATATGATTAAAAAGCTTCGGACGGTACTGACAAACAAAGCCATCCGTTGCACCAGACTTGATGTTTCTCATGCATTTCACTCCCCGCTCATGCAACCCATGATTACCGCTTTCTCCAGCGAGCTGGAGAAGACACGGTTTCACCTCCCAAAAATTCCACTTATCTCCAATGTTACGGGCAAACCTGAAGCGAAGTTGCTCACCTCTTCTCAGTACTGGCTGGACCATACCCTCAATCCGGTGCTTTTCAGTCAGGGGCTTGTGCATGCCGCAAAGGAGGGTGAAAACGTCTTTATTGAAATCGGCCCGCGCCCTGTTCTCGAATCGCCCGCCTTGCAAACACTGGCAACACTGGACACCCCCTTCACATGGCTGCCGCTGTTAGATGACCCCACGCGACAGGTACATACAGACAGTCAGGCTATAGCCCTGTGCCTCATCGAGCTTTACAAACGTGGAATCACTCCAGTTCCGACCACTCCCAGCGGTCCCAGATTGTCGCTGCCGCTGTATCCGTTTGCCAAAGAGCACCATTGGCTGGACATGGCAAAAGCCGGCTATTCCGACAACAAGGCCTGTACACCAGCCCCTCAGACTGCCGTGGAGCTTGAAAACAAAGAAGATATGAGCCTGCTGGAAACGCTTGCAGCTATCTGGACATCAATCTTAGGCATTGACGGCCTGAGCGAGGACGACGACTTCTTCGCTCTTGGGGGCACCTCCATAGCTGCTATCCGTATTTTAACGACCATTAAAAACATAATGGGAATTACTATTTCCCTTTCCGAATTTAGCAACATGCGCACCCTGCGAGCGTTGGAAATGCATGTGGAATTCCAATTGAGACAACAAGATAAGGACGCCTCCGCACCCTTCTCAGCATCATAATTACGCATGCTATCACGCATAGTTAAGCCATGAGGAAGCCATGACCAGAAAATTTACATTTTCCAGAAAACAACTTGATAACGCTCTGAACCGAAAAAAAGAAGGGCACTATCTGACACCCGACTCCGCCTGCAGGTACGATCCATTTCCGCTTACCGACTTGCAACAGGCATACTGGATAGGCAGAAGTAACGAACTTCAGGGCGGCACCGGCATGCAGATGTACATGGAGTTTCATTGCTGCAACTTTAACCGGACACGCTTCAATCAGGCTATTAACCGCTTGATCCAGCGACACGACATGTTACGCGTTGTCATCCACGGTGACGGGCAGCAACGGGTGCTGGAAACAGTCCCCGAACAAAAGATTTTTTTTGAAGATTTAACGGCTCTCGGGTCAGACGAACAAAGCCAACGCCTGCAAGCTATCGCATTGGAAATGCAGGAAACCGTATCAGACCTGAAGCAATGGCCCCAAAGCCAGTTCCGTTTTTCTGCAACATCTGGAAAAACCGAAGGCCGACTGCATTTTAAATGGGACATGTGGTGCTTTGACGGGCGAAGCTTCCAGATCATCTTCGAAGATCTTGCCGCCTTATATCAAAATCCTGATGCAGACCTACCTCCTTTGGAACTACGCTTTCGGGACTATGTGCTCGCACTGCAGGAATTTGAAAAAGGCGAAGTATATCAAAACGACCTGAACTACTGGCGCAACAAGCTGGCAACCATGCCGCCACCACCATCACTGCCACGTCCTCCTGCAAAGAGTGCTTACGCCAAAAAAACCGGATCGCAAGGCTTTACCACCCTGACACACACCCTCACGGCTGAAACAACTGCCGCCATCCAAAAAGGATGCGCAAAACACGGGTTGTCCCTGACCTCTTTCATGGGTGCGGTCTATAGCGAAGTTCTCGGCCTTTGGAGCGGCATGGAGCACTTCACCCTCAATTTTCCCCGCTTCAACCGAAATCTAGACTGGCATCCTGATGTGTCTAATATTGTGGGAGAATTTGCGTCATTCACGTTGTTGGAAGTCAATCTGGCATCTGGGGTGACCTTTCTAGACCGGGCAAAAAAACTGCAACAACGCATGTGGACGGATCTGGAACACAGCAATGTCTCTGGACTGCGCCTTCTGCGCGAGCGCACTCGCGAAAAAGGCGCGTTGGAAATACAAGCCATGCCGGTGGTCTTTACGGCCATGCCTGACAGACGCACGACGGGCAAAACCTTGGAACAGGCCATCGAATCCTTCGGTGAAGTACTCTCCACCAAGGGCGAAACACCGCAGGTTCAGCTCGACTGCCAGTATTTTCTGCTAAACGACAAGCTGAGGATCAACTGGGACACTCAGGCAGAAACATACCCGGAAGGTCTTATTCAGGACATGTTCAACGAATATATCCGCCTGCTGGAGCGGTTTGCCGATGATGAGGAAGTCTGGTCGTGCGAACGTCCGGCCCGCGCTCCTCTGAATCAGTTGAAACGTCGAGACAGCCTGAACAACATTCATCTGGAACTACCAGATACAACGGTCTTTGATCTTTTTGCAGCAAAAGCTGCAGAATACCCGGAAAAAACCGCCGTGGTCAGCGGTAATGAGCGCATATCACTCAGTGAGTTGCTGCAGTACGCTCACACCATCGGTTCACACATCGTACAGGCTATGGAAAAAGGAAAGACTCATGCCGCCCCCGGCCCTACCCCGGCGGTGGGCGTGATGCTTAACCGCGGCTGGAAACAGATAGCCTGCGTTCTGGGCATCCATGCTGCAGGGCTGGCATACCTTCCGCTGGACACGGGGACCACTGCCACAAGACTGCAACAAATTCTGGAAACAAGCCGGCCACACATGGTCATAACCGAATGCGGCTATTTAAAAGCAGGCGGCTCAAGTACGACCCCGTTCGTTCCGGTGGATCAGTTCCTTAAAAAAAATGCAGGGCTAGGGCTACCGCCCGGCCCTAAGCTGGATGAACCAGCCTACATAATTTTCACTTCCGGATCCACGGGCGTGCCCAAGGGCGTAACTGTAGGGCACAAGGCATTGCTCAATCTCGTGACCTACACCAACAGCCGCTTCAACATCAACGAGTCGGATACCATTCTGGCTGTGACGGCTCTGCATCATGATCTGTCAGTCTTTGACATTTTCGGAGCCACATCCGCCGGAGCAAAGCTCGTTTGCATGGATAACGATAAAGCTTTGGATGCAGCACACTGGGAGACTCTTTTACGAAACGAAAAGATAACGCTCTGGAACAGCGTACCCATGTTTATGGAACACTTATTGGCACATTGGGCCGGCAGATCTCCACTTGCCAATCTTCGGCTGGCTATATTGGGCGGAGACTGGCTTGATCCGGGAATTACCCGACGACTTGCGAAAGTGGCCCCACATGCACGGCTCATTTCTATCGGCGGCCCCACAGAGACCACAGTATGGAACATCATGAACGAGGTAACGAGCAAGCCTGCTAACTGGGACACCATCCCATACGGCAAGCCCATTGCCAACAGCAGCTACCATATCCTGACCCCGGCACTTCAGGATACGCCAGACTGGGTAGAAGGAGAAATGTATTGCGGCGGTACACCGCTGTGCATGAGCAGCAACACAGATCCGACTCTGGACGCAAGAAACTTCGTAATCCATCCACGCACCGGAGAACGTCTATACCGGACGGGTGACATGGGCTGCTATAGGCCTGAAGGACTCATTGAAATCATTGGACGTAAAGACTTTCAGCTGAACATCAACGGCTACAGGCTGGACCCCGCAGAAGTGGAAAAAGTGCTTAATCGACATCCTGCCATCCGGCGCGCCGTTGTCAGTGCCGTAGGCGAAAAGGGAAAGGAAATACTCGGGGCCTTCCTTGTTGCACATGATAGCAGTCTGGATATCCGGAAACTTCGTAACTGGCTATTAGTACAGCTGCCCTTACAGATACAGCCCAAAGTGATCTTCATGCTGAACGAGTTTCCGCTAACAGCTAACGGCAAACTGGATCGCAAGGCTCTTCAGGGCACGCCGTTAAGCCTCGCAGTACGGATTCAGGAGGAACAACGGGAGCCAGCAAATGCCATGGAACAACTGCTGAAAGAAATTTGGGAAGCTGTTCTTGAAGTAAATGTTGCCGGTGTCATGAGCAACTTTTTTGAACTAGGTGGCAACTCACTTAAAGCCATGCAGGTACTCACACGCATAGAAGACAAGATCTTCATCCGCCACCCACTGGCTTCTTTCTTTGCAACGCCCACCATCGCTGAGCTGGCAGAGGCACTACTCGTGCAACTGACTACGGACCATAACGCAGAACACGTTAGTAGCGGAGGTGCGGCGTAAACATGAACAAACAAACATTAGTCGAACTGCCTCTGGAAGAACTGCTCAATTTTGCCAGAGAAACAGCCAGAAACAATGGGAATGTCCATATTGCTTTCGGGCCGGAAGGAGTGACGGTGGAAAAAGCAGAGCTATCCTTTGCTCAGGAGCGCCTCTGGTTCATGAACCGGCTTTCACCCGATAATCCATTTTACAACATTCCCTTCTACCTGGAAGTAGCCGGAGAGCTAGACCGGAAAGCCTTTACCAAGGCGTGGACAGAACTCATCAAGCGGCACAGCTGCCTTCACAGCTGCTACCCCGGAGACGAAACGGGAAAGCCAACAGTGACTCTGTTACTACCAGACAACCTGCCTCTCACATATAATGATATCTCTCATCAGGCGCATGAAGAGCAGCAAAAACATCTTAAGTGCGCAATGAATTACGAAGGAAGTATCGGCTTTGATATGGCGCAAGGCCCGCTCTTACGAGGGGTATTAATCCGTCAGAAAAAAAATCTGCATACACTGCTTATCACTTTCCATCATATCATCTTTGACGGCTGGTCCGTGACCATTTTTTACAAAGAGCTTTTTGAAATCTACGACACAATCCGTAAAGGCACCCCTCTGCCACTGCATAACAGTGATGCTACGTATGAACAGTACGCCTTGTGGCAACGCCAACGCATGACGTTGGAATATATAAAAAAAGAGCAAAAATGGTGGCAGACAGAGCTGCAAGACCTTCCAGAGCTGCAATTATGGACAGACGCTCCACGACCGGAAACCCAGACATTTTCCGGCGACACAATTGAATTCTTCATTCCCGGCTCGGTGGCAACAGCCATGGAAAATTTGGCCCAAAGGCATAATGCAACTCCATTTATGGCATGGTTGGCAGTTTTTAGTCTGATGCTCTCTCGTTTTTCCGGGCAGGTTGATTTTGCCGTAGGGTGTTCGGTTGCAGGCCGTAACCATCCGGCTACGGAGAATATTATCGGATTTTTCCTCAATAATCTGGTGGTGCGCAATCGTCTTACTGACAATTCCCCCTTTACACAGTTGCTGGAAAACCTGCGAGACACTGTGCTGCACGCCATGGAGCACGAAGAATTACCGTTCCAATTTCTTGCTGACGCAGTAGGCGAAGGACGAAGCCTGAACAAAAACCCGCTCTATCAGGCCGGCCTAGTCTACCAGAACACTCCATCGCTGGACACACTCAGCAAAGAGCTGTCTCTACATTCCGTTCTGGTGCCTATGAACACTACCCATATGGATGTCGAGTTTTTGATCTGGCCGGAAAAGAACGGACTTCGCTGCTATCTGGTTTTCGCCACAGACATCATCAGTGCCCAGCGTGCCAAAGATATGGTCGATACGCTCAAGTGGATAGGCCGGATTGTCAGCGACACACCGAGCATTCCTATCCATGAAATCCTGCCTGCGGAGAAAGCCACCATTCTCCACGGGCAACAGTTGCAGCACGACTATCTGCCGTTTTGGCAGCAGCTGGAAAAAATTCTGGAAACGGATGAGTCAACCACAGCCATCTTTATTACCGGAGAATCCGGCTACAAAACAGACTCAAAAGAGATCAGCTACGGCGATCTGGTCAGAGAAGCCGAACAGATGGCAGCGCGTCTTGACCAGCTTAAGCTCAAGCCCGGCAGCATTGTCTCCATCATGCTTCATCCCAGTCTGGAACAAACAGCCGCCATGCTGGCCGTATGGCGTCAGGGTTGTATCTGGGTTCCGCTGGACCCCGATCATCCGGCCTCTATGAATCAATGGATCATGGAAGATTCCGCTTCATGTTGTGTCATAACCCATAGCTTGCTGTGGGAAGAGCATACCAAAGAAACCGTTTCGGGCATCATGCCCTGCCTGATAGATTGTCACGTCGAAACTCAACCCGCCAAAGTCGGAACTCCGCCAAGCGCGTCCGCAGCCTGCATCC
This sequence comes from Oleidesulfovibrio sp., assembly GCF_047973035.1. Lineage (NCBI taxonomy): Bacteria > Pseudomonadati > Thermodesulfobacteriota > Desulfovibrionia > Desulfovibrionales > Desulfovibrionaceae > Oleidesulfovibrio > Oleidesulfovibrio sp. Next base: position 38,552 of record NZ_JBKEBF010000019.1, read on the forward strand.
TGTATACTTCCGGCTCCACCGGTCAGCCCAAAGGGATTACCTTGTCCCACGAAGCCCTGCATACACGGCTGAGCTGGATGTGGTTTGAGCTGCCCTGGAAAACGGGCGATGTTGCTTGCCAGAAAACATCCCCCTGCTTTGTGGATTTTCTATGGGAAACCTTCGGAGCCATTCTGGGGCGCACCCCGCTGGTTCTTGCCGGTGCAAGACCATATCGGAATATTGACCGGCTGCTTACAGTAATGCGTGAGCACAAGGTTACCCACATGGTTCTTGTCCCCTCTCTGCTCCGGGCCATGCACGAAGTTGGACAAGGGATTGGCGAAACAGTTCCTTCGTTACGTGTCATCCTCAGCAGTGGCGAAGTGCTTTGTCCGGAGCTATGCCAAAAGACACGCAACGCCCTTCCCGACATCCGCCTTTTCAATCTGTACGGCTCCACAGAGGTCATGGACGCCATCTGGCACGAGGCCTCTGCCAAGGACAGAAAGGCCGTACCTGTAGGCAAACCAGTCCACAATACCACGGTGGCTATACTTGACGATGCACTGCGGCCTGTTCCTACCGGCGAAAAAGGCACGCTCTATGTCTGCGGCCCATGCGTAGCCCACGGCTACCACGGCAAAGCCAGCAAAAAAAACGCTATGTTTATCCCCCCTGAAATCCCGGGAATAGAAACACCCCAGGGACGCTGGTTCTGCATGGGTGATGAGGCCGCCTTAGGTCAAGATGGCCTCATCTATTATCATGGTCGCAAGGATAGGCAGATCAAGGTTCGAGGTGTCCGGATGGAGCCGGATGGCATTGTGGCAACCCTTCAAAAGCACGAACAGGTCAAAGAAGCAAAGGTCATGGCACAACCGGGCCCAGATGGCACAGACAGGTTGGTGGCTTATATCCTGCCCGAACAGAGAGCAAACGAATTCAACTCGGCAGATTGGGCCCGAGAGCTCCGTCCATTTATGAGCACATTATTGCCCCCATCTATGCTGCCGGACATTTTTATTCCAATTACAGAGTGGCCACGAACCCCCTCCGGCAAAGTCAATCTCCACAACCTGCCCAAATGCGGGGTAGTGCTCACTGTAGCAGCACCCCCAGCCTCTTCCATCGAATCCGATATTTTAAATATCTGGAAGTCTATCCTTGAAGTCGATGACATTGGCGTACGCGATAACTTCTTTGAAGTTGGCGGCACATCGCTGCTCATTGTCAGCGTCCATGAGCAGCTTCAACGGTTGTTACGGCACCAGTTCTCGCTGACGACCCTGTTCCAGAATCCCACTGTGGAAAGTATGGCTGCATGGCTGGGCAACGATAACCAGTCAGCTCCTTATCCATATCCGACTCCACGGCGCATCGGACAAAAAGAACAGGGGCAAAAGCGCCGCAACGCGCGGATGATACGTAGCGCATAACGCCTGAGGAATACGATGACCACTTACGAGTACACGGATTCTTGCATTGCAATCATCGGCATGGCTGCCCGTTTTCCTGGTGCCACCGACTTGAATACATTCTGGGAAAACCTACTGCAGGGCAAGCAGAGCATGTCAGTCCTGAAATCGGAATATCTGGAAAAAAGCATTCACGCTGCCATCTGCAAAGATCCGCACTATGTGCCCATGTGCAGCTGCATCGACGGATACAAATGCTTTGACGCGGACTTTTTCGGTATCTCGCCTCATGAAGCAGCCATAACCGATCCGCAGCAACGGTTATTGCTCGAGTATGGCTGGAAGGCCTTTGAGCATTCTGGATATGAACCGACAGATTCGCAGGACACCATAACCGGTGTATACGCAAGCTGCAGCATCAGTTCGTACTTGCTTTCCAACCTGCACGGCCATGTCATGGCGGGCAGGCTGGACATGACCGAAGCCCTGCTGGGTAATGACAAAGACTACCCGGCCACACGACTGGCCTACAAATTAGGATTGCGTGGCCCGGCCATGACAGTGCAGACCGCCTGCTCTTCTTCTCTGACCAGCCTGCATGTTGCTTGCCAAGCTCTGTTGGCAGGCGAATGTGATCGGGCCTTGGTGGCATCGGCCACACTACTCGGAGATCCTCTGGGATATATGTATCTGGAAGGCGGTATGCGCTCGCCTGACGGACGCTGCCGTCCTTATGATGCTCAAGGTAAAGGAACAATTTTCGGCTCCGGCGTAGCCGCTGTGCTGCTTAAACGGCTAGCCGATGCACAGGCCGATAACGATCATATCCTCGCAGTGGTTCGCTCCACCGCCGCCAACAACGACGGCAACGATAAAGTGGGGTTCACCGCTCCCAGCGTCAATGCGCAGGCCGCAGTCATTACCGAGGCTCTGCTTCTTTCCGGTATCGACCCGTGGGATATGGATTTCATTGAAGGACACGGCACGGCCACCCCTATGGGAGATCCAATCGAGGTGGCAGCGCTGCAACAGGCTTATGCAGGAATAGCGCAATGCAATATTCCGACAGGCCGCTCTATTCTTCTGGGCTCGGTAAAAAGCAACATCGGGCATCTGGATGCTACCGCAGGGCTGGCCGGTTTTATCAAGGCCGTGTTGAGCCTATACCATGGTTGCGTACCGGGTACAGCCAACTTTACCAGACACAATCCGCTGTTTGGCACAAGCATGGCCCCCTTTGAAGTGCGTTCCAACAATAGCCGACTGGCTGATGAAAGCACAGCGCGACTTGGAAGCGTCAGTTCCTTCGGAGTTGGGGGTACAAACGTCCACACGGTACTTCAGGGAGCACCGCAACAACACTCCGGATCTGTAAAAAAAGAGCCGAGGCTGTTTCTGATATCCGGACACGATACCGCAGGTCTTTTCAGAACTCAGAAGCAGCTTGCAGCACATCTGGAACAAGGTCACTTCGATATAGCGGATGTTGCCCATACTCTGGTGCATGGCCGGGCTCACCTTCCGGCACGCCGGACAATTATAGCTGCCAGCATGGAAGAGCTAAAAGACGCTCTCAACAGCATGGAGGCGCCTTTACGACATGTTTCTGGCGGAAAAAAACGCAAGCTTGCGTTCCTGTTTTCCGGCCAAGGCTCACAACATCCTGCCATGGGAAGCAGCCTGTATAAGACAGAGCCATATTTCAAAAAGAAATTCAATCAAACCGCAGAGGTGGTGCTGCAATACAAAGGCCCAGATCTACTTTCTCTGATGTACGCCTGCTGGACCGGTGATAAACAAGCCGCCGCAGCCATCACTCGCACCAAAATAACCCAGCCGCTGCTTTTCACTCTGGAATACGCTCTGGCCCGGTTACTTATTAAAAAAGGACTCCAACCCGAATTCCTGCTCGGACACAGTATTGGCGAATATGTAGCAGCTTGCCTGGCGAACGTGTTTTCCATGGAAGATGCAGCCCGACTGGTGGTTGCACGCGGAAGGGCCATGCAGCAGGCTCCGACAGGCAGGATGCTTGCATTATCCATCGGAGAAGACAAACTTTCCATGCTCCCTGAAACGCTGCTGTCCAAGGTAGAAATAGCTGTAGTCAACACCAGTCAGAGCTGCGTTCTTTCCGGTCATGAACAGGATCTGGCAACATGTGCGGAAATTATTGATCAGGCAGGAGAAAAAGGCACTTTTCTCAAGACATCACACGCATTTCATTCTTCGTTTATGGATAGCGTTCTGCAAGATTTTCGCGCAGTGCTTCAGGAAGTAACTATGCAGCCGCCCCAAATTCCTCTGGTCAGTAACCTCACAGGTATTTGGGCTGACGCATTCATGGCCACCCCCGACTATTGGGTAAAACAATTGCGCGACACCGTGCGGTTCTCGCGGTGCCTGCAGACTCTGTTCAGCCAACAATGCCTCGGAGTTGAAGTCGGTCCCGGCAGAACCCTGTGCAACTTTGCCAGTCAAGAAATGGGACCTGCCGGAATTACTGTTCATACATTAGGGGGACAATACGATGAAGAACCGGAATCGGTACTAAAAATTTTAGGTCGGGTATGGGCCACAGGAGGCCGACCGGACTGGAATTGTTGCCCGAGCATAAAAATCGGCAAGCGGATACCTTTACCCGGATACGTTTTCAGTCAGCAAAAACACTGGATCGAAAATCTGAACAACGCCTCCATTGCCACTGATCAATCCGAAGTAGCGCCTCAGATCATGCGGAAAACGACTGACTGCGGCATCAATAAGCAAGCCAGAGCTAATCCTGACAGCTATGTCCCGCCGGAAACCGACACGCACAAGCAAATGGTCTCCATCTGGGAGGAACTATTATTAATCCAGCCTGTGGGCATTCAGGACAACTTTATCGAAATGGGCGGCAATTCCATGCACGTCCTGCGCATGGTGCGTATGGCTGCGGACCATGGGCTACACTTCACAATCAAAGATGTTTTCAATGCCAAGACCATAGCTACGTTATGCACCTTGATGGATGAGTTGCCGGAACACAATCCCGGAAAACCCGCAGCAGCCTGCAACGCTTCTCTCAAGAACGCGACACCGGATTTCAGTAAATCCGGTATTTCCCAAAACGATCTAGAAGCCATCTTCGCCGCTACAGGAGCATCTTCATGACAGGAGCCCCCCAGGAAATCACGGATATTTTTGCGCCCACACCGCTCCAACAGGGAATGATCTTTCACACCATACAAGCCCCTGAAAGCTCGGAGTACGTCCAGCAATACAGCCTGCACGGACAGGGCAGTATGGACGCTCATATCTGCCGGCAAGCATGGGAAATAGTAGTGCAAAGACATCCTGCCTTGCGAACTTCCTTTCATTGGGAGGGCTTGGAAAAGCCATATCAAGTAGTACAGGCTCAGGTAAAACTTCCGTTTATCCATGAATCTATCGCCCATCTGAACGACGAAGAACAAATGCAACTCCTCAGCAGATTTCTTCTCGATGACAGCAGTAAGGGGTTCTCTCTGACCAAGGCACCTCTTATCCGTATTGCGTTGCATGATCTGAGCAAAGAACGCTTCCGCATGACCATGACCCTGCATCACATCATTGCCGACGGCTGGTCCATAGGCATCGCTCTGAGTGAATTCATCACTGCATACGAACAGCTCGTGCAAGGCAAAAGAGTAGAGTCACCTTGCGCACCATCTCTCAAAGCATATGCACGCTACGTGAACACCAAACCCAAGGAAGCATCGTTAAAATGGTGGGCCGAACGGCTGGATAAGGCCACCCCCTGCCTGCCTCTGGCAAGCAGACGCAAAAAACGCTCTGCCAATATATCCAGCAGCTTTGCTGTGCAAAGCATTGTTCTTTCTGCAAAAGCAACTGAAGCAGTCACCCGTAGCGCCAGTCGGGCCGGAGTGACGCTTAACACGTTTTTTCTTGGTGCATGGGCTCTGGTACTGGCCAGATTTTGCGGTAAAAAAACTATTCTTACCGGCGTAACTGTGGCATCGCGCCCTGCATGCGTCCCCGGCATTGAAGAAACGTTTGGGCTGCTTCTAAACGTATTACCACTACACCTAGCCTGCCCGGCTGAAGCCCCAGTCAAGGAATGGTTGCACTCCATCCAGAACTACCTTGCCGAAGCCTCCGAACATGACCACCTGCCGTTAAACAGTATTCGGAACCTATGTACAAAACCTGATGAACCTTTTCTGGAAAGTCTGGCTGTTTTTGAAAATATGCCCATGTCCGAAGCATCTACCGGTCATCTGGGGTTCAGTTTCAACGACGTCACCAGCTTTGACAAAACCAGCTACCCCCTGACGTTGGTGGGTTTCCCCGGCAACGAACTCCGGCTCAACCTCCAGTACAATAATGATGAGTTCGAAGGAGATGCCATGCTTGAACTGCTCAAAGCAATGAATCACGCCATTCTGTTTTTAACCGATAGCTCTGAAGAACGACTGGTTGATTATTTTGCTCCCCATACCGAAACTTACACCCCATTAACTGGAAAAGATTCGTCTTTCCCTGCCTTTGAACCTTGGGAGATTCTCACATCTCTGGTGCACAACAAAGGAGATGAGACCGCACTAATTCTGGGGGATGGCGAGAAAGAAACAAAGATAACATACCAGACCCTCATGGAGAGAGCACAGGCCATTGCCGCGACTCTGCAAAAGAAAGAGGTCAAAGCAGGTGACCTTGTTGGTCTGAGGCTGGATACAGGTTCCGACCTGTTGGCAGCCATGTTCGGAGTCTGGCAACTTGGAGCAATCTGGACTCCGCTGCCCCCCTCCTACCCGGCAGAGCAGGTCGCAAAGATGCTTCTTAGATCCAGAGCCCGTTGTGTCCTGACCGTCCCAGACTTGTGGGAGAGTGTGATCGATAACCTTGGTACAGACCATGGCCTCATTACAATTTTTACAGACCAGCTACGAACTGAAGCCACTCACTTCCAACCGCTGACCTCACCTAAAATTGATCAAAGCATGCAAGCTTGCATGCTGCACACATCGGGCTCCACCGGTTTTCAAAAAGGAGTCAATATATCCTACCGGGCACTAAGCAACCGATTGAACTGGATGTGGCACGAACTCCCCTGGGAACCTGGTGAACGGTCCTGCCAAAAGACTTCGCCGGCATTTGTTGACTTTATTTGGGAAGCGTTCGGAGCTCTGCTGCAAGGGGTGCCTCTGGTACTGGTAAACTCTGAGGCTTCCCGGAATCCCCAACAACTCGTAAATATTATTGAGCGCTATAAGGTCACACGACTCATAGTTGTTCCTTCCCTGCTTAATGCTATGCACATTGCTACAGACGGTCTTCAAGGCCGGTTACAAAATCTGAAGTACCTGACCTGCAGCGGAGAGTCGCTAAGTACTGAGCTGGTCAACAAAACAAGAAGCGCCTTGACCGGTATACGTTTTTTTAACCTTTACGGTTCTACAGAAGTCGTGGGGGATGCCACATGGCATGAAATTACCACAGACGCCCGAGGGTCTGTCCCCATCGGTAAGCCCATATCCAACTCTGCCGCAATAGTGCTTGATGAAAACCGATTGCCACTGGCCAACGGTGTGGAGGGAGAACTCTACATAGCAGGAGATTGCCTTGCCTCGGGATACAGTCACGATACTGAAGCCACACAACTTGCATTCATACCGTCCGCATCTATGCCATTCGATTCCCAGCACGAGCTATGGTTTGCTACCGGTGACAGGGCACGCGTAGATGAAGAAGGACGTATATGCTTTGCTGGCCGGGCCGACAGTCAGTGCAAAATACGAGGCGTACGCTTTAATCCCTTGGAAGTCAGGGAAGCACTCATCAGTCATGAACAGGTCTTGGATGCGGTGGTCCTGACCCCCGAACATAACGGACAGCGCCGTATCGCAGCCTATGTTCAGCCGGACAGATTACAAGACGAACAACCAGACTCTCTGCGTCTCAAGCTTCAAGCTCATCTGCAAAGCCTCATTCCACAGGCAATACAGCCTCACGCCATCACATTTGTACAGGAATGGCCTACAACCCCATCCGGTAAGATTAACGCCTCGGCACTTCCTCCGGCATTCAGTACAACTTGCGCCGCTACAGGAATATTCAATAATGCGTTTGAAAAACAGTTGGCCAAAATATGGGAAACAACACTGGGACGAAACGTCCCCAACCGCGAAGCCGATTTCTTTGAACTGGGCGGCGACTCCCTGTCCGTCACGCAACTGGCCTTCAATCTACGAAAATCCCATAACCACCAAGTCACCATCAAAAATTTGTACGGTTATCCTGTACTCAAAGACATGGCCTCTTTTCTGGCATCGGACCATGGAGGAGCTCACAGTCTGCCGGAAATCACGCAGGCACAAAAAGACATTACTCTGGCCGATGAACTGAAACCGAAGGCCTTGGACCGGCTGCACCCCCCAATCAGTCCGGGCCAGCAAATCTTTGTCACCGGGGCTCCCGGTTTCATCGGCCTATGGATCTTAGCCACCTTGCTTGAACGTAATGACCTGAACATCCACTGCATGGAGCCATGCCGGACAAAAGCTGAAGGCATGAAGGCTCTGCAATCCGGACTTAAAAATATTGGCTGCTGGCAAGCTTCATATTCAAACCGTCTGACCATTGTTCCCGGCTCGCTTGAAAAACCACAATTCGGCCTAAGCCAGAAGCACTGGTCTAGACTGACAAATGACACTGACATCATTATGCACAGCGGCTTTCAGGTAAATCTGGCTCAAAGCTATACAGTGCTCCGACCGGCTAACGTGCTGGGTACAAGGGAGGTCCTGCGGATGGCTTGTAGCAAACCAATCCCCATCCACTACGTGGGCAGCACTTCAATTGTTGATTTTGTAACCCGTTCTTCTGAAACAGCCGCAGTGCTGGAGGATGACCCATTCACATCTTGCTCCGGCATCCAGACCGGCTACATTCTAAGCCGCTGGGTAGCAGATCATATGATTCGCCGTGCAGGAGAGCGCGGGCTGCCGGTATCTGTCTACCGGATGACTACTGTGGGCGGTGATGACAGAAGCTTTTATTGTGATACGGACGAAATATACTGGCGACTGATACGGGTATTCACCCAGACAGGTCTCATGCCCCACAGCCAGCGTGTCGTAGACTTAGTGCCTGTGGATGAAGCGGCCAAGGCGGTGGTTGCATTGGCATCGCAACCAGAATCATACGGCCGGGCGTTCCATATAAACAGCCCCCGTAAGCTTCAATGGGATGCCATCCACAAGTTTCTGACCAAAGCAGGCTACACCATAACCATGACCAGCCCCGAAAAATGGGCCGAACACATGCGTGCCATTCCGCCCGAAAATATGGATGAAAACGTGCGCATATTGCTGTCAATGATCAACGACGACGGATACGACGCCAACACTTCACTTACCATTGGCTGCGAACAAACCACGGAAGCTTTGCAGCGGATCAACAGAAAAATAAATCCTGTTTCCGAAGAACTCTTCCTGGGCTATCTGGCCCGCATGGTTGAACGGGGTTGGCTTACACCCCCCAAAGAATCCGTACAGAGGGTATCATGCAGATAAATACATATACGAATCCTTCCTGCCTGCCGCACCTGCCTGCAGAGCCTGACAACATCCCAAGGATGTTTTGCTTTCCTTTTGCCGGAAGCAGCGCCGAATACTACAGACAATGGCAGCCCGCTCTCAAAGAGGTCGTCAGAGTATGCCCGGTAGAGTTACCGGGCAGAGCTTCACGACATCATGAACCACTAGCAAAGGATATGAACGGACTGGTCACAGAATTGACAGACGCTCTGCTTCCTTTCACTGGACAACCCTATATCTTTTTCGGACATAGTCTGGGCAGCGGCATCGCGAGTCTGGTCATTCGAGAACTACATCACCGAGGAGCACTCCTGCCCGCACTATTCTTCGCATCAGGACGTTTTCCCATTCACTTGAAACACACCAGACGCATCTGCCATACCTTGAGCGATGAAGATCTGATTGATGAAATCCGCAGACTGGGTGGGACTCCTGAAGGAGTTCTGACAGACCCGACCTTCAAACAATTTTTCTTGCCAGTTGTACGCGCGGACTTTCAGGTGCTGGAAACTTTTACTCCTCCCAAGCCTGTCCCCCTTGCTGTTCCCATCAGAGTTCTTGGCGGTGTCGACGATGCAGACTCACCGGAATGGAGCATGGAGCACTGGAAAGAACTAAGTTTATGCCAATGCTCCATTCGTATGTTTCCCGGAGGGCACTTCTTCATTGACGAAAACCGTGACAGCATTTTCACGGATATCAGGACGCAGATTTCAAATGTGCTGGGTATAAATTAACTTTCCCCAAAATGTCAGGGGAACGTATCTGTTTTGCACAAATTCACCCTGTTGCTTTTTTGGATAACGTTCACCGGCAGCGGATAAACAAGAGTATCTTGGTCAACAAAGCGGAACTCCTTCTGAACTTCAGATTTGCCACTCAATTCAATGCCTCTCTGTTGATGCAACACATTGTCCATGCATTGATAACGAAATTCACAATCGGACAAAATTGCTCCTTACAGGAGTGGTGAGCTTGAGCGGGATGCTTCTATAGTTTCTATTTCGTGTTCAGAACATGGGGCCCGCTCAGGCGCCCCCTGCAAGGAGCAGACATGTTGAAAGCAGTCACGTTAAGCCTGTTCGCTTTGCTGTTGGTACCATCTACCGCAGCAACCGCTTCCTCGCCCGCCAAGGCAGTGCATGAGCAAGCCACCAAGGCCATTGCCGTTGAATCCGCGGCCCAACAAAAATATCAGCAATGGACGGACCAAAAGGAACACATTGCCGCAGATATCCGTGACATGAAAGCCATGGATTCATGGCTGGAGTTCCAGAACAAAAAATACACAAAGTACATCCAAAAACAGGAAGAAACCATCTCCGAACTGGAAAGGCGTAAGGAAGAAGCCCGGCGCATCAAAATGGAACTTGAACCTTATCTGGAAACCGTTGTCGACAGCCTGAGACAATTTGTAGCGTCTGACCTGCCTTTTCTTGCTGAAGAGCGTGCAAGGCGCCTTCAGTTTCTTCAGACATCCCTCGATGATTACCGGCTGGAACTGAGCGAAAAATTACGCAGAGTGTTTGAGGCTCTGTTGATAGAAATGGAATATGGACGCAACGTAGCCACCACTACTCAGGAATTGGACATCAACGGTGCGCCTACTCAGGTCACCATTTTCCGGCTGGGACGCACTGCGCTCTTCTATCAGACCACTGACAATACCCAAGCCGGCTATTGGGATCGCGCTTCCGGCTCATGGAAACCACTTAATGAGAGCTATTCCCGTACGCTGCATCGCGCCACAGAGATGGCAGCCCGCAAACGCGCTGTGGAACTGCTCGACTTACCAGTAGGAGCCGGACGATGAAACACGCATTCTTTACACTTTTCAGTTTTATAATTCTTACGAACGGGGTTCAGGCACAGAACTGGGACAAAGCAACTAACGACGTTAAAGTCATAGCGGAAAAGGCTAAGCAAAACGCAATCCAAACCACAGCCATTCTCGCAGAAGAAAAACGTACCCTCGGCAACGAAAAAGCTGCCCTGCAAGCCAGCATCAATCAGAAACAGATAAACTTTGAATCACTCAAGTTACAGTATGACAAACTGTTAGAGCACGAAAAAAAACTTAAAGAAGATCTGGCTGCCCAAGCTCATGAGCTCAAAACCATCGACGGCACAATCCGCACTTCTGCCAAGCAGGCCCGCGACTATTTTAATGAAATCCTTACCACACCGGAGTACCCGCAGCGCGCAACCGTACTTGAAGAGATCCTTCAGCCTGAAAAATTTCCGGGACTAAGCGGCATCCGCAACCTGCTAACCCTGTATCTGAATGAAATGACTGTTTCGGGCGAAATCACCCGCCGCACCGGAACATTCATTGGCACAGATGGATTAGATAAAACAGGAGAGCTGGTACGTATCGGCACTTTTACCGAGGCATATCGTCTGGAAGACGGAACCCTTGGCTTCTTGCGGCCTTCCAGCAACGGCGCCAAACTGGTGGCCGTGCAGGGAGCTCCGGGATGGTCTCTTTCCAAACTTATGAATGCATATTTCGACAAAGAAGGAATAGCCTTTCCGGTAGACATCTCCAACGGTGCAGCCTTCACTCGTCTGGCACAAGAACAAAAGAGTGTCTGGGACTGGCTTCGTGCAGGCGGCCTGCTGGTCTGGCCTATTATCCTTGTAGGATTTGTGGCCATGGGGCTGGTCGTGGAACGATTCTATGCCCTAAGTAAAATCCGAGGTAACTCGGATCGCAATATGGAAAAGATCTTGACCATGGTTTCAAAAGGAGAATGGGAACAGTGCCGCGACTTTTGCCGCCGCAAATCCCAGTTTCCCACCTGTCGTATCATCGGACACACCCTTAAGTATATTGGCAGCACCCGTGAGATCATTGAAAATGCCTTCCATGAAGGGCTACTCAAGGAACTACCTACTCTAGAGCGGTTCTTGCCGACACTAAATGTACTGGCATCTGTGGCACCGCTTCTCGGTCTGCTGGGTACAGTGACAGGCATGATCAACACCTTTCAGATTATTACGCTATACGGCACAGGTGATCCACGCATGATGTCGGGCGGTATTTCAGAGGCTTTGATCACCACTCAGCTCGGACTGGCCGTGGCTGTACCCATTATGATTCTTCATCATGTGTTAGAGCGCAGGGTGGACAAAATCATCGGCGACATGGAGGAAAAAGGAACCGGATTCGCCGTAGCCCTTATGAAAAAGGGGCAGGTAAAAAAACGGGAGGGGCTTGATGCAGCAGCATAACCTTGTAGAGCACATGGTAGAGTACTTTCAGGCCGGCGGAGAAATCATGATCCCGCTCATGGTACTTTCTATACTTATGTGGACTCTGTCCATCGTCAAAACCATCCGTTTTGTGCGCGAACGCAGAAAAGAAACTTCGCCGAGCCAATGCCTTAAGCTATTCCAGAGTAAACGTTGTATGTCTCAGACGGATATTGCCCAATGGCAATGGGATATCCTTTCCAATTACATAGATGAACGATGCGATGACCCCGAACTGAACCGAAACATGCTTGATGTTATCCGTGTAAAACAGGAATTCAAAGCCATGCGTTACATCGGCACCATCCTTATTCTGGCTGCCATTGCCCCGTTACTCGGGCTGCTTGGAACAGTGACAGGAATGATCACTACATTTGATGTCATTTCTCAATTTGGTACCGGTAACGCACGAGCTCTGGCATCAGGCATATCCGAAGCACTTGTTACCACCCAGAGTGGTCTTGTTGTGGCTGTTCCCGGCATGATCCTTGGCGGTTTACTTTTCCGTAGAGGGGAAAAGCTCAAAGCACGCATGGAGATTTTCTGCATCGGCCTGCAGGAGCAGACAGACAATACAATAATTTGCAAGGAATAAGGATATGAAAAACCTCCGTTACGCACGCGGTGCGCGAGCTCGCAGGAGCGAGCTCAACATGACGCCGCTCATCGATATGGTTTTCATCCTGCTTATTTTCTTCATCGTCACCACCAGCTTTGTGCGCGAGGCTGGAGTGGATGTACAGCGCCCTTCCGCCCAGACCGCCGAAGCTAAAGAAAAAGCGAATGTTATTCTAGGACTTACAGCTGAAGGGCAAATCTTCGTGGAAGGCAGACCTCTGGATATTCGCACGGTACGTGCCTACATGGAACGCTTTCTGGCGGAAACACCGGATGGCTCGGTGGTTATTGTAGCTGACAAAGAAAGCATGACCGGCGCGGCTGTTCAGGTGCTAGACCAGTGCCGCCTTGCAGGAGTGCAAAACATCAGCATTGCGGCAAGGAAAGAATAATGGCCCGCAAGGTAAAAGAATCAAGCGATTTTGTGGCCGCCAGTTTGACCGCAATCCTTGTGTCTGGGATTATCTATATCGGTGTGTTGCTTTTGAATGACGCAGAACAAGCCGGAGACTTCACCGTAGTGCAAGGAGCCATCCGCATTGCCCAACCCCATAAAGACAAGCCGACGGAACCACTCAAACGAAAAGAATTAAAAGAGGCCAAACCTCCAAAAAATCTGCCGAAAACATTTTCTTCCAAAGCACGCGCCGAAAACGTCAAGCCACGTATCAACATCAGCACGCCTAATTTCAGTGCAGACATGCACTCAGGCCTCAAAGACGGCATCGCCATGCCCACGGGCGACCTTGGCGGTATCGGCTTTAGCATGGATGAAGTGGACGAAGCACCGCAAGTCACGCGAAGAGTACCACCTGAGTACCCTTATGGAGCCAAACGCAACCATATTGAAGGTGAAGTTATCGTTCGTATGCTGGTTACCAGCCAAGGCAAACCAAGTAACCTTTCCATTCATTCAGCCACACCTTCAGGCGTATTTGAAACAGCAGCGCTCAATGCTGCCAACCGCTGGAAGTTCAGGCCCGGTTACTACAAAGGCCAAGCAGTGGACACTTGGGTCATAATCCCTTTCAACTTCGAGCTGACACAATGAAAAACTTACGCCTATTTATGACAACAGCGTTTGTTGTTCTTCTGCTAACTAGTGATGCGCTGGCCAAGCTTCCACCTGAAGGCCGTCAGGTGCTACACAGGGCCCAAATGCTTATAAACGACAAGCTGTATACTGATGCCGCGACTCTGATCACCGGATATATGAATACGACACAAGAAGCGATTCACGCGCAAGTTTACGTCATTCTGGGCAATGCTCTGTACCAGTCAGGAAACAAAAACAAAGCCATACTCATCTTTCAAAAAGGACTAAACGCGTACCCGGACAACGAGTTTCTGAGCTTGAACACCGCCATTACCATGCATGAACTACAACGCTATGCCGAAGCAGGCGGGATGTTCGAAAAGACCTATGTTTTACGAAAGACAGACAGGTCCGACCTACTCTATCAGGCTGGCTCCGCCTATTATCTGGGTGAAAAATATCTGGATTCTGCAAGAGTGTTACAACTACTCCTGAGTCAGTCTCCAAGGCCACATAAAGACTGGATTCGGTTGGCAATCCACGCACTGCTGGAAGCTGGTCAGTTAGCCAAAGCAAAAAAAATGGTCCTTAATTACCTTTCCGTCAGCCCTGAAGATGCCGAGTATTGGAAGCTACTGGCCAAGCTGCATCTGGAAAGTGAAGAATATCCAGAAGCAGCTGGAGCGTTAGAAGTCGGCTACAGCCTGTTTACTCCCTCACGTCAGGATTTGGAGCGTCTTGCCTCGTTGTATAAGTATCAACAGGCTCCACTCATGGCCGTCACCACCCTGCAACGTGCTTACGGAGCGTCTCCAGAGCATGAAGAGATGCTCACTATCGCGGCGCTGCTAGCTTCTGCCGGACGAATCCAACAAGCCATTGATTATCTGGACCGGCATTCGAGAGAAGGCTCCGCACAATTAAGCAAAGGAAAATTACTCTATCAATCCCGCCAGTTCGATAAATCGGAAGTCATATTTCGCAAAGAGCTTAACTCCGACAACGCTCCTGAAGCACATTTTTTTCTGGCCCTTTGCGCATGGGAACGAAAAGACTGGAAACAGGCCAAGCAAGAGTTGAACAAGATCATTGGCCTTAGGAAATATCAAAGCAAAATTGAAGGGTACGTAGGCGTGCTGAAAGATCTCGAACTGGCTAGGGAGGAAGCGCGTGAATAATTAACCATCATCACGTTGAAGTGCCCTAAAGATGACGTCATAAGGCGAGAGGCGAAAGGCGAGAGGCGAGAGGCGATTGTCCGCCCATGAAGAAAAGTACATGGGAAGACCAATTAAATATTCGAAAAGGATCAAGCTGCCCGCCGTTAAGCTCGTTACGGAGTTGGGATACTCGTGCCGCGAGGCAGGGGAACAGTTGGTGTGTAGTTCGTGGTCGGTAATCCCACCATTTTTAGGAGGCCTGAAAAGTAGAGGCTATGCAGCCATTCTCAGTTTTTGGGCAGGGGTAATTCCCCCGATTCCCATGTTAGGTCGTTCATTATTGTAGGTCCACAACCAGTTGGCGGCGTGGTCCTGTACTTCTTCACTGCTTGAGAACAGAAACTGCCCAAGCCAATCGGAGCGGACGGTCCGATTATACCGCTCCGCATAGGCGTCCTGTTGGGCGGCAATCCCCACACACCCTTGACATCAACAGGGTCAAAACGCTAGGTCAGGGATCAGAGGGCGAGCAATCCACCTTTCTCAAAAAGCAATAGATTTAAACCCATTACAGCATGAAAAATTGTGCCTTTATTCGAGTCTCGCCCTCGGTACCAGAATGAAGCAAGGCACTTACAGATCCAAACTGTAAGTGCCTTTTTCCGTTTTCAAAATAACAAATTATCATTCAACGACTGAGAATGATTACAGAAAAAAGTTTCACACACATCCTTCACAATACCAGTCACAATTAGTGTGCACAGGTACGCATCGCACACATCCCTACCTGCGTGACCTTACATCACCGTTGGTCTTTTTTTTGAAAAGTAAGAATGAGGCAGCATTCCAAGGCTAAGTTTTAGCCTTTCATCCCGCAAAAAAGCGTTTTGAATCTCTAAACATTAAGAACGGTGAGATCAACGTACTAGCGCCACGTCCCCACCTAACACATTGGGTTTTCTAACAGCTTATAACGCAACCTTTGGCGCCAGCGTAAATTACACACTGCCATAAAGCTCCTATGAACTACAATCCTTTGAGCACTCACGATGTTAAGTGCCATCAAAACTGCACGCTAATGCTTGTACGCTACTATGAATTCGTGTGAATCAATCAAATGTGCATTTTTTAGCACATTATGCAAAAAATAATCACATACTCTACTCAGTGAATAATAGCACCAAACGACACACCAAAAGTATCGCATCATTTAACTCAAAAACAACTTTAATATTCTTACATTTCACTTATCTATTGACAAAGTGCTGCAATAGTATTTTTGATCAGACAAGTTTGATGTCGCCATCATAACTTCTTCATAATGATAGTCCGGGGTATTCATGGAACATTTTGGCTTTCCTATAGAAGTGATTGCAATATTCTTTGGAACAATTGCTGTATCAATCTATCTGGATTTATTCGCTCACAGAAAAGCAAAAAGCATCTCTATTACGAGTGCTGCCAAGTGGTGTGCATTCTGGATTGTCATCGCCTTACTATTCTACGTATACTTATGGATACGTTTTGATAAATACTGGGCGGACATGTATCTTGCGGGATATTTGCTTGAAAAAAGCCTTTCAATAGACAACCTGGTAGTCTTCATTGCCATTTTTTCAAGCTTCGGGATTAACTCACACCTTCAGCATAGAATTTTGTACTGGGGCATTCTTGGCGCCTTGGCCTTCAGAGCCATTTTCGTTGTCATCGGCACTGGGCTTTTCTATGCAACACCGTGGGTTGGTTTTCTCTTTGCAGCGTTTGTTGCATGGAGTGGCGTACAGATGTTGCGAGACAAAAGCACCGGCGAAGAGATTGAAGATTACACCCATCACTGGAGCGTTAACTGTATCGGCAAATTAATGCCTGTTTACACGCGCCTCTTTGGTGAGCGTTTTTTTATGAAGCATGATGAAATCAAATCAGAGAGCGACTCTGCACCTGTCACACGCAAAGGATTATGGTATGCGACTCCGGCTTTTCTATGCCTCGTCGCCATTGAAGCTTCAGACCTTGCTTTCGCCTTTGACTCGGTACCGGCAGTCATCTCAGTCACGCAGGAGCCTCTGCTTGTCTATGCAGCAATGATATTTGCAATTCTCGGCCTGAGAACTTTGTACTTTGTCATTGCCGCGCTGACAGACTACCTTGTACACCTTAAGAAAGCTGTAGTCGCACTGCTCTTCTTTATCGCTGCAAAGATGACACTACAGTCGTGGAACCATGTATTCGGTGATACCGGCATCCACATTGATCCTCAGGTAAGCGTGTTGATTGTCATCGGAACACTGGCAATCGGAGTTTTAGCTTCATTCATTCTGCCAGCTAAAAAATAGTCGTACCCTCACAAACAAGCCTGCGGTGGAAAGCCTTTCGCTTTCCACCGCAGGCACTATCTTCTCAC
This sequence comes from Oleidesulfovibrio sp., assembly GCF_047973035.1. Lineage (NCBI taxonomy): Bacteria > Pseudomonadati > Thermodesulfobacteriota > Desulfovibrionia > Desulfovibrionales > Desulfovibrionaceae > Oleidesulfovibrio > Oleidesulfovibrio sp. Next base: position 56,002 of record NZ_JBKEBF010000019.1, read on the forward strand.
TTCTTTGCCATCCGCATAAGCCCGCCATCGACGTGAGCCATAAATTATCCTGAATAGAACTTGCAACTGCAGCATAAAACAAGCTCGACGTATGCTTTAACAAGGGTGTCTGCCCCTTAATGGCAGGCTCAGAAAAAAGCCTGGCAATATTTGTGATTATTATAGCGAAGAGGTAAGCCGGACGCGTTGCAACCTGCCGCAAACAAGTACGCTGGTTATATTCGTGCAATAAGTACAACGCATTTCGTAATAAAAATACGCGATAGCGTTGCACATCATACAGCACATCAGATTAATAAAATGCATTTTCACAATTACAACAAAGCAGCGTGTACAATCATGCGTGGCGCGGACTTCATAACTATCACTTAAACAGTACGATTACGCGCCACATCGACTTGTACAAAAAAGCACAAGCGCAAGTACAAAAAGCAACTACACTTTCATACTTGAACATCAAGACAAAAATCTTACAAACTCTATTGCCACAACAGTTTCCGAGGAGTATGCCTCCCTACTTGGCGCCATTACTGCGCTAAGAATATAGGAGGCCTCTTGATGTATTCTCAAAACACGGCCTCGGACAGGGAAGGGTTCCTGCCCAAGGCCATTTCCATTCTTCGCCACGGTTATTCCAAACAATCTTTTCTTCGCGATCTTTGCTCTGGAACAACAGTAGGCATTGTCGCCCTGCCTCTGGCCATGGCTTTTGCCATTGCTTCCGGAGCCACTCCTGAAAAAGGGCTGTTCACTGCCATTGTAGCAGGCTTCCTGATCTCCGCCCTTGGCGGAAGCCGTTACCAGATCGGCGGGCCAACCGGTGCTTTTGTCATTATCGTTTTCAACATCATTGCAAAGCACGGGTACGGCGGACTGCTGCTTACAACCATGATGGCAGGAGTAATATTACTGCTGTTCGGGATTCTGAGACTGGGCAAGCTGATCAGCTACATACCCTATCCTGTGACCACAGGCTTTACTGCGGGCATCGCGTTACTGATCTTTTCATCGCAGATGAATGACTTTCTGGGATTAAGCTTGCACTCAGTACCGCCAGATTTCATTGAAAAGTGGCAGACATATATTACGAACATCAACCATATCAATATCACAACGGCGACACTGGGTATACTGACGTTAGCCATTATTCTGGGGGTAAGGCGATACATTCCAAGGATACCTGCCCCTGTTATGGCTGTTGTGGCAATCTCCACTCTGGCATGGGCATGCAACTTGCCTGTCGAGACCATCGGCTCCCGCTTCGGCGGTATCCCCCAGCAATTACCGCAATTCGCCCTGCCGGAGTTCAGCCTTGAAAAAATGCAGTTACTGCTGCCTGATGCAATAACGGTGGCACTGCTGGCAGGCATCGAATCTCTGCTTTCGTGCGTAGTCGCAGACGGGATGACCGGCAGCCGCCACAACGCCAACACTGAACTTCTGGCTCAAGGCACAGCAAATATCGCTGCAGCATTTTTCGGCGGCATTCCCGCTACCGGTGCAATTGCGCGAACAGCAACAAACATACGTGCCGGAGCATACTCTCCCGTTTCCGGCATGATTCACGCTGTCGTATTAGTTCTTTTCGTGCTTTTTCTGGCACCAATTGCGGCATACATCCCGTTGGCTGCTCTTGCTGGAGTACTCGTTGTTGTTGCGTGGGACATGAGCGAAATTCACAAATTCATGCGCCTGCTGAAAGCACCCAAATCCGATGTTGCCGTCATGTGTATAACATTCGGACTGACGGTAATGGTCGATTTAACTATTGCCGTAAACGTGGGAGTTGTGCTCGCTTCCCTTCTTTTCATGCAACGCATGAGCACAGTAACCAGAATCAAAGAATCCGATCAGTGTGTCACTAACGTTTCGGGAACAACAACAGAACCTCTTACAAACATCCCAGCCGGTGTACGCATTTACGAAATTGACGGCCCCTTCTTTTTCGGAGTGGCGGACAGATTTAAAAGTGTTCTTGATATCATGGAAAAGGCACCGAAAGTATTCATTTTAAGAATGCGCAAGGTGCCCACCATTGATTCCACGGCCATTAACGCTCTCGAGTTACTGCACAACCGCTGCAAGGCTAATGGGACGGTGCTCATTCTTTCCGGCGTACGGCAAAGCCCTATGGCAGAATTGCACAGACTGGGCACATCAACAGTTATCGGGTCGGACAATATCCTTCCCGACATTACCGCCGCACTTGCGCGCGCCAGTGACATCATCGAAGGAAACCCGCCCAAGGAAACACCTCAACGTTCTTATCGCTCCGCTAAACCAGCAACATCCATGTCCTGATAGCGACACAAAAAAAGCGCTCCGCAATGTGGAGCGCTTTTTTTGTGCAAGTTCGGTAACTCGGTAAAGCCGAAAGGCGCAGCCGGACAATGGAAGGTTCGCAGGAGCCAAGCCGGCACTTGATGTAGTTAGCCCTTGCTGGCTTATGCCTTATTGCGCTTCGTGCGCGAGTACAACCCAAGTGCGACCAGCCCAAGCCCCATCAACCCCAACGTTGCAGGCTCAGGAGTGGGAGTAGGCACTGACTCTCGTACATGCGAGATGGTAAAGGAAGTATCAACAGATGTAGTAGCGTTTTCGGGCGTTACCCACCCATAGTACGTGACATCACGATCAAGGCCAAGCGCACTGATGTACGAATCATGTATTACGCCAAAGCTGCCGGTAAAGTTAAGCATATACCGTTCACCTTCGTACTCGAACCCTTCAGTGGTCACACCGGGGTTCGTAAGGATGAAAATATCGGCCATGTTATCTTTTCCGTTAGGAGTTTCATAAAATGCAAACTCAAGGGCTGTGGAAAGTCTTTTTTTCGGTCCCTCAAAAGGATCCTTTGCTTCCAGCTCCAGCATGGCCTTTACAGTGCCGGAAATAAGGCTATCACCGTAAATAGGGCGGTTTACATGTTTCATGGTCATGGCACCCGCTGCGGCTCCGCCGGTGAAGACAGTTCCAGATCTGTAGTCATCCCACGGCCGTTTGGCGTTCATGATCAACTGCAGCTTACTTTGCCCGTTCCGGCTGTCATCATCCCCCCATTTAAGGGTACGATAGCTGTCCTCTCCAACCCAAACCCAGCGCTTGGCTTCAAAGTCTTCGCCTTCACCGGTCAAGTTCCAGCCTGTAAATCCTGCAGCATATTTATAGTCCCAGGAATTAACTACAGCTGCAGATGCAACGGAAACGGCAAACGTCATCACCGCCGCCAGAGCGACAAAAAGTACACGAAATTTCATAAGCTGAATCCCCCCAGCTAGTTATAGAAAACATCAGATCTGATGTGCGAAGTGTTTTTGCAAGCAATATATATTCCACCAGAATTAATCATTAAAAAAATTAGTGCATTACACATATTACTAAAAACACAAAACACACAAAAAATGTAAATAAAATCGACACACCGCAAATCATTTGTGCTAGCACCCTGCATCAAATCAACTTTCCCGGACGTTCTTCTGGAAAAAGGCAAACCATAAACGAGTATTATCAGTTCTTAGTGAAGAGGAGAGCATGGCCCGCATCAGCCTGTCCGACGGCAGTATTTGATCATTGCCTTAAGCTTATCCGCTTTTCCCCTTCGCGTTGCAGAATCGCAAAAGCGGATAAGCTAAAGGCCGCATCTAACGACTGTCGATTTTTATTACAAATGTAATCGCGTTAAACACGCACACGCCAAATAACGCTTTATTATGTATTTCCCTTTATGGACAAAAGAAAAGCCCCGTCAAAGACGAGGCTCATGAGCTGACTAGCTGTCTGGTGTCACCGGATGCTTTCAGGCCGCCCGGTGGCGCCGACAGGAGCACATCCAGACTAGCCCGTAAATTTAATCGAGGGTGATGACGGGACCGTTGAAGTTGATGGAAACAATTTCGTAGTGAATTTTACCGCGCGGGGCATCAACTACGACTTCGTCACCTTCTTCTTTGCCAAGAACAGCTTTGGCAACAGGTGAAAGTACAGATATGCTGCCTTTTACGTAGTCAGTCTCATCAGGGCCGACAAGCGTATAGACACGCATTTCACCGGTATCAAGATCTTCAAGCTCTACAGTCGCACCGTAGGTTACGCGCTCTCCGCCCAGATTTCTCATATCGATAACGTTAAAACGGGGCATACGCGATTCGATGTTACTAATACGTGCTTCAAGCATGCCCTGCCGTTCGCGCGCGGCATCGTAGCCGGCGTTTTCGCTCAGGTCGCCTTCTTCGCGTGCTTCTTTAATCGCCTGAATAACTTCGGGACGCTCTTTCTTCAGCCGCTCCAAGTCTCTTTTTACCAGTTCAAAACCTTCAACTGAAATCGGGATCGTGCTCATTTTAGATTCCTTGACATTCCTCGGTATTTTTTTGCCAACGACAATAAGAAAAAACGCCACGCGGCCGTGCGGTCGCGAGGCTGTTCGACACTGTCCGAAACAGGTGTTGGCAAGTCGATTGGGTAGAACAGAGTTCTTCGCAGGTCAAGCCCTACGAACAAAATGTGTCCTCTAACGGTAAAACGTTTTTACTACTTACGCAAGGCTTTCATGATTGTTATAAGGCATATAACCATGTTATTGCCGTACTTCAACACGTCGCAGAATGAAACATCAGCCTTCTGTGCCAAACGTCGTATTAAGTGTATCATACATAACAACACAAGGATATACCATTGCCAGACATCCTTCACTTTCTGCCCGTTATAAAACTGGCAGCCGCTTTTATAATCATGCTTGCGGCCATACGGTGCCGGATAAATCTGGGCATTTCCATAATTGCAGGAGCAGCAACCATTGCCCTGTTTTTCGATCTGTCTCCTGAATTATGGGCTGGAACAGCCGTCTTTGCGCTCTCGCATCCGCAAACATTGATGCTCTCGGCCATTGTACTGCTTATTTTGCTTTTAAGTGATGTTCTTGAGAAAACCGGTCAGACCACACGTCTGATGCATGCGGTTTCCGGCCATCTTCGGAACCCGCGGCTTCGCCTTGTATTCTTTCCTGTTCTTATAGGTCTGTTGCCTATGCCCGGCGGCGCAGTGTTCTCCGCCCCCATGATCGGAGCAGTTGCCGAAAAAATGCAACTGAAGGACTCAACTCTTACTGCCCTCAACTACTGGTTCAGACACATTTGGGAAACATGGTGGCCCCTTTACCCGGGAATAATTCTTGCCGCGTCCATGTCCGGTGTGCCCATAGCAACAATCTGCCTGCTGGGATTGCCGGGGATGCTGGTTATGGTTGCCTGCGGCTGGTATTTTCTTCTCCGTCCTGCCGTACTCCCGTTGCCGGAAGAATTTTCCGACGGAAAGGACGCAATACCCGCCAACAGTCAATATTGTATGGAAAAAGAAGGCCTTCCTCTTCTGGTAGCCATTGCCGGTGCAGTCTTTTTAGAAACGGCGTTATCCCGCCTTATTCCCGCCATCCCTTTTGAAGTAGGAATCATAGTCGCGCTGGCAGCGGGTCTCATGACGGCAATGCTGCAGAACAAGGAAACCATTCATATATTAAAAAAAGCACTGCTGCGCAGACACTTGTGGCAGATGGTTCTTGTCATTGCATCCATTTTCATTTTCAAGGGGGTACTGGACGCTGCCGGAGTAGTAAAACAACTCGCCAAACTTGGTGACGACCAAGTAGCCTTAACGGCGAGCACCATAATTTTACCATTTTGCGTCGGCGCAGTTTCCGGCATCACCATGGCGTATGTCGGCGCAACCTTTCCGCTCATCATCTCGCTTGTAGCTCAGGCTGGCATGCAGGAATATCTTCCAGCGTACATTGTATTGGCTATTTTCTCCGGATTTACGGGCATAATGGCAACGCCGCTGCACATTTGCTTCGTGCTGACCTGCCAATACTTCAGATGCAGTCTGGGTTCTGCATGGCGTAAGATAGCTCCGGCATGCCTTGTTCTGTTCTGCTGCGGACTGGCATATCACAGCCTTTTGCTGCTCTCCTTATAGTTCCCCCTCAAAAAAACTGTCTTTCCCGCCTATCGTATCGGCGGGAAAGACAATCTGCCGGAAACGTTGCCTCCTGACCTCTAACGTTGAGCCCGCCGCAACATGCGACTTAAAAAAATATTGGCTCTGTTCGAAACATAACGGGAACCGGAGACAGGAGAGTATTTACGAGGGGCAGGCAGCACGGCAACTAGCCACGCTGCCTGTTCTGCAGTCAGGTCTGCCGGAGCTACTCCATAAAAATGCTTCGCAGCAGCGGCAATACCGTAAATTCCGTCACCCCACTCTATTACGTTCAGATATATTTCCAGAATGCGCCGTTTGCTTAATGCACTTTCAAGCCGGATAGCCAGCACAGCTTCTTTTATCTTACGACTTATGTCCTTATCCGGCGTAAGGTATAAATTTTTTGCAAGCTGCTGGGTAATTGAGCTGCCACCTGCGGCAAAGCGGCCTTCCTCAAGATTACGCAGAAACGCCACACGCATGCCTTCAAAGTCAAACCCTTCATGATTCCAAAAGTTATCGTCTTCAGAGATTGTAACAGCACGCACAAGCCATGGAGAAACAGATTTAAGAGACACCCAACGCAGCTTGGGCACCGACCGCCCGTCAATGGCAGCCCTGTGCTCCATATACGCTGTAGATGAAGGATTTTCAGAGGTGAGATCAGAAACATCCGGCCACACTACATAGCGGCCCACGTCAACAAGAAAAAACAATGCGGTTGCCAGTATAACGTACATAACGCCCTTCACCAGCAATCGTAGATTGCTCTGCCTCATCTCACCTCCTAACAAACCTGTTCAGACAACGACTTGCCATTTACCGGTATATAGCACGCTGCCACACAAAAAACAAAAAAGCCCCGGTTGAGGACGGGGCTTTTTCTATTGCGGCTGTGTGACCGGGATTTAGACACTCAGGCGCGCTTTCCAGTCTGGAGGAGGATTCCAGACTTGTCGAATGTGGAAATATCAACTCCATGGCTGCGGGGCAACGTCTTCAATAATCTGCAGGAAATTGCAGCGCCCCTCTATTCACCATGTGAACAACTTCAATATATGATAGACATTGCCTACAAAGCAACAAAAAAGAAAACATTCTAAACTTTTTTTTTCGATTAACCCTAAAAACTTTCAAAAATGAAAGTTAGATCATTATTTATAATAATCATAAAGTGATAATAAATCGCCGAAAAATATTCGCGTCCACCCGCCTGATGCGCTATACTCTCAAAAAGCCTGTAAAAGTTTTACCCCTCAAAGAAGTATCGATGAGAAAATACTTTTTCCCGCTTGCCATGGCCATTCTCAGCTTTTCGGCATTTATCGTTGCCATGGTCAGCATAGAATTCACTACCGCGTCAGAATACGCGGAACAATTCAACAAACAGCAAGTTCTGCAGGTGCGCGTTGTCACCAATGCCATCGAAGACCAGCTGAGCTTGATAAGCACCTCAACCCACACGTTGGCCGAGTACTCGCGCCTGGCCCTTCGATCCGGCGACAATAAGCAGGCTGCTGTTCTCAGCACCTACGTGGCAGAACATCCGAGCATCCTTGCATATGCAATCATGCAATCCCCTACCAAGGTAGACAGTGTTGACATGTCATCCTTGCCGGAGGCTGAAGAGGCAGCACTGATTGCCCGGAAATGGATTTCTGAAAACTGGGCACAAGCCAGTCAGAGCCTTTCTGATGACAGGCTGATTGCCCCTTTGCATATAACCGCAAAGCATCAGTTTGCAGGTTTACTGTATCCTTTTCCTCAAAACGGCCAGCTCAGGACCATGTCTGCCACCGTAGTTAATTTGACCGGCATGGCCAGACGATATCTTGCAGATCTTCAAAAGGGCAACAACGGGTCTGGCTTCATACTTACCGACGAAGGAACAATTCTGTTTGCGCCAGATGCAAAATACATCGGAAAGAATGTATTCAACGATGTTCAGCAGATTTCGAATGAACTCATGCACGTGTTCAGGGAAGTACTTGCTGCCCGCTCCGGCAGCGGAGTATTTGACTTTTCTAAGAATGACACATCCATGCCGGCAGAAATTCTGCTGGCATGGAATACTGTGGATTTTGGCGGCAGGCAGTTAAAAATCACACTGGCAGCTCCCGGTTCCGCTGTCACCGAAGCCATTCAGCAGCAAAATCGTTGGCGGTTTACCGTAAGCGTTTTGCTTATGGTGGGTATTGTTCTTGCTGTGGCATTGATCATCTACAGGCGCGGACTTGAACGTTCGCGCGAAAACGAAGAACGTTTCAGCCATGCCCTGACAGGCAACAAGGACGCCATCTGGGACTGGGACATTCCCGAAAACACGGTATTCTACTCATCCCGCTGGCAGCAGATGCTGGAACGGGGAAATACGCCTGTATACGGGCATCCAGAAGAATGGGCCCGTATAGTCCCGACGAAAGACTATGCACGGGTTCACAAGGCGATACAGAATCACCTTGACGGAATGACTGATGAATTCGAGTCTGAACACCGGATGCTGACGGCCAAAGGCAACATCATATGGGTTCTTGAGCGCGGGGCTGTTATCAAAAGAGACCATCAGGGCAAACCGTTGCGGATGGTAGGAACGACAACAGACATTACGCCTCGCATGCAAACGCAGGCAGAACGCGACATGCTTTTCAAAAACTCCATAGACATGCTTGCAACGACTGACTTCGACGGCAAGCTGCTGGAAGCAAACCCCGCCTGGCACAATACGCTCGGATGGGAGACTCGGGAATTAATCCTTCCCCCGCGGCTGAATATGATTCATCCCGAAGACGCTGAACTGACAGTTGATGCATTTAACGATATTTTTCAGGGGATTCCTGTTGTCGCACTGGAAAACAGATTTAAAACCAAAGACGGCAACTGGCTTTGGTTGTCGTGGAACATACTGCCCGACATGCAGGGACGTCATATTTTTATTACGGCCCGCGACGTAAGCAAACGTAAAGAGTATGAACACAAACTACGTACGCAGGCATTTACGGATGCGCTGACAGGGCTTTTTAACCGTCGCCATCTTTTTGCAGTAGGAAGCAGCGAGATTGCCAGAGCCAGACGTTTTTCCCGCCCTTTGAGCTGTGTCATGCTGGATATCGACCACTTCAAATCGATTAATGACACTTTCGGCCACGCGGCAGGCGACAAAGTGTTGCAGGTTATTTCTTCCACCATGCAGCAGGCCGTTCGCCCCAGCGACACCCTTGGCAGAATCGGGGGAGAAGAGTTTATCATACTTATGCCGGAAACTCAGGCCGAGCAGGCTGTGCATGCGGCAGAACGCCTTCGTGCAACCATTGAGGCTGAGCCGATTGAAATCGGCCCGGGCCAGCCAATGCAAACAGTTACAGTAAGCATTGGCGTGGCAGAGCTGGACCATCAATCAGGCACAATGGATTCTCTAACCCGCGCTGCTGATCAAGCCCTATATATTGCCAAAGAAAAAGGCAGAAACAGGGTTGAACTGAAAAAATAACCAGTACCGAAAACCACTTTTACCTTGACGTACGCGCCGTAATATGGTGCTAGGCTTTTTTTCAAAAACAATCCCTCTGTCAATTTGCCAAGGAGAACATAATGCCCGACATGTTTGATCAGGCCAGTGACCTGGAAACACGCGAGCGTGAAGCCGCCATTTCCATGGCCCGTAGCCGTCTTGCTTCCGGCCCCGGGCCGGAATGGATTGACGGAATACCGCATTGCCGCGAGTGTGGTGAAGAAATTCCTGCTGCACGCATCGAAGCTCTGCCAAACTGCAGCCTGTGCAAAGACTGTCAGGAAGAAATGGACGCCAGCTGACCTGATATCGGTGCATTGCTCCGTATCCCCTGTCAGTATGACGAAAAATCCGACTCTTCCTTGTCTGCTGGTGCACATTCGTGTAGCATCACCCTCAACTATATGCAGTTGCAAAGAGTTAGCAGGTACGAGACAGAACAAACGACATAATGCACACCTGTGCCAAACCATCCTGACAGGCTATGCGTAACAGAGATTTCTACTACTCAGTTGTGTGGAACCTGCTGCTAATAACAGCAGGTTCCTGCATTTTTGCAATTTCTCTCAAAGGGCTGGCGACTCCTCAGCAATTTGTACCTGGGGGGGTTTTCGGCTTTGCTTCTTTATTGTATTATCAGACAGGGTGGCTCGATCCGGGTACACTCAACCTCATTCTGAACATTCCCATTTTCATTTTCGGCTATCTGAAAATCAGCAAGCGGTTTGTACTATACAGTTTATATGCAACTGTGCTCACTTCGCTGCTGTATACCTTTGTCGACATTACTATCCCCATTCATAACCAGCTGTACGCGGCTGTTGCAGCCGGCGCCCTCAGCGGCTTCGGTGCGGGTATAATTCTGCGTTCTGTCGGTTCCGGTGGTGGAATGGATATTATAGCCATTTACCTGCTGCAAAAGTACAACATAGGCGTAGGTAAAACATCTTTCGGCTACAATCTGGTGCTTTACATGTTTACAGCAACCTACATGCTGCCGGACATTGTAGTTGCGTCCATCATCATGGTATTCATTACTGCCGCCACCATTGAGTACACGCTTTCACTTTTCAACCAGCGCAAAGTCGTGTTTATTATTTCGCAGGATACCGAAGGCATTGCAAAACGTATCATGTCCGAAATGCACAGGGGTGCCACAATCCTTAAAGGATACGGTGCTTACACCGGTGCTGAAAAAAACGTGCTGATGAGCGTTATAAACAACATTCAGCTTAAAAAACTGGAAGAAATAGTGTTTACCACTGACCCAGGAGCCCTCTTTATTGTAGAAAATACGTTTTCTGTACTGGGAACAGGCTTCGGGCAAAGAAAACGCTATTAACGCCCCGCCACACCGCATGGAGTAACATCATGAAGCGCAGTGAGATTAATGCACTGATTCAGGACACTAAAGACTTTTTTGACGCGTTAGGCTTTCGTCTGCCTAAATGGGCCTACTGGAAGCCTGAAGACTGGAAAGGAAAAGGCGACCTTGAAATAGTGCACAACATGCTGGGCTGGGATATTACCGACTATGGAGGCGGCGATTTTGAAAAAAAAGGGCTAATCCTCTTTACCATCCGCAATGGTAATCAAAATACGCAGCACCCGAAAACCTATGCAGAAAAGATCATGGTTGTGCGTGAGGGACAAATCTGTCCCATGCATTTTCACTGGTCGAAAACAGAAGATATTATCAATCGCGGCGGCGGAAATCTGGTTATAGAGCTATACAATTCCGACGAAAACGAACAGCTTGCGGAGTCTCCTGTCACTGTACTCATAGACGGTATTCCGCAGACCGTCCCCGCTGGTGGAACCGTTATTCTGGAGCCGGGCGAGTCGATATTTCTTTCACAGGGCATGTATCACCGGTTCTACGGGCAGCAAGGACGTGGAAAGGTTCTTGTCGGAGAAGTCAGTTCTGTAAATGATGACAACACAGACAACCGGTTCCATAACGTCATGCCCCGCTTCCCGAAGATTGAAGAAGATGTGCCCCCGCTGCACCTGCTGGTAACTGACTATGCCAACTGGGTGTAGCCTCTTTGCATAAAAGCTGAAAGCCGCCTCGTACGAAGCGGCTTTTTTTATAGACAACAACCTTGACGTGAATGACGGGACACAGCAAGCACATCGTCTGAGGTCTGCCTCGTCAGTGACAGCGCACAATAATAAATCGTTTTCGCGGCAACTCTGCCTCACTGCCGGAGACGGCTTGATACAAACCTGCGTGCGGTTCAAACAAGACAGCTGTTAACGCGGCAACAACCGCAGTTCATCAGGCAAGCGCGGCATAGCACCCCGCTTGGTACATACATAGGCGGCAACCTTTGCAGCATGCTCGTGCACCAGCCCTACAGGCATATCACATAGCAACCCCAACGCCAAAGCAGCGGTAAAAGAATCACCGGCTCCGATAGTATCCGCCACGTCCAGAATGTCACCTTTACGCTCGAAACATTGATCCGGTGTCATTACAACACTGCCGTTTGCACCGCATGTTAACGCAGCTACTCCAAGGTCAAACTGCGTAACAAACCGCGACAGCACTTCACGCCGCGCATCTGCAGTTAAAGGCGCATCTGCTACGCCAAGCATCGGCGCAAGAATAAGCAGCTCTTCGTCATTCACTTTAAAAACATCTGCTAGCTGAAGTGAAGAGTAGAGCACTTCACGAGTGTAAAACTGTTGCCGCAGGTTGCAATCAAACACGCGTAACGTATCTGGGGCCACCTGAAGCAGAAAATTCTGCACGGCGTGACGGCTTTGTTCAGACCGCTGACAAAGCGACCCGAAGCAGACACAGGCTGCCCGACGCGGTAAGGGGTCATCGTCCGGCACAGGGGGAATAAAATCCCACGCCACCTCATCAGGAAAAATATAACTGGCAGAACCATCAGCAGCCATCACCACCTCTACCCTGCCAGTCTGATGGACGGCATCAACGCTTATGCGCGAAACATCCAGCCCCCGCTTCTGCAGCAGAGCAACAGCTTCGCGCCCGAGCGCATCGTCTCCCACCTGAGAGACGACAAAGCCCAAGCCTCCCAACGTTTGAAAATGATATGCAAAATTCGCAGGAGCACCGCCCAGTATATGTTCGTCAGGCAGCATATCCCACAGAACCTCTCCCAGCCCGACCCCAACGGGTTTTTGCATATTTTTCTCCCTGGATATGAATGCGTCATAAAAAATACAACGTACATTTAAGGCAACACTTGCGACAAAAGCAGAATATGCGATAGATTAACTATCTTCAACAAAACCTTCTACCACCATCGTCGATAGCCGGGGAAAACGTATGCCTGATGCAGTCATTTTTGATATGGATGGCGTTCTCATAGATTCTGAACCTATGCACAACAAGATACAAGCAGCCATGGCTATGGAACTAGGGATTAAGATTACAACGGAAGAGTCAAAACGCTTCACAGGCATGTCCACCGTGTCCATCTGGCAACAGCTCTGCTCCAAACACAGCCTGAGCCTCCGGCCTGAACAGCTCGCAGCAGAGCAAGGCAAACGCTACCTTGATCTGGCTCTGGCTTCTGCGAAGCCTCAGGAAGGGATACTGCCGCTGCTGGACTACTTCAGCGAATCAGGAGTCCCGCTTGCTGTCGCGTCTTCCGGTAAACGCGAAATAGTCGAAGCAGTATTAAATCAACTTCAAATAACAGAATATTTTTCGGCAGTTGTCAGCAGTGATGATTGTGCACGCAGCAAACCGTGGCCTGACATTTTTTTAAGGGCAGCCCAGTTATTGAATACGTTGCCGGCAGATTGCCTTGTAATAGAAGATGCAGCTAACGGAGTTGCCGCGGCGCGCGCCGCCGGAATGCGCTGCATCGGGCTATCTACTCCCCACGGAGTTCAGCAGGACCTGAGTGCCGCAGACTGCGTTGCAACATCGGTTGCCGATATTAAAAGCATAATTACCAATCATTGCTTCCGTTGCGGGTAGCGCTTGCAGGTTGCCAAAAAATACATTTACAACTGTAGCCTAGATTTTTCACCACTAACCCACTGAAAATAAAAAGGAGGTTCAGAATGAGCTTTACGGATATTCTTGCAAAACGTCGTGCCGTAAACTTTTTTGACCATGAAAAGGAAGTCTCAGACGCTGAAATCCGTTCGATTATTGAAAAAGCAGCACTGACTCCTTCCAGCTTTAATTTGCAACCGTGGAACGTAATGATTCTGCGAGATTCTGCAGACAAAGACAAACTGCGCAAACTGGCAATGAATCAGCCTAAGGTGACAGAAGCACCCGTGGTGCTCATTGTTCTGGCAGACAGAAACGGCTGGCAGGAAGGGCACCCGACACTGGAGCAGAACTTCAAACAGATGGTGGCTGCCGGAGATATGAAACCAGAACAACACGACTGGTTTGTCGGCGCCTGTCAGGGGCTATACGGTAAAGATGAAGCCACCCAGCAGGCTTTTGCCGTAAAAAACACAGGCTTCTTTGCCATGTCATTGATGTATGCGGCAGCTGACGCCGGCCTCGACACTCACCCGATGGATGGATTTGACCACGACGGCGTCCGCGAGGCATTCAATATCCCCGAGAGGTTCTGGATTCCGCTGCTTCTTTGCGTCGGTCATTTTGACCAGACTAAAAAGCTTGCCCCCGGCAAATGGCGCAAGAAGTATGAAGACATTGTTGTCTGCTTCGGCGATTAACCCTGCTCATATCAATATCATCCAAGGCGGCTTCGTGCCGCCTTTCTTTGTTTTGCCTTGCTGGCTCGGTGCCGCTTGCGTACTTCAGAAAGCAACCCGCCCCGCCGCTGGATGCAATTAACTACTCGGCAAACAGGTGCGTACGGCATGTACATGTACTGTCCGTATCGGCTTCATCCGTGCTGCATTTATTCACCACCTGATGCTTTCCGAAAAACGCACTCAACATAAAAGCCCCTGCGTCATGTGACACAGGGGCTTTCGAGGCAGGTATGCCGTTGATAAAATTACGTCTGAAGCGGCCTACAGAGGGCCAGCCTGATCAGCAATCTGCAAGCAGGTTTCGGCCTGATTCAGTGTGTACAGATGAATACCGGGCGCTCCGCCGTCAATAAGTCTGCGCACCATCTGAGCAGCAAACTTGATGCCCAGTTCCTTTACTGCCTCTGCTCCGCCCTTTTCGTTCGCGGCATCCAGTTCCAGATAGAACCTGCCGGGTATGTTTGCACCGCAAAGCGAAAGAATACGGCGTACGGATTCCAGCGACTGAATAGGCAGAATACCGGGAAGCACCGGCTTAGTTACGCCCATTGCACGAAGCTGCTCTACAAAGTGGAAATATTCGCGCACATCAAACAGTAGCTGGCTAACGATAAAATCACTGCCTGCATCCAGCTTATGCTTTGTCCATTTCAGATCGTCCGCAAAGCTGGGCGATTCAGGGTGCGCAGTAGGATAACCGGCAACGCCCACGCACATATCGGGAAATTCTGCATTAACAAACTGTACAAGGTCAGAAGCATAGCGGAACTCGCCATCATCCCAGCTGAAGGAATCATCGGCCGGAGCATCGCCTCGCAGTGCAAGCACATTATCTACGCCGATCTCATGCAGTTTGCCCACAAAATCGCGGATTTTTTCCTGAGTCGCACCCACGCAGGTCAGGTGCGGCATAGGCTCAAGCCCAATATCCTGCTTGAAGCGACGGGTTATTTCAAAGGTATTGTCCTGCGTACCGCCACCGGCACCGTACGTTACAGAACAAAACAGCGGATCCAGAGCCATCAGGCGCCCGACGTTGGTAAAAAACTTGGGCCACATTTCAGGATTCTTAGGAGGAAAAAACTCCAACGAATAGAACGGGCCATCGTGCTTTGCTATCAAGTCTTTGATTTTCACGTCAGTATCCTTTTGCCGGCTTCGGATGCCGTTTTCATTTGGTTATGATGCGAAATCCCCCGCATCGCAGACAGGAAAAGCAACCGTCTCAGCTGCTCTTTTGCGCCACCTGATTCACATCTATATCAAGATAGCTTTATATGTCAATATCGAACTATTGTAATATTCACTTTAGGGCATCACACACTAGACATTCGCCTTACATAAGCGTAGCTGAAACTTCGCATGATGCCCTCAGGCCATGCGCCGGCTAACGAGTGTTGCCACGCTTACGAGGGACCGACCAGCCTTTGGGACATCGACAGTACATGCTGTACGCATCGGATGCACGCCTGAACACGCTGGCGGGTAGGCGCAAGCAACACCTGCACGTTTTGACGTGCGTCTGCCATACGGCATAATACAGCACTGATACACGGAGATTATTATATGTTTTGGTGGCAATGGTCTGTTCTTGTTGTCGCTGCTGTTCTGGCAGCCATCGGTTTTTTGTGCCCCCCGCGTGGCACCGTAGGGCAGGTACTGCGTATCATTCTGGCTTGGTTTTTACCCTACGCGCTTATTACTGTCGCATTCTGTACAGGCTACATCCAGTCCATGTGGATGGCCGTTCCGTATCTTGCTGCAGCCTATTTTCTGTACATCAGCTTTGTTCGCAAACACTTCGGCTAACCTGACCACTGCACAGCCTGCTTTTTGCTTTCCAACAGCATAAATCAGTGGCCCCATTGCCTCTGATTTTTGTTTGCCCTATGGTGCAAGGCATTATAGGGATATGAAAATGAAGCTGCCATGCTGTGTTACTGCCTTTCTGGCTCTCTTGCCGCGCAATTTCCCGCGCTTTGTCCGCTATGCTTTCAGCATACGGTTTTGTGCATGGATCTGTGCGGTTTTTTTATGCCTCGGCAGTAACTTAGTTCAGGCGGCAGAGGTAGCACCCGCACCTGAAGTAAACAACGCCACGCAACCCGCAGAAAGAGAAGTGGCCCCTACTCTGCAATGGCAGCCCGTTGAACAAGGCTTACATCTGGCAGAAGCAAAAATTCCATCAGGCACCGGTAGCGGCAGCGTGGCTTTGCTGCGTATTGACCCCACTCGGTATGCGCTGGGACTATACTCTGTTACGGAGTATGGTTGCCCGGCGCTCACTCCTTCTGAATGGGCCAGACAACACGGACTGACGGCTGTCATCAATGCCAGCATGTTCCTGCCGGACGGCAAGACCAGCACCGGCTACATGCGCAACGGAACCATTGCCAACAATCGCCGCATAAACAAGCGTTTTGGCTCATTCCTTGTTTATGGTCCGCTTGATATACCAAAGCCGCAAAAGCCTTCCAAGCGCGCTGCCCCGACATTGTCCGAAGCCGATCAGCTGGAATCAGTCACCCCGAAGTATCACATTCAGTCTGACTCTTCCGAACAGACGCAAAGTGCACCAGCCAGTTTGGTACAACTGCCAGATCCCTTTGCCCTCCTCACACCGGAAGCAGTAGCAAAACGGCTTGAAAGCCAGCCTCAAGCCGAAAACGCCTCCGTCCGTGCCCCGCAGGTATCGGATATTCCGACAGCGCAGTTACCGACAGCCGACCTGCTGGACAAATACGGCGACAAATGGGAATCGCTGCTGCCCCGTTACCGTACTGTCGTTCAGAATTTCAGAATGATAAGCCACGACAGGAAACCGTTGTGGCCGGAAGAGGGCGATACGTTCAGCATTGCGGCCATAGGTGAAGACTCTGCCGGACATATCATCTTCATACATTGCCGGCCGCAGACGACTGTTCGCGGACTTTCAGAGTTTTTGCTGGCAATCTACCCCGACCTGCGGGCGACCATGTATGTAGAGGGCGGCGCTCAGGCAACCATGCACCTGAACACCTCCGGCACCACTCGTAGCTGGCTGGGACGCGCCGGAAGCAGTTTCTGGTACTCCGCAACAGGCCAGTGGCCCCTGCCCAATGTTATCGGGATAAAAAAGCTGAATACAATATCTGGAATGAATCAAGGCGAGGCAACGGACGCTAACTAAGCCTACCCTTGCATTGTATGGCCGCGGCCTTAATAACAGATGTTGCCAGCACTCCCGTTCAGGGCAGCCATATCCCCCACCCCCCGCTCACTACTTTACCCGTTGCAGCAGCCTTGCGTATTCTTTAACGTTGCCATGCCTTATCCTGCCGTCATTGCCCGACCATATCGAGCATGAAGCATGCTCCGGCCACACAGCACCATAGAGTTGTTAACAAATGAAAAAAGACCTGCCGCAAAGCAACAAGCCTTTTCCTTCAAGCTATTAGCAACAAACACCTTTTGAACATTTGAAAATCACATGGATGTTACAGCGCCAGTTTAACCGGCACAGTATTCCATTCCACACACCGCCAGTATTCCTCGGAAGCGTGCTTTTCAAATATACAAAGACCGCCTGTAGCAACTTTTATATCGTTATGTTTCGTAAAAAGAGCAAAATCACCCGTCAGGTACGGAGCAAAACGGATGATTCCGTTTGAGCTGACTATGAGCGCGGTGTAGTCGTCTTTATCACGAGCAGCGACAGATGATCCGATATTTTTCCACGTCCTGATAAGCTGTTCCGGGTCAACAACCCATCCGTCAGGTACGGTCCCGTTTTTGTTCCATGCTTCGATTATCAGCTTACCTGCTTCTGCATCGCCGCAGCCAAGGCGCAGCAGAACTTCATCCTCCGGCTTATTCTCATCCGGTCCGTAATCAATCTCGACAAAGTCGTCCATCACTTCCACAGGAACGTTACGCCCCAACTGCTCCAGTATGAATTCCTTTGTCTGCAGAGTACGCTTTAGCGGTGCTACATAAATCACATCGGGAATCAATTTTTTCTGAACCAAATACTTCCCGACAGCTTTGCTTCTCTCCCCTTCAACAAGCGGCAAATCGGTTCTTCCGCCGACTCTTGTCGGGGTTTCGCCTTTTCTGAAGGTATTTCCATGACGGACAATAATAATTCGCTTCATGATGTCATGTAAAAAGTAACAAGTTAGATGCAAAAATTATGTTCTGGTACCAGAACATTACAACGGAAATTCACCATATTTTTCTATCATCGCTTCCGCACGTAAAATATCTTCGGGCGAGTCCACTCCGGACATGGAGCCATAGCCTCTGTAGTCAACCTGAACCATCTTCACGGGCACGTTGTTATGCAGAAACCGCATCTGCTCCAGACCTTCAAATTCTTCGTACGGAGAAACAGGCAACGTAAAATATTCCTTCAGCGCAGAGTATGTATACGCATACAGGCCGATATGCCGCTTCGCCGGAGACTGCGCCATCTTACTTCGCAAGGATTTTTCTTTCCGGATGGCCGGAATAATATTTTTGCTGAATGCAAGGGCGTAGCTCTCTTTATCTACAACGACAGTCGTTCCTGAAAAAGGTGTGACTTTTTTGGCCTCGCGCAGTCTGTCCAGCTCATCCCAACTCAGTTGGATATACGGGGTCAGCACCTGTGCGTGAGGGTCGCGCTCCCAGGCGGTAATCAACTCTTCAATAAACCACGGGGGACAAAGCGGATTATCACCTTGCAGGTTTACAATCAGTTCCGGTGTAAAATCCAAAGCTCCAAGAGCATCCCAGCTTCTTTCCGTTCCGGACTGACAAGTTTCCGCTGTCATCGCCACGGGAACATTGTTTGTCCCGCAAAAATCCACGATTCTGGAGTCATCAGTTGCAACAATATATGTGCAGTCTGTTCTGTTATCACAAACAGACTTTGCAATCATGGCAACGCGCGAAAGCATTTCCTTTCCTGCTATCAACTTAAGAGGCTTGCCGGGCAGACGGGTTGAGCCAAAACGCGCCGGAATAACAATTGCTATTTTATTTGCCATAGTAACTTGCTCTTTTCATACTTGAAATATTCAGTGCCGGTCCCGTGCAGTTCACAAACGGGGCTACGCCAGCACATAATCTGAAAAATCCAACCTTCACGAATCCGGACAACAGACCATAAGCAGAAACAGACCCGCAAGGGTTACAGCACTCACAGTTCGCCACAAGGCATCCAAAGTAGCCAGCAGCGTTACGCAACGGAAAGAGTTAGCCCTTTATTTGCCGCGTTACGTCATGCCCCGAGTCAGGCGTCAGAAAATAGCCCCAACCCGCTCATTTATCAAACGCAACAATTCGCTTACTACTTTTTCCTTCCGGTTCCTTGAAGCAGTGCGGCGTTACCCACTAAATTCTCAAAAAATAACCAGACCTGCTCATTTTGTTCTCCGACAATCCGGCCACAGGCACAGAGTTATCCAGTATGGCCGATAGTATCTTTGCCAGCAGCACAACGCAGGTGGTCAACGCAATGTAAGACAATAAGCGAAGGCAACCACCGGAAGTTTTTGAAAGCCAGCAACATTGTTTGCGACAAAAAAGCTCATTTGCAACACAGCTTACCGCATACAAAAAGCCGTCCGGCAAACCGGACGGCTTCAATATTTTTAACAAAAGGCAAACAGCAAGTTGTTACCTTGCAAGCCATTCCTGCAGCACTGCAAGCTGCGTTGCCACAGACTGCGGACCGGTGCCGCCATGCGTACAACGTCGGTCAACGGCGGCTTTGTAATCAAGCACGGCAAACACGTCATCGCCGATAAGCTCTGATACTGAATGGAACTCTTCAAGAGTAAGGTCCTCAAGGCCCTTGTTCTTGTCTTCCGCCAGTGCAACAGCGTTGCCGGTGATGTGGTGTGCATCACGGAAAGGCACGCCCTTGCCCACCAGATAGTCGGCAAGTTCGGTCGCATTCAAAAAGCCGGACCTCAGAGCCTTTTCCATTCGGGCGGTATTAAACTTCAGCGCACGTACCATACCGGCCATAATCTCAAGCGAAGCGGAAACCGTGCGGTCAGTATCAATAAAGGGTTCTTTATCTTCCTGAAGGTCACGGTTGTAAGTCATGGGCAGTCCTTTAAGAGTGGTCAGCAGCGACATCAGGCCGCCGTATACTCTGCCGGTTTTACCGCGCATGATTTCTGCAACATCGGGATTCTTTTTCTGCGGCATGATGCTGGAGCCGGTGGCATACGCATCAGGCAGGAAAATGTACCCGAAGTTGGGATTCGCCCAGATGATGATTTCTTCACACAGGCGTGACATATGCGCCATGATCAGCGAACCGCAGAACTGTGCTTCCAGTGCAAAGTCTCTGTCGGAAACGGCATCCATGGAGTTATTAAACACGCCGTACATATCCAGCTCTTCTGCAACTGAGTGCGGATCAAGCGGATAGGTAGTGCCTGCCAGCGCAGCAGCGCCAAGGGGACACACACGGGCACGTTTGTCGCAATCTGCCAGACGGTCAAAGTCGCGGCGCAGCATCCACGCATAGGCCAGCAGGTGCTGGGCAAGGCTTACAGGTTGAGCGGCCTGCAAATGCGTACAACCGGGCAGCAGCGTTTCCTTATGTTCTTGCGCCTGAGCGGTCAGCGCTGCAATAACGCCGCCGATAAGCTGCTGCCACTGGCGGATTCTGTCAGAAACAAACAGCCTGAAGTCCAGCGCGACCTGATCGTTACGGCTGCGGCCGGTGTGCAGACGCCGACCGGCATCTCCTACCAGTTGCGTCAGCCTGCTTTCGATATTCATGTGAACGTCTTCCATTTCGGTACGCCACACAAACTCTCCGGATTCAATCTCCGCGCGGATCTGTTCCAGACCTTCTGCAATGCGTTCTGCATCTTCAGCGGAAATTACGCCCTGACGCGCCAGCATACGGGCATGAGCCTTGGAACCGGCAATATCCTGCGCGTACAGCGCACGGTCATACGAGACGGACTCGGTGTATTCCTCCACCAATCCGGCGGTACGTTCGCGAAAACGCCCGCCCCACAGCTTGCCCGCAGTCATGCTAGCCTCTCTCTTTTTTGCTGTAGCCAAGAATACGCAGGCTGTTCAGACGGATAAATCCGGCAGCATCAGCCTGATTGTATACTTCGTCCTCTTCAAAAGTCGCCAGATCGGCACGGTACAGCGAGAAGGGAGACTTACGGCCAACAGGAACCACGTTGCCCTTGTACAGCTTTACACGCACGGTGCCGGTAACAGTTTCCTGAGTCTTATCAATAAGAGCCTGCAGGGCCTCACGCTCCGGCGCAAACCAGAAACCGTTGTACACGGCAGCGGCATAGCGGGGAATCAAACTGTCGCGCAGGTGCATTTCTTCACGGTCAAGGCAGATACCTTCAAGATCGCGGTGCGCAGCATGCAGAATGGTTCCGCCGGGGGTTTCGTACACGCCGCGGGACTTCATGCCCACAAAGCGGTTTTCAACCATATCAAGACGGCCGACACCATGCTTTCCGCCCACGGTGTTCAGGGTCTTCATGATGATGGCGGGAGACATCTTTTCACCATTAATGGCAACGGGGTTGCCTTTTTCAAAGTCGATGGTGATGTATTCCGCTTCATCGGGAGCCTGCTCAACCGGAACAGCCATGATGTAGCTGCCGGGGCCGGGTTCGTTCCACGGATCTTCCAGCTCGCCGCCTTCAAAACTGCAATGCAGCATGTTTCTGTCCATGCTATAGAGTTTGCGGTTTCCGGCAGAGATAACAGGAATGCCGTTTTCTTCAGCAAAATTCAAAAGGTCGGTACGAGAGCGGAAGTCCCACTCACGCCACGGTGCAATGGTCTTCAGCGAAGGATCAAGCGCAGCGGTTGCCAGCTCGAAACGCACCTGATCGTTACCTTTGCCGGTGGCACCATGAGCAACAGCCTGTGCTCCTTCAGCATGTGCGATTTCCACCAGACGCTTGGTGATAAGCGGACGGGCAATAGAGGTGCCCAGCAGGTAGCGACCTTCGTACACGGCACTGGCGCGCATCATGGGAAAAATGAAGTCACGGGCAAACTCTTCGCGCAGGTCTTCAACAAACGCCTTGGTAGCGCCGGTACGCAGCGCTTTTTCATCCACGCCGTCGAGGTCTTCTTCCTGCCCGAGGTCTGCAGTCAGCGTGACCACTTCGCAATCGTACGTTTTGGCAATCCATTTCAGAATAACCGATGTATCCAGCCCGCCGGAGTAGGCAAGCACAACCTTTTTGATTTCCTTACCCATGATATACCTTACCTGAGTCTGATTTTTGTTCTTGAGAAAACGTCTGCCGTTTTCACGGAAAACGGGGCGCGGTGGCGCCCCGTAATAATCTGATTGTCATTGGCACGGCCGCCAGCAGGCGCGCCGGACACAAAAAAACTACTGCGCCATCACCCACTCGATAAGAGCTTTCTGCATGTGCAGACGGTTTTCCGCCTGATCCCATACAATGGATGCGGGGCTTTCAAATACTTCTTCGCTCACTTCCTCACCCCTGTGTGCGGGCAGGCAGTGCATAAATTTGGCGTCAGGAGCTGCCAGTGCCATAAGCTTATCGTTTACGCAATAGCCCTCAAAAGCCGCCTCGCGTTTTTTCTGTTCTTCTTCCTGTCCCATAGAGGCCCAGACGTCAGTGTTTACATAATGAGCGCCCTCCACCGCCATTTCCGGATCATGTGTCAGGAAGATTTTGGCACCAGCCTGCATAGCCAGAGCCAGCAGGTTTTTATCAGGCTCGTAGCCTTCGGGGAAGGCCATAAACAGCTCGAACTTAAAGAAGATGGCAGCTTCAATCCACGAGTTTGCCATGTTGTTACCGTCGCCTATCCATGCAACGCGAACGTTTTCAATGTCAGGGGTACGCTCGTAAATGGTCAGCATATCGCTCATTACCTGACAGGGATGACCTTCGTCGGTAAGGGCATTGATAACAGGAATACTACCGTATTCCACCAGTTCTTCGATTTTTTCCTGCCCGAAAGTACGCACAATCATAAGATCATTGTACCGCGAAAGCACCCGTGCAGTATCACGAAGCGGTTCTGAACGCCCCAGCTGACTTTCAGCCGGAGTCATGAAAATTGTTTTACCGCCCAGCTGGTATACTGCGGTTTCAAAGGAAACACGCGTACGGGTGGAAGCTTTTTCAAACAGCATGATGGCGCTTTTACCTTCCAGCAGACTGCTTCGGTAGTCAGCGTCTTTCATCTCTTTAGCGCGGCGCAGAACGTCCCATGCCGATTGATATCCAAGATCCCGAATTTGCGTAAAGTGCTTCGTCATGGCCGTTCCTTTGTGGTTGTGTGCTGCTACGAACTGATATGAGCCCTCATCCAAAAGAAACTTTTAGGACCAAAACCAAGAGTTTGTAAAGTGAAGTCCTTTGCAACTTTTTCTGCCTCAGGCACTTGCACATGAGACTTTTCTGTGTGAAGTAATTTTTGTCGCAAAATTCGGAGGTTTGACGCATGGCGACCATTATTATCGCCGATGACGATCCGGTAACCCGGACAACGTTGTCCATTATGCTTGAGGATGAGGGACACGAGGTATTTGAAGCTGGAGACAGCGCCGAAACCTTGAACCTTTTGGAAGACACTGAGGTACATCTGGTTTTCATGGATATGGTGCTGCCGGACTGCGAACCCGGAGAAGGCATCACAGTTGTGAAAAACACCGCACCCGACGCCACCATCATTGCCATGACAGGGCAGCCGGAATCCGGCTCGCTGTCTGTGCTGGCAAAGAATGCGGGTTGTAAAGAGTGCCTCATCAAACCCTTTGAAAAAAACAGAGTGCTTGCCCTGACACGCAAACTGCTTGCAGCCCGCGGCCATAGGGTATAGTCCGCTCCTCTCCATTTTTCTTTATCTGTGCGGCCTTTCTGCCAGCGGAAAGGCCGTTATAGATTTCTTTGCGCTTTTTTCTGCTTCGGTTGCAAAAGAGGCGAGAGTACCACAATAAAAAGCCCACTGCCTTGACCTGCACCATGAACTGTGCTCAAAGTCCTCCAATCATGTTTACCCAATCAACCACTTCGCACAGGGAAAACGCTTCCCGACGCGATGTCAGTATACTTATTCCCGCTTACAAGCCCGACTGGTTCACAGATTGCGTGGAAAGCGCGCTTGCTCAGACATGGCCTGTAAAAGAAGTCATCATTTCAGACGATTGCCCCACAAACGCCATCGCTGATGCTGTCAGACCGTATCTGGCAGACAGCCGTGTGCGCTACGTCCGTAATGAATCACCGCTTGGCCCCTGCGGTAATTACCTGCGGCTGGCACAGCTGTGCTCTACACGCTGGCTTAAATTTCTTGATGATGATGACGTACTTCTGCCGGACGGACTGGAAAAGCTGATGGCGCACACCTTCGGGAAAACAGCAGTGGTCACAGGTGCTTGCACCTTAGTGCACGAAGACGGCAGCCGTAGTGTCATGACCCCAGAAACGCCGGAAACGGTTAATGGCCGCAGACACTTCGTACAATCCAGCCGCCGCCCGCCCGAAGGGCTTTTTTCACGCATGTTGTTCCGTGACGATGTAGTGGCTTCCGTTCTGGAAACACCACTGCCGCCCGCCATGATCAGTCTGGACGAAATGCTGGGGTTCATCGCCGCATTTTATGGTGACGCGGCATACGAACATACCCCTGTGTGCGAATATCGTCTTTCCGAATCCGGCTATTCACGCATTAACGCACCGCAAGTTCTGCTGGACGATATGGTGTGTGTAACCGTGCCCTTCAGCATGGCTGCCGAGCGCAAATTTCTGCTTCCCAAAGAGCTTGAAGAATGGCGGATTAACACTCTTGGGCAATACACCCGCAGATGCATAGATAAATACATCCAGCTACGCGATTTTACCGGAATGCGTGAGTTTCTGCGTCTGATGCGTGAAGAGTTCGGTACGCTGGACACCATGCGCTGTGCCGCCACTCTGGAAATGGGACGAGCATTTTTAAAACGCTTGTTCAGGTAAGCCATAACACTGCCGCAATCCGGCAGGTTATCTAAAATTATTCTGGTAGCGGGCGTCCGGTTTTCAGCTCAAGCTTTTTACCCCATGCCGCATTTTCACTGGCACAAAAAGGCTACCGCTTTTCAGGGCACTGCCGTTCCAGACAGTTGGTCCTCATCTAGACAATGCACGTTATAAACAGCGCACTGACATTATGCACGTCAGCGGTTACATCACCGCTGACGCACCTGACCCAATCCTGAGCTGACAATCTTTGCTGAAGCAATTGGTTACATAGCACAGCACGGCCGCTGCGCGGCAAACTAGCCAGTAGCGGCAGGAACGCAGTGCTCCATCTCGCAGCATCTCCTTCAAAAAAAGCTCTCATTGCTTCCAGAGCCTAAGCCACTTGCAGGGGGCAGCTACGCATCGTATACAAGGCCCATGTCCGCAACATCCGCTACCCATCGCATACACACAAGTCCCCTTCGTCACTACCGCAAGCAGCACTCCACGAGCAAAGGGAATGTTTCTTTTCAGGTAGTGCTGGAAGAAACGGATCTCTGGATTACTGCTCCAAAACTGATGCAGGAAGAAGCAGCAAAGCTAGTGCGCACTCTGCGGGGTCAGATAGTTTCATGGATTGCTATCTGCCCTTCTTTTGCCCACAGCCTGACACCTGTTGAAGTACCGGAACATGCCCCCGAAGTGGTAAGACGTATGGCAGCCGGAGCGGCGCTTCTTGAAGTCGGCCCCATGGCTGCTGTAGCCGGAACCGTCGCGCAGATGGTTGCAGAAGGGCTGTTACGGCTTCTGCAGAAGCGTGCAGAAAAAAACTGCAGTAAGCAGTTTGATATTCTTGTTGAAAACGGCGGAGACATTTTTATGTTTTCACCACACCCGCGCACTGTAGGACTTCTTCCCGACCCTGAATCCGACTCTGTCATCGGTCTGGTTATTCCGGCAGAGGCTATGCCGCTTTCAGTATGTTCCTCATCTGCAACCATCGGCCATTCGCTAAGTCTGGGAACGGGAGATCTGGTCAGCGTCGTTGCAAGCGATGCCAGCATAGCAGATGCCGCCGCAACGGCCTTTTGCAATATGCTGAAAAATGCAGATGATGTTACACGCGTGACAGACCGTGCAGCGCAGCTGCAGGCTCATGGTATTCGTGCCGTTTTTGCTCAGTGCGCCGGTAAAATCGGCGTATGGGGTGATATCGAACTGACGGCAATATGACACAAACGGTGCGGTGCACCCATGCCATGAGAGCACCGCACCGTTTGTGTGGCAGACAGTCTGCCGCAAAATTTGTCAGCGTATCAGCTTTCCAGCCCGTCTTTGATGCTCTTAAAAAGAGCCAGAAGAAAGTTTTCCGGCACAACGTCGCCGTCGATGCGCAACCTGCACAACTGTGTAACAGTATTGCCGCTGGGTGTAGTTGTGCGGGCAACACGCAGTTCGTGTTCGTGTTTCTGGCTTCCATCTGCGTCCTGAGAATTAATCACCAGCATCCACTGTTCCTTATCCCGGCGCCATTCCATGCTACGCACTTTCTGCGAACCGGCGTTTCGCTCTATCAGGCTTATAAGCATGGCAAGCGTAAAGGGCTTTCCCCTGCCCACAACACCTATGTATTCTTCGCCGCGATGGATAACCAGAGGTCTGCCTAAAAACGACGCAGGAGGTTTGATGCCTGCGCCGCGCGAACCGTCAGCCTTTCTTTCCTGCCTTGCAGAACCAGCCTGTTCGGTACGGGTGCCAAACCCTGCATTTTCTCTGTACGTTGTTTTTTCTGTACGCAGAAACTCAATCTGCTTTTCAAGTTCGGCAATTTTCTGCCTGTGCTGCTGCGCCTGCTGTTCACGCTCGTTACGCAACAAGGCCACCTCGCGCCGCAACGACTGAATTTCTTCACGAAAACCTGCCTGCGCTTCAAGAACGCCGGACATTTTTTCCAGAACACCGGATAATTCCTGCACAAAGCTGCCTGCTTCCGCCTCTGCCTTAAAGAAAAAAACCGGAAGCCCCCGTCTGCACTCCGGGCCCGTATGCACCGGCTATCACATCTTTTTCAGAAAGGTGAGATTCAATTTCTTCCGCAGACAGGTTGCGTTCAAACATTTCCCTGATCTCCTTGAAAAGCGTGACAGCCTCCGGCGGGTATTTCAGCCGCCTTCCTTTCCCTCCGGCAGTGGGAATAAATCGGACAAACCGATCCTTGTAGTACACAATACTAGAAGGCGGAACATCAAGACGGCGCCCGATTTCGCGCAAACTAAGCAGCTCTCTTGCCATGACTACTCATATGTTGTTCATTAACAAATCAGATTGATTAATATCAAATAAAACAGACTTGTCAAGAAAGCCATTTAAATTAATGAATCATAGAACAACTAACCAACATAAAGCATAAAAATCAAAAATACTTAAAAATCAAATAAATAAGCATTGTTCACTTCTTGCTTATTCTCTATCATTGATTCTAACAGCCAAGTATTGCACAACACTTTTGTACAAAAAAATCAAACACCGCTACTTACTGGAAAAGCGGAACATTCCCTGTTAATAGTATCCGGAACGAATCTAACAAAGGGATGTAAATGGCTCGAAAAACCAAAGAAGAAGCGGAAAAAACCAGACAACTGCTTCTGGATTGCGCCCTTACTGTATTTTTACGAAAAGGGTATTCTGCCACTACTCTTAACGATATTGCAGAAGAAGCGAACCTTACCCGAGGTGCCGTGTACTGGCACTTCAAAAACAAAGTTGATATTTTTTCAGCTGTTCTGGATCAGGCCTTCGCGCCCATGTCCCGCCTTGTGCGACATATTCTGGAACGAGGCGGCAACGCATGCTTTGTGTTACAGGAAGTATTGCAGCACTGGATGCTTAAGCTGGCTGTAGACGAAACGATGCAAAAGGCGCTGGATCTGGTGCTGACAAAAACTGAGCAAAATGACGAACTTGCCGAACACCATGCGCAGATGATCCAGCAGGATGTTGAGTTTATCAACAATCTTACTGCAGTCTTTAGCAAAGGCATCGACTCCGGAGAATTACGGGCCGACATTGATCCTAAGGTAGGTGCGGCAACATTTATGACGCTCTGCATGGGACTTGCCCGCCTGAGCATCAATCACCCTGACGCGATTGACATGGCAAAGCACTGCACGATGGTTTCAAACATATTCTTCTGCGGCGTAAAAAGCCAAGGATGCAAGTAAATTAAGCAGGCAGACTGCAAAGCAAAGCGGCGACAGGCTAACACAGCTTGTCGCCGCTTTGCTTTTTCTGGTGCCAGCCAGTTGAGTTTTACCCCATTGCCTGTCCGCAAGTCCGCAGGAGTGAGGACAGCATCATAACTCAATAACTACAGAACGATAGAAGCATAACAAAAAAATTGAGCAGCGACGTGCCACGCCGTTGCCTAACCTGCACAACGAACGACAGAAGTCATGCCTGATTACAAATGCGGAAAAGAAATACCCCGTCTGCCGGGAAGAGCGGCTGGGCAGACGGGGCGGGGAAGATATCCGGCCTGCCCGGGAAGGGAGGAGGCACGGAGCACTCCGGACTGGAAGGTGTGACGGAGAGTTTCAAGTCCGGAGACCATGATGGCAGAACACTGTGAAGGGGGTCGGCCACCATGTCGAAATTACTTTTACATTTTTGTCGCTTTCTGTAAACCCCTCACTCTTCAAAACATTGCTTTCTCGTATTCTTAATCATTTTGAGTTTACTGACGATTATTTTCCGCTCCGAGCACGAGGAAAAAGCCTCAGTGTCATATCTAAAACAAAGTATTATTTTTCAGTTAGTAAGGTAAAAATAAATCTAACGGAACGAAAGCTGCCGCGCTTCCAAGTGTTGTCAAATTGAACCAATCCACCTTTTACTTATTTTGTAAACTTAGATTCAACGCTCACCTGTAATACGTAACTCACACCACCCAAAGTACGGCAGGCTTTCGTCCCTTAAAGGTCATTACATATATAAACGGGCAGAAGCACAACTCCTGCCCGTCTTTTTACCTTCTCAGCAACACACTGAAATAAAAGACAAGACCAGTGTACCTGTTCATGTTTATCCAAAAAATGTCCCTTTAAGAAAATCACGACCAGCAGCATGCTTTTTAGATAACGCATACGCCGCTTTAGAATTTGAATTTGAGTTCAAGGCGCTTTGAATGCCGTAATTGTCAACCGGACGCGGAGCAACATACGGCTCTGACACGCCGATACGATAATCTACTGAATTAGTGAGTGGTTCAGCAAAGCTCGCATCTGTTTGTGCTGCGACTCGGAGCGCTCCGGTTGCGGAGGATGCTTCCCGCATATAAGACCGGCTCTCGCCGTTCAGCCCGCCTTTGGAGGCTTGCTGCTCTGAAAACGGGGAAACAACAGCCCCATAACTATTCCCGCGGATTATCTCTGTTCCGGCTCGGGCATCGGCAACTGATGTCAAAAACTCGCGCCCCATTCGCGCCGCCTGCGCATATGAAACGTCACTATCTTGCCGCATGTCTTCTTCCAGCATGTGCAGTTGCCTGCCCAGCCCTGTGGGGTGTTGATTTCTCCCCTGTTCCGCAGTCACGCCTGCTGCATCCATGGCCACCATAAGCCGCCTGCGTCCTGCCGGTTCATGCCCGTCTGCCAATGCCTGCCGTTCTGCCTGCAGCACAGCAAACTCTGTGTCTGCCAATTTATGGCGTAAGGCCCAGATATCTGTATCGGCGGTAAGAGCAAGCCGCGTATTGTAAAAAGTATCCCAATCAGTCTGCAGACTGCCGTGCTCTGCCACGGAATCAGCAGCCTGCGAGAGTACTTCCTTCATCTGTGCCGGACTGCCTGCCGCAACAGCACGGCGGGAGGCAGCATCCGGAGCAGCGTTAAAAGCAGCCCACGCAACTTCTGCCTGCACATCACGCTCGGCAGCCATTTGCCGCTTATGGTGTCCCCACATATCTGCAGCCATCTGACGTGCCAGATTGTGGATTTCAGTTTCGCTCCCTGCTGCACCGTCAACACTGACTCCAAACATATTTTCCGCTACGGAGTCCTTGCCGGAGGTAATTCCGGTTATCCTCCGACTGCCTGCATGCGAACCGGCATGTGCAGCAGGCAACGTTGAGTCTATAGCATCGCCCTGCTCCAGCATTTGCGTAGCAAGTTCACGAGCTTTGATGATGCGCTCTGCCTGAGCAAACTCTGCGGCAAGACTTTCCAGCAGCGGCTTAAAAGCCCCCTCATACTTACCTGTTCGCGCCTTGTCCGCAGAAGCTGCGTTACCCTGCTCGTTCCTTTCTGCCAGCTTTGTCCTCGAAGGCTGCTCTGGTTGTTTACCCTGCTTGCCTTCCGGCCACTCGTTGCCTGACATGACTTTCTTCACATCTCCAGAGGAGCGACCTTCTGCCATCAGCTTGGAGCTGTGCGCCAACCAGCTACGCGCACGTTCCAGCCCAATGGCATCGGCAGAAGCCACAGAGGCATGCGTGTCTGTCCCGAAAGCCAGAATCCTTGCGGCCTCGGTACAAAGGCGGGTAGTTTCCTGCTGCACAGCACTCTCGATTGCATCAGAACGTTGCCCAAGCAGCGCCCCGCCTGTGCGCACGGTCTGTGCCGCCTGCTCTGCCTTTTGGGCTAAAGCAGTGTTCAACAGTAAAACATCGTCCGTCTTCCTGCCATTGGCTGCCAGAGTACGCATATCTTCAGAAAGGCCTTTCAGGCGTTTTTGCACTGTATTCGCCACCTTCTGTTCATAGACATGGCGACGCGCAGCCTTTGCCCCCCTCAGATAGCCTTCTGCAGCCGGATACATTAACTCGTCATAGGCTGTATGCAATGAGGCCGGCAGCCTACCCCGGGCTTCCTCGACTACACGGCGCAGCGCACCGTTTTCTGGTACCGAGTCTTGCCCCAAAGCCCCCCGCAGCGCCTGCTCCGATTCAGTCACAGTTTCAAAAAGTTGTAAGGCATATCTGTCGGCATCCGCTCTTTCAGAACTTACAGCTCCATTTTTTGCAGACGCCTTCCCAATGATTCCAGCATTTTTCAGATCGACCATTTCCCCTGAAATTTGCTGTAAGGCCTCCGGCACTACAGTCATCCGTCCATAGGCTTTACGGCCTGATAATGATGTTCCAGCCCCTGCTGCCCCAATTGCAGTTTGTGCCCGAGGCTTTCCACCGGCCTGCGTCATGGAAATATCAACATTAAGACCCGGCATATGCCCCGACCTTGCCCAGCAGCGAGCCCACTTTCTTCACAGTCCCAAGGTAATCAAACTCTTGCGGCTGGTAACGCAGCGATTGCCCGTATGCCTGCGTACGATAATTCCATGCACGCTCTTTTCCCTGATACAATGCTTCCTGAGCCTGATCTTCAAACAACGCTTCATCATTCAGCAGCAAATCTAGGGCGCTGCCTTGGTCAACACGCACACCCTGCGCCGCCAGCAGAGCACGGGTACCGCCTTGATGCACCTGCCCCTTGCGCCTGATCTGATCAGCTTGACGCACCGCCTGCTCTTCTTCGTTACGTGCGCGCTCTTCCAGCACTCCCTGCTGATGCTTGTAATAACTGCCATCAGCCCCTTTGCCGCTAAACAACGTACTTCCCACCAAAGCAGCTCCCAACGCACCTTCCACAACACACATATGTCCCCCTAATTATGACGTGCAAAAACCAGCCATTTACCGTCAGGCAAAACTCCGACACCATCCGCCGGATACAACTCAAACCCCACCTTGCGTAGCCAGCGTTGTGAAACAACATTATTGCGATGCACTGCGTTCACCAGCAGCGGATACTGGCCGTGAAACGCTTCCAGCCAACCTCCGGCAAGGCGTAACAACCGGCGCGAACAGCCAGTCACATCCGGCGTTGCCACAAACCACGGCATGCCGGCCATACAAGCCTTTCCGCCGCAGCCATTCAGGCTCCCCGCAGGCAGATTGACTCCAGCCACACCGAATAACGCCACAGGCTTGCCGCACAATACAGCCTTTATTCCGGCTGAACCATGCCCGCAAGAAAATGCAGAGTACCGCAAGCCTCCGCGGGGGGACTCATCCTCAAAGTCCAAGGTATGGCTCGAACAATCCTGAGGCTTTTGCCGTTCCAATACAGAACCCTGACGCTGTCGGAATCTGCCCTGTATTTTAGTGCGCACTCCGGTACTGCTCGAGCTCTGCCCCGAAGTAGCACTATGTAATCTACCACCTTGCAACGAAGCCTTCTCCGGCAACAACACTGCCCATACATGATCGCTCTGCCGCACGCTTTCATACACTGCATCGGCTGCTTTCAGCCCTGTCATAGCTGTTGCCTCGTAACAGTCAGAAGGGCGCAACTGTGTTGCCACATGACGAATATGGTGTGGCCTTGCACGACGTATCACCAGCCCGCCATCCAGCAGCAGATTCCGGCGTTGGAGGCAATTTTTTGTGCTCGCCGTTACCATTCGCCAAACTCCAGCTGTGCAGTAATGGACAAAACGGTTAACGGGAGCGGGTCTTCCTGCCGCAGCACCACATGTGTCTGGCCGTTATGGCGACTTTCCACAGCGATATCCCGCTCACCGCTGAAAAGCGGTAACGCCTGTCCCGCCTTGTCAGATGCCATACGGAACAACACTTCAGACAGCGGCGTACCCTCCGTTCCTGCCTTCAGTCCCATTGATTCATGCAGCGCAACACGCACACGAGACACCCGCCGCGTCCTGCCCTGACTGGAACCATCGCCCGTCATGGTTTCAAATGCAGTGGGAACCAGTTCGCTTACGTAACCCAGTCCCGCATGAATCCGGCTGGCAGGAGTATCAAGCAGAATACACCCGTTCTGCACTATACGCGGAGGATGCACCCATCCGTCGCAGAGTATCTGCACAGTACGTCCTTCAAGATGGTCAAGCCCCCCCACCGTGGTCACCGGCTCACCTTCACGGCTGAGGCCGGAGTCCACAAAAAACGCTTCGGCGGCATCAGCCCCCCGCATGACAGCTTCAAGCCGCTCAATGCTGCGGATAGTTTCTTCGCCGTGAGTCCCGTCCGGCAGGGTGCATACGCGGGTTCTGCACACAGAAAGCCACACCTCGTCACCTGATGCGCCGGGAATACAGGTAACGGCTTCCACAACGCCGTCAGTCTCGTGCCTATGCCAGCCGACCACTTCATGCTCGCGCAGAAAGGTCATGGCCGCCAGAGTTCCGTCAGACAATGCGCACCACACAACAGAAGCAGGCGACTGCTGATAGCACCATGAAACGATCCGGTGCCCGCGCATGATGTGCTCTGCCAGAATGGTCATGTCTGCAGCATCATAGCCGTCAGATTCCAGCGAATACCGGAACTCTCTGACAGAGCGACCGTCGCGCTGCACAAACAGAATGCTTTGCCCGATGACCAGCGGCATCAGGTCGGCGGAGCCGTGCATGGTATCCCGCCGCAACTGCACATCCACAGGCGTAAGCGGCCTGTCACCGGAACCGGAAAGCTGCCATTCGCCCCCCGCCGTTCCCACCAGCAGGCGTCTGGCGGGCATCATCCAGCGGATGCGGTTTACCCTGTCTGCCGCAATGGTCACCGTTACGGCATCATCATCGCGCAACGGGCTGGATACGTTCATGCTTTCGTAGTTGGCAGACTGGCTGCACCAGATTGTCTGGGGTTTTTCGTCCGAACCGGCAAAGCACAGCCGCTGCTGGTAAAACTGCACGCACGCGGGCCACTGTCCCTCTTTTTCAAAAGGATTGCAGAATTTGGGCGGCCCCTGCCCGAAATCAGGGTCTGCCCCGCGGTCTTCAAAGACTTCGCCTGCGCCTG
This sequence comes from Oleidesulfovibrio sp., assembly GCF_047973035.1. Lineage (NCBI taxonomy): Bacteria > Pseudomonadati > Thermodesulfobacteriota > Desulfovibrionia > Desulfovibrionales > Desulfovibrionaceae > Oleidesulfovibrio > Oleidesulfovibrio sp. The sequence continues at coordinate 89,990 of NZ_JBKEBF010000019.1, forward strand.
ACTTGCCGATGTAGCCAAAGCTGTCGCTGCCGGACACACTTTTGTAGATGTTGTATGTCTCTGCACCATCCACAGGCTGCCAGCGCAGACGCACCAGATCCCGCACATTCAATGAGCTTGCGCCGGTAACAGTGACAACCTCTGAAGGAAGCCCTTCTTCACCTCCTTCTTTTGCCACGGCGGTAACTACATAGCGATATTGTCTTTCCGCCGTGCCGGTTGCACTGGCAGTAAGCCCTTGCGGTGCAGGAATGCCCGCGCCGAAGGTGAGTCCGGAAAGTCGCCAGTCTGCGTGCGCATAGCGGGCCAGTTTACGGGGAGCCGCCTGTCTGCATACCAGATACATGACATCAGCAGACTGGCAGTACTGGAGCGATTGTAATGCCTCTCCGCGCCACGGAGTTTCTACGGTCACGGGTTTCCCATTCTCGTCCAGCACCAGCCCGTCATCTTTCCAAATACGCATGGAACCTTCGCCAAGCTCCAGCACGTAGGCCTGTTCCTGACTGAACACAAAAGGGATAAGGCGGATACCGCCTGCACTAGCTCCGGACGCTTGCAGCCCCATGCCAAGGTGGCGCATGCCAGGCCTGCGCATGGCTGCCCCGTGCGGATACACAGTCATATTTCGCAGCGTCTTGCAGCCGGATGAATACCGCTGCTGATCGACCCGTGCAGAAAGCAGCGGAGACAGCTCCCCGCCATTAAAACTGTTGCGTGTCAGAGTGATACGACTCATGCCCACCTCGCCTGCAACCAGCCCTGATACTCCTGCGGATCGGCATGACCTTCTCCGGCATCAGCCACCTGAGCGGCTTCAAAAGCGCGGCCTGCCAGCTCGTGCAGACCTGAAAACAGTTTTGCGCTGCCTGTCGCTGCCACCACGATATCGGCAGCCAGCTTTCGTGCCAGAGCCTCTGCAAACAAGGCGGGAAAGCAAGTTGCCTCCGTCACACGCACAGTCATCACAACGCGGGCGGGCATGGCGTCTGTATACAAAACGCCGCCCTGAACAACCTCAAAAGTACGGGCAGCGCCTTCCGCCTCCGGAGTCAGGCCGGACGTTACACCGGTGCCAGCCTCAAGCACGCGCCGCACACGCAGGCAATCCTGCGGCAGCTTGTAGGCATAACGAAACCCGAAAGGAGGCGTAACAGCCAGTTGTGGCAGCACGGCATACCGTGTCGCAAAATTCCAATGATGGGCTTCCAGCAGTTCATCGCGCAGTTCGGGATAATACTGAGCACACAACCGTGCACTGCGCGATTCCTGACTCAAAGAAGCAATTTCTTCTGCCCCGATATACCGGAGTGCTTTATTGCAAATGCTTACGTCAGAGGCCATACAACTTCCTTTATTGCCCCGCCGCGGCAAAGGCATATGTATTTGTTCACATAGTTTCTGGAATAGAACCAAAGGATTAAGGCAGACAACTGTCCGCCATGAGCCGGGAAAAGATCAGGGAAAGATAAAGTGCGGACTGAGAAATCCCACGGCGCCAGCGTAAAGAAAGGGACACAGGTAGCGACAGAACGCATAGAATCCGTAGCGCATCCGGATAAGGGATTTTATCCTCCGCTGCACCGGAATTGCTGACGAATGCACAGCCTGACAGCGCGCGTTACAGAATGCTCCTGACAGCAACATAACCACCTCTACCGGCAGCTTCGTCGGGCATCTTCCCCGCATCCTTTGCGACCATACAAATCAAGTAGCAAAACCGCACACTGGGCCCGCAACAACGACAACTGCCATTGTTTATCCGGCAGTTGTTGCCGACTGCTTGCATTCGCCCCTTCGCTCTGTCTGAAGGTGCCATGCTTCCCACGGGCCGACTGTCTATGGGTAAGTCCTTTAGTCAAGCAACCTGAAGTAGTAACGCCAGTACGCAGTATATGTTGCCTGTCCCCCACCTCCCCTGCCCGCAATGCAGCAGGTGTTGAACTGATATGCTGACGGCTTGGAAAGGCAGAAACACTACAGTCAAGTTGCAAAAAGAAATCCTCACCGCCGCAGCCGTTACGTCTGGTACCGTCAACGAAAACCGCCTGCCCGCCCTCAAGCTGATTCAGCATATGCCTCACCTTCCGATGGCTCTTACACGCAACAGCCGTGACCATAACCGCTTTGCAGGCGGTCCGGGCGTGCCGGATGCCCCCCCTTGCTGTCCGGTGTCCCCCTTACCTTACAGCAAACATCCGGCAGCCCGCCTGCCCGCTCGGCCTATTCCGTTCAACCTACCGCTCATACGGCCCTGCCTGTCGGGGCTGACATCCCCTCTTAATTATCAGCCCGCAACGCTCTCCCCTGCAGGGCACAATTAAAGCGGTTCAAGCTTCAGCCTTACGGTTACCGCCCCCCAGCTTTCCCCCGGAAACCTAGCGCGGAATAAAGTCCATAAAGACGTCTACAGTACCGCTGGCTGCGGCATCATCCGTACCCAGCAGCGCACGCACATAGCGTCCGGCATCACTGGGCACAGGCAGTCTGGCAATGATGTCCCCTGCGGTTGCATTCAGGCCATCGGTATACTGACGGGTAAAGGCCACAGGCATTACGGAAAGGCTGTCTTCTGCGTCTCCATGCTCAAGATGCAGAGTAAAACTTTTACCTGCCGCAAGTGTCACAGGCGCAACGGCTTTCACCACCACCTCTGCCGCGCCGCACATAGAGCCTGCGCGCGACACGCCGCCATTACCCGTTACCTGCGTATTGGCAGGCATCTGCTGAGCCGAAGCAAGAAACTCACCGTTGATACGAAGCGTATGGTTGTACATGGCAAATCCCCCTCTGGATTAGGTACAAATTGGTTTGAAGCGAAGGCACCTGCCGTACTGAGTCATTCCGGCGGCAGGCTGCCTTCGCAGACAGGTCACTTACACGGCAAGAGCCGCTTCGGTGCCGTCGTCAAAGTTGTAGGAAGTTACAATCTCAATGCCGTTCCAATGCGTGATGCGTCTGTCCATATCGCGTCCGGCAGGGTCCACCTGCAATGCGCCGCCTTTGTAGCGCTGCAGCAGGTTCTTGGCCTTTTCATGCATGAACAGATAGGTGCTGCCGGGTGTGGCACGTACATCTGCCAGCAGGTCATCAATCATGTCCGCAGTGGGTACGTTGGCAGCGTTGGCGTTAACCACGGCAGCCACGCTGTGCTTGTTGGCAATCTGCACGCCAAGGTACGCTTTCAGCCGCATACCGTAGACAAGCACGCCCTGATACGCGCCGCTTGCGGCCTTATACAGCTCGCCGCCATTCACAGGCAGGGCATCCAGCACCGCGCCCTGACGGAAACAACGAGGACTGTACAAGCCGCAGGTTTCACCGGGCACAAAGCGTACCGCCACAATGCTGTAGCAATCATCGGTTGCCGCACCGGCGCTGGTCACACGCTTGTTGTCCACGGCCCATGCGCGGAAGTTGTCGTAAATGATGCGATGCTCGGCAGACATGCCGGAACGGCGGATCACCTTGGGCAGTTTGCGCGAGAAGTATTTTTCCTTCCCGCCGAACATATTTGCCATATCTTCGGGGCATTCAATTTCGCCGCCCAGAATGGCCAGATCGACCTTGCGCAACTCGCCGGTTACATCCACAGCAGGCAGCGGAGCATTCATCTGCACCCAGCCTGCCCCCTGCACGTCGTCTACGGACTCGTACATGTTCCACAAATCGTGGCTGGCTTCTTCAAAGGGAATAATCCCCAATACCGGTGCTTCTTCGGTAAGATCATCCACCTGACGCGGCTGCTTTTTGGCATACAGTCCGGCAAGTTCTTTCAGAGTTTTGCCCATTCCCCACTCCTAACGTGTTCTGAAAACTTCCTGGCGCAGGAAGTCTTCTGTGCTCATCGGGCCAACGCCGCCCCCGCCCGACAAAGATGCCCCCAGTGCATCCTCGCCCAGCATCTCCCCCACATGGGCCATCATTTCCACAAACACCGGATGGTTGCCCCATCCCGCTTCGATCATGGGCGCCAGCCTGCCCTGCATGCGTCCGTCCAGCGAAGTCAGCGCATGACGCGCACCAGCCAGCCGATCGTCATAGGCATTGCCGAACACCCCGTTACGCAAAGCATGTTCACAATCTGCACGGCACCCGATGCGATCCTGCATCAGTCTGGACACATAAAAGTCCGCCGCACGCTGTGCCTGCTCCGGCGAAAGGCCTGTCTCTGCGCAAAAGCCCTTGAAGTCCTGCAACAGTTCATCTTTCACAGGCAGCTGTTCCGGCAGGGTGATGGTGTATTCCTCCACCGTGCGCACCACCTGCTGGGGTGCCTGATTAACGGCTTCTGCGGCGTGTTGCCGCATACCTGCGTCATCACCGTTACCTGCCCTTTCAGCCTGCGCGGGTGCAGAGGCTGCTCCTGCTATGTGCTGTGTAGCCGCGCCGGTTTGCCCCGTATCGCCCGCAGCATTTTTGCGATGGACAGTGCCGCCATGCACAGTTGCAGCCGGCGCTGGTTCTACGCTCCGCACCGGCGTCTCGGTCACTATCCGTGCCTCAACCGTGCCCCTTTCGCCTGTCGCATGACCGCCCTGCAAGCCGGATACGCCGTTTGCGATTCCTTCGGGCTGGCCACGCCTTCCCGACGACCAGATATTTTTCATATTGCTTCCCCCGTAATCAGCTGTTGTTGCTGCATAGTTCGCGTACTGCCGCTAACCGGCAGCTGCATTCACGGTTTTTTCCGCATTGCGTTGCGTATTTTCTGTACGAGCCATGGCCCATAGCCTTGCGCCTTCCAGTTGCAGACGCACATGGCTTGCAGGGTCTGCCAGAGCTACATCCGCCATCCGGTCGCGCGCATAGTCAAACAGCGCTGCAAGAGACGGCAGCATGTCCGGCCTGCCTGAAATGCGTTCTGACGCGCATGCGGCATCCAGCCAATGGCGCACTACCCGCAAGCCGCTGCCGCATGGCATCCGCAGCACAGCCGCAAGATCATCCAGATAGGCAAGCATACGGGCTTCGCTACGGGCCGCCTGTTGCCGCGCAAGGGCAAACTCCGATGCCATAAGGTCAGTCAGCTGTCCGTCGGCCATGCCAAGCAAGCCATGTAACACCGTGTCATGCTCCCCGCCGGAAAAGTGTGCGTCTGAATATTCATTCATCATGGCTGTTCCACGCGCTTCGCCAGCTTTTCACCGGCTTTTCTGCCTGCCTCGCTCCCTGCTCCATTTCGCCCCTCTTTTCGGGCTTCCCGACCTGCTTCTTCCAGCAACGCCAGTTGCCTGCCCGCTATCTCCGCCTGAAGGCGTTCATCTCTGATGCGCTGTACATCTTCATCCGAGCGCACAATGCGGGCCGGAGCGCCCACAATGGATGCCAATTCATCCACTGCCTGCTCAAAATCAAACTTATCAAGCACCTGCGGCGCCATAGCCGCAAACCTTGCCACATCACCGGCAAGCTGACGTACCCCCTGCGCGGCAGAGAGCAACTGCGCCTGCGCAAGGGCAGAAACGTACTCCACTTTCAGTTGGCGCCCTGCCAGCACGTCAGGTGCTGCCGGCAACCTTCCGGCACGGGCCAGCAGCCCGAACGCACGACCGATAAGCGGATCAAGAATATCTGTCTGATGACGTTCCACCACGGGGCCCAGCAGAAGCAGCTTTTCCTGACTGCGCTCCATAATTTCCGCCGCTGTCACGTTCGAACGTGCCTCACCGGCAAAAAGCAGGAACATTTCGGTAAACAGCCCCTCGCGGATACTGCGCCGGACGTCTTCAATCTTATAGGTTACAGCCTGAATATCCGGCCTGATCTGATACAGCGGCGAAAGCGCATCCGGCTGGGCCGGATTAACGTAGTTCTGTGCACCCGGAATCAGGTTAAGCCGCTGCTTAAACCCCGTGGGCACCCGCATCGGCGGGTTGATAACCTTATGCACGGCCAACAGCTGACTACGTGCCATCTCCTGCAGCATCTTCACATCAGGCAACACGTCCATTACAGGCGAGCGCCCGTACGTCTGCCCGCCGCCAACGTCCCAACGGGCGCACAGGTGCGGAAACTCTGCATAGCCGGATTCATGAAGCAGTTGCTGCGCGCCTTGCGCCTCCCACACCAGCGACTCAAACGGCATGTTACGGCTGTCTGCCTTACGCGTGTCCCGGCTGGCCCGAGGACGCACCAGCTGCACAAGTTCCACTTTTCCATACGGTTCTTTGCTGACCAGCCTGCGCGTGGCTCGGGTAAGCCTGCTTTCACCGTACTTTTCGGCCAGCTGGCGAGCTGTCAGCCTGTAACGTCTGACAACGGTATCTACAGCTCCTGCCGCGTCACACGCCCATGCAAAGTCAATATGCGGCAAAACGCTGAAGCGCATCACGCGTACCGGATCAGACTCCATGTACAAATCTGCACTGCCGTAGGCTGCAAGCTCTGTAAAAAGCGCATGTGAACTCTGATAAAAGTTCGACCCGGCAAGTGCCCGATAGATTTCCGCTTCCACATCTCCCAGCCAGTAACGCACCTGCGGGAATTCCATCAGAGCTTTGTCGGCCAGCTTCAGCCTGAACCAAGGTCTTGCAGGAGGAGTAAGCCCACCTTGCAGTCCCGCAGCCAGTACCCGCAAAGCCCGTGTGGCCGTTGCATCAATGATGCGGCTGCCCGTTTTGCCACCCTGACTGCTTGCCGGATGGCTCCCGCCATCCTGCTGCCCCCCGATTCCGCCAGATGCACCGTCAAAGCCGAGCACATAGTCTGCAACCTCACGCCAACTGCTTTCCCAGCCCGTGCGCTCTGATTCAATAAACGCGGCAACTTCGCGCGCTTCTTCCAACGTGGTTGTGCCCATGCTACTGCCCCAGCAACGTTTTACTCTGCACATACGCTGCAGATGTGTCGCCCAATGAACCTGTAAGCAATGTCGAGCCTGCCCCCTGAGCTGTCAGAGCCGCCTTGCGGTCATGTTCTGCGGTTTCCCGCTCTGCTTTCGCATTGCCCCGCTCCACAGGCATGGGCGGCTCAGGGGGGGCCGGTGCCGATGGCACGGAAGCGCCTTTGCCGATTCCTCCGCCTCCACCCATATGGCCTCCTTAATGTTAAAAATAATGAATGCTTTTCGCTGTCACAAAGCGAACAACGGCGTTGCCACGGTCAGTGCCGCAGCGCGTGGCTGCACACTACACAGAGCAATCGGGCGAGAGGGGCCACAAGGGGGTGAGAGAAGGATAAGACGCACCTGAAAGCAATGCCGCAAACCGCTTGACGCAAAGCGGCTCGTCGGGCGGGATACAAAACAAAAAGGGCAGCGTGCGGAACAAAGCCGTTGGTGCAAATATATGAACACGCCCCACAGGCGTAAGAAGATGACTGGGTAGAAAACGATGCAGTCTGGCGGCTGATCAAACGACGCAGCTACCCGCAACACAAGAAAAATATACCGCGTATATGTTCAGTTTTGGCCGCCTTCATCAGGCTGGCTGGACAACACCTTCTGAATAACGCTAGATTACCGGAAAATCTCCTGTTCCTAATCATTGCCTTTTGGGTATTAACTTCGGGGGGAATTATTCTGGATAGACGCACTCGATTCTTACGGATTGCCGCTTTTCTGTGCCTGCTGGTTATAGCTGCCACAGCCAGCTGGTTCTGGTTACGTCCCGAGCCTGCCCCCGAAGTACCTGTCCTGCCTGAGCCCGTTACAGAAAATGGTAAAAAACTACGCCGCAAGCTGCTTGAACAAGGTATTTTCAGACCGTTTACGGGCGACCTGAAAGAAATTCAGCAACGTAAAGTACTTCGAGTCCTTGTGCCATACAACCGTTCCGACTTCTTTCTGGACGGGGCCATGCAGCGCGGTCTGGCATATGACACGGGGAGAGCTTTTCAGAAGTGGCTTAATAAAAAGCTTGGCCTGAAGGGCGAACAACGGATTACTTTTCTTTATATTCCGGCCGCCCCTGACGACATGCTGCGCATGCTGAGTGAAGGACAAGCCGATATTATCGGCTTTGAAGCCACGCTGCCTGCTGAAGCCCCGCCGGACATGCGCTTTACGACCACATGGACACAGACCGCCAAAGCAGTCGTTGTTTCTTCTAAAGATGCCCCCGCGCTTGAAAGCGTTTCACAACTTGCAGGCAAACACATCTACGCACTGAAAAGCAGCGCGCTTGCAGGAATTACGGCAGACGTATCCCGCCAGCTCGTACAGCAAGGCTTGAAAGAGATTAAAGTTACCGAGGCAGAAGGCGGCCTGACACAGGAAGACCTGATGGAACTGGTTGACGGAGAAGCCATAGCTTTTGCAGCAGTGGATTACGAAAAGGCACAGCTTTGGGCGACTGTGCTGAGTAATTTAAAAATCGAAGAAAATGCAGTTCTGACGGATACGGCAGCACGGGCATGGGTTGTACGCAAAGAAAGTATACAGCTGAAATCGGTATGTGACAGCTTTATCAAATACTACAGGCGGTCAGGTGACTACGCATGGTTGCAGCAGAAATATTACGACCGCACAACCTATGTTGCCGATGCAGGCCGCTCGGATGAACTGGAAAGTCTGGAAGCAACGCTGCCTCTGTTTGAAAAGTACGGAGAAATGTATGACTTTGCGCCACTTCTGCTAGCCGCACAGGGATATCAGGAATCAAGGCTTAACCAGAGCGCCCGCAGCAATCGAGGAGCTGTCGGAATCATGCAGCTTCTGCCTTCAACAGCGGCAGCCAAGCCTGTGAATATGCCGGACATATCCACGCCGGATAAAAACATCCATGCCGGAGTAAAGTACCTTTCACACCTTCGCCAGACATACTTTTCTGGTGATGCTATTTCATACCTTGATAAGATGCTGTTTTCATTTGCAGCGTACAACGCCGGACCGGGCAACATGCGTAAAGCCCGCCGAAAGACCGCTGAAATGGGCCTTAATCCCGATGTCTGGATGGATAATCTTGAAGTGGGTATTGCTCGCACGGTGGGGCAGCAACCCATAGAATATGTCCGCAATATTATAAAGTATTACATTGTGTTTCAACTGGTGCATGAACACCAGCATATCCGTCGGGCCGCCCTGACATCTCTGGGCCTGCCAGCAACCTTCGGGCGGTAATCACACGCCCCGACACAAGAAAACAATAAATGCGGACACAGCCACAAAGTGATCACTCACAAAAATATAATAGCAAATAGCAGATAAACGTATCAGCCTATAATTGTTGCGGGTGTACTTCCTTGGTAGCCCCCCCTGCAAGGCAAGGGCACCAGTCGGAACAGCCTCTAATCCGACACGCAGCAATCTGGTAAGCTTAGCGGCTTTCCATATTCTTTACGCCCTGTCGTCTCCCGCCGGCAGGGCGTCTTATTTGTACCCGTAGTTTCATCAAGCAAAAAGCTCCGCAATATGCGGAGCTGAAAATCAATACGGACCGGTTGCCTGACTGTTTGAACTGCTTAGAAATGGACTACTTATCTTTATCAGGATTGTTGCCGGAAAAACACCCGTAGCTGGCCATCGCGCCAAGCTGCCGGATTGACTCAGGAGAAAGAGTAACGTCTGCAGAACGATCATGGCACATGTTCTGCCCTGTCTCTGTTATATCATAGGCTTTAAATACAGGTGGCAAGTTGGGGGCATCCGGCACCATGGCGGTCAGTGAATAGTAGACCGGTTCCTCTGTTTCCTCTGCCGCTTCCGCAGCGTCGGCTGCCGGATCATCTTCAGTGCAGATAAACGAGGGACATGGCCCCTGCCATGAGCGTTCAGCTGGTTGGGGTTGCTTGCCGTCCGGTTCTACAAGAGTGCGCAGATCAAATTTAACCTGCTGCTTTTTCGTAGCATCATCAGCATCTGTTCCCATCACGGTTTCCTCGTATACTTATATGTAACTGCACATAGCAGTTTATGAAGACAGCGGGCGGGATGAGTCACGGCATCCCGCCCTACGGAAGTACAGAGACACCGCAGAGCACAAGCACAGGCTGGACACTCCATACAGGCGCGACTGCACAGAGCAGGAAGCATCTCCACAGCCTAGTTACAAATCAATATAGCGGAGTCTTCTTTTTTAGTCAGATATTTCCAGACGTCTGTCAACAGGGAGGGCCATTATTTATTTACTGCAACAGTCCCCACCGTTACCTTGCTCTTCACTTCTGTTTCTCATGTATCCTTTGCCCCTGACATGCTTTTGTAGAGCAGATGAGCAAGTAAAAAAAGTCTGCGCAACTGTTGACCTGACTACAGCTTTACAGTGTACACAAAATCAGATGGCAGAAAGAACGCACCGGAAAAACGCAATGAATCGGATATCGGAGCTGGCAGAGCAATTAGAATTATCCCGTACCGCGCTGCTATATTACGAAAAGATCTGACTTATCAAGGGGCTGCGCAATAATAGCGGGTACCGACTGTACACTGACCATGACCTGCAACGCATGCGCTTGATTCAGCAACTGCGGGCGGCTGGCTTGTCATTGCAAGAGTGCAAAGCGTGCCTTGATGCGAAGATGGAGCAACGGACTCTGCTTGCCCGCTTAGAACAACTGGATGCAGAAATTGTACAAAAACAACAGGCGCGACAGTTACTCACAGCGCTTGCAGGCAAAGGCGACTTGCGCTACTGGCACGAGTCGCTGAACAGGCTGGCTCCTGATGCACATCTCGACTGGCTTATCACTCAGGGTTTTGATGAAAAAGAAGCCATTCGGCTTAAGTGGTTATCAAAAAATATGAACGAACATGAACAATACATGGCAGACTTCGGATATATATTTAAAGAACTGGACCGGTGGGGACCGGGTTCTGAAAAAGAAACTCTGAAAGCATTAAGCAAGGTTCCTTTTCCACCACAAGCAATTCTGGAAATGGGGTGCGGCAAAGGTGTGGCAACAGCAGTTCTTGCCAGACACACATCAGCAACTATCACGGCGGTAGACAATGACGAGTCTGCCCTCTCCCGTCTGCGCGCTTACATGGCAGAGCACTTTGAAAATCAGCAACTACCAGCCGGCCTCACCACCCTCTGCGCCAGCATGTCTGATATGCCCTTTTCCTCCGGTCAGTTCGACCTTATATGGGCAGAAGGCAGTGCCTACATTGTCGGTGTGACAACCGCCCTGAAGCAATGGAAAAAACTTCTGAAAGCCGGTGGTGTGCTGGTGTTCAGCGATATGGTCTGGAATGCACCAAATCAGACCGGACAGGAAAAAAACTTCTGGGCAGCGGAATACCCCGGTATGACAACAGCGGCAGAACGCTGCAGACAGGCAGAAGCTGCGGGCTATCAAGTAATTGACAGCTTCGCTATCAAAGAAGAGGCTTGGCAGGCCTATTACCTGCCGCTAAAAGAACGAGTAAAAGCCATCGAACCGAGTCTTGCAGGATCAACAGCGCTTACGGACATCAAAAGCGAGCTGAGCATCTGCCTGCAGGAAAACAGAAGCTTCAACTACCATTTTTTCATTCTGGCTACGGGGTAAGCTCTCGCTCTGCACCTTCCAGCGCCCTGAACACTCTAATAGAATTCAATTTTCACACAATTATGACACATACAGTATTTGACCTGAATCAGTTAGGCTGGGGGCCATTTTACCTCCAGCAGCTCAGCCTTGAAGAATGGGAAGCAACTTACCCTGCCCGTGTTTCCGGAGTGCGCCGGAAAAACCTTACCCTTATATCTGAGGCCGGCACGGTGAAGACAACCATCCCCGGCAGCTGGTTTCAAAATGACGCTGCAGAGCTGCCCACTGTGGGGGACTGGTTGCTTATGGATAAGGAAACAGATGTTCCTGTGCGTATGCTGAACCGTAAAAGCAGCCTGCAACGCAGAGCACCCGGCAAGGGTGCACAGTTGCAATCTCTTGCAGCCAACATTGATACGCTCTTCATTGTCACATCCTGCAACAATGATTTCAATCAATCGCGTATCGAGCGTTATTTGACGCTTGCTCTGGCAGCAGGAGTGACACCCGTAATGGTTATCACCAAAAGCGACATGGCAGAAGACGCGGATGAGTTTGCCCGACAAGCAAAACGAATCCGGCAAAGCATGGAGGTCTGCACCGTAAACGCACTTGATGCGGACTCTGTTGCTACGCTTCACTGCTGGTGTGAAACAGGTCAGACGCTTGCATTGGTCGGGTCTTCCGGCGTGGGCAAATCAACACTGGTCAACACGCTCAGCGGGGCTGCCGTGCAGGCTACAGGGGCCATCCGTGAAGACGACTCAAGAGGTCGTCACACAACCTCAGAAAGAAGTCTGCATTTTCTGCCTTCCGGCGCCATACTTATCGACACTCCCGGAATTCGCGAACTGCAACTGGCGGACTGCGAAGAAGGCCTGGCTTTAGCATTTGATGACATTGAACAACTGGCATCCTCATGCCGCTTCAGCAACTGTACACACCAGCATGAAGCCGAATGTGCAGTAAAGGCTGCCGTTCGCACCGGCAGGCTGGAAGCCCGCCGTCTGGAAAACTATCTCAAAATTCTGCAGGAGCAGGAACGGAACACACTGAGTATCGCAGAAAAGCGGAACAAGGATGCAACGTTTGCAAAAATGTGCAGACAGACAATGGCAGCACGCAAAAAAAGAAAATGACACGCTGCCTTTCGTTATCCTTTTCCGGAAACTTTTTAATTAACGCACCGCTCTTTGCTGCACCTGCCGGACGTCTTGCTGTCAACCTCCGCCCGACCGGTACCGCATAGCTGCATGCCCCGGCTATCACCCTTGCCTCACCTTGCCGCCGCTACTGCATCGTGTACCACACTGTCTACCGTTTTTTCATAGGCAGTCAGTGGAACTGCGCAACATCAGACGGACAGAACAACCGGACTGAAAAGCAGGAAGGATGCAGGGCATGCAATATCATAACAAGGAAGAAGCCGCCGCAGGCTGGGCGGAAATTATCGAACAGGCAGCCCGAAACGGTGATGCCGCAGTACAGGCCGCCGTAGCAGAGCTGGGCAGACGCGACCTGTTTTTTTTGCTTACACGGCTTCTGGGCAGAAAGGATATGTATAACGACTGGTGCTTTGCCCGCTGCGCGGAGGTTCAGCAGCAGCCGGACGGCATGCTCGACCTGTGGGCGCGGGAGCATTACAAAAGCACCATCATCACTTTCGGTCAAAGCATCAGAGACATTCTGAACGATCCCGAAATTACCATCGGCATTTTTTCACATTCGCGGCCCGTGGCAAAAGGATTTCTGGCGCAAATCAAGCACGAGTTTGAAAACAACGCGGCACTGAAACAGCTCTATCCTGACGTGTTATACGCTGAGCCACGCAGACAATCTCCTCGCTGGTCTCTTGACCACGGTCTGGTGGTACGCCGCACAACCAACCCCAAGGAATTCACAGTGGAGGCATGGGGGCTGGTGGATGGTCAACCCACGGGGAAACACTTCCGGCTTCTGGTCTACGACGATGTTGTCACCCGCGAGTCTGTATCCTCTCCGGAGATGATAGCCAAGGTGACGGAATGCTGGGCACTGTCTCTTAATCTCGGGGCACACGGCGGTGCCTGCCGCACTATCGGCACCAGATATCACTACAACGACACATACAAAACCATGCTTGAGCGGCAGGCGGCAACACCGCGCATCCATGCCGCAACAGAGGATGGTACACCCGAGGGTACACCGATATTTCTGTCGTCAGAGGAACTTGCCGGTAAACGTCGCCGCATGGGTCCTTTTGTGTTCGGGTGCCAGATGTTGCAGGACCCTGTTGCAGACAGAGCTCAAGGATTCAGAGAAGACTGGCTGCGCTGGTGGCATCCGGAAGGCGACCATAGCTGGCAGGATATGAACCGCTACATAGTGGTAGACCCTGCTGCCAGCCGCAAAGAGCAGGCAGACTGGACCGTAATGCTTGTTCTGGGGCTTGCTGCCGACGGGAATTACTACCTTATCGACGGTATCAGGGACAGACTGAACCTGACAGGCAGGGCAAATGCGCTTTTCCGCCTGCACCGTACCTACCTGCCGCTGGCGGTAGGATACGAACAGTACGGAATGCAGGCGGATATCGAATTCATGCAAAGCGAGATGGAGCGCCGCAACCATAGGTTCGACATAACTCCTCTGGGCGGAAGGTTGGCAAAGGCAGACAGAATCCGGAGGCTTATTCCATTATTTGAGCGTGGAAAGATATATCTGCCCCGCAACTGTCCTTTTACCGATTCAGAAGGCCGGTTGCGCGACCTTTCCAAAGAACTGGTGCAGGAAGAGTTCCTTGCATTTCCAGTTTGCGGACACGATGACATGCTCGACTGCCTTGCCCGTATCACCGAAACCGCACTTGATGCGCAATTTGCCGTCGATACCCGCTATGCAGCCGCCAGCGACGGCTTTAGCAGCAGTGTCGGCAATATGGAGTATGCACTATGGTCATAGCCTGTCGCACGGAGGCTACCACTGCGGAGAGTCACTGTTTCACTTCCCGTTCAGCGGCATTCCAAGCTGCCCAAAGCAGCTTCCGCTTAAAGGTCGCCCCACAAAAAGGACGACCGGCAACTACTGCATCAGTGGTGTTGACCACTCACGAGATTGCATCCATGTGGACTGCGCTCAAGCAACAACGGCTGGTGCACACTGTATTCCATGACGGAGAAATAACCTGCAAAAGCGATTTCATACAGCTGGCCACGTCTCCGGCATGCTGGTTTTACGGTGTATTTGCTGCGCAAACTCCGTTGACAGAACGCGGACAGAGCCTGACTGGCGAAAGCTCCACATGCACCAGTCCGGAGATTCTGCCCTTTGCGATGACCGAAGGTGCAAGCAGACAAAGAAAAGGAACGAGATCTGAAGAAGCAGACAACATCATCAGCTCTGTCGGTCAGGTTGGAAACACAGCAAAGCCGCTGGCTTTTTTCTGGCTGAATGCCTTTTCCGGCAGAACAGCAATGATACACTTTGCAGTCTTAAACACGGGGCTGCGTCATGCTGTGCCCATCGGGCATCATGTTTGCAGTTTTCTGCTGCAATGTCAGGAAGTTGTTCCTCATACAGGGAGACAACATCCCGCAGCCCCCAAAGCGCCGCTGGATGCTCTTCTGGGGCTTACTCCGACCAATAACCGGCGCGCGCTGCAATTCATCAAGCGACTGGGCTTTCGCCCGCTCGCAATCCTTCCCTCTGCTCTTGCGCAGCCGCAAGGGTTTCAGGACGGAACCCTGAGTATGCTTACAGCAGACAGGCTGTCTGCAGAGCAAATATAATAGCTATCAGACACTACATCTAACAGGCTGTTTATATCAGTAAAGAGGTTTGCCAGAACAATAAACGCGGATACACATGCATAGATTTAGATGCAGCCTAAAATACACCTCGCTGCTTGCAGCAATTATGCTAAGCATACTGCTTTTCGGTATGCAGTATTTGCTTGATGCAAGCAGCAAAAGAGAAAACTCACTTGAGCAAAAAAAACAAATTGCCACGTTGATGGTCAGGCAGGCTGTACATATTTTGAATGATGATATCCGGCTGCTTAAAGAACAGGCGCAGCTTCTGGCATGGAATGACGAACTATATACACTCCTTTCTTCAGGAAATGTGCCGGAGAATGACCTCCCCACTACTATAACCGTACGTCCATTTCACAATGTCAACAATCTCGTATTGCTTAATAAATCCAGCAAGGTAGTGTTTGCCAGATTTTCGCAGACTCCATCACAAAGTTCATCACAGAATATAGTCAATACTCATAACGGAAAAGCAGAACAACAAGAACTTGGCAACAACGTAACACCTTCACCCATGTACGACTCAGTTGCACAATATACCAGCGCATTCATTCCGCGAATACACCAGTACAGCACGCAAGCAGGGGCTACAGGAGTAGCTCTGATACACGACAAATACTATTTTCTTTCCATAACACCTATCCTTACTGCACGCAGTATCGGCCCTAAAACAGGCTGGTTGTGCCTTGCCCGCTTGCTGGATGAAGCCTATGAACAGTCACTTTCGGAGCGTAGTGGTTTTGAGATATCACTTGTCAAAAATGTAGCTACGAACCTTCCTGCCGAGCTACTGGAACTTGCGGACGCGAAGAGGCTGGGATCCTCTGCCCCGCCTAAAGTTAAACTGACAGACTACGGCGTTTTTTCCGGAACAGCCATACCCGAGTTATCAGGCAACCTTCCTCTGGCGTTGATTTCAATTCATAAAAATAAGACGCTGCTTCCCGCGACTGATTTTTTCAGCAGTACTGTGGTATCCCTTTTTCCCGCCTCTCTGGGAGTAATGCTCTTTGGCTACTTGCTCTTGAACCGCATAATTCTCCGCAGGATTTCAATTCTTAATGAAAAGCTGGATAATGTAAGCAACTACCACGCTGTCAACTTGCCTAAAAGTGCAGATGAAATCAAACGAGCTTCTTTAATGATAGATGCAATTCTGCATTCAGTGCAAAGCAGCGAACGCAACTTCGCCCACATGATGGACTGCCTGCCTGTGGGTATAATGAAGATAGATCCGCAAACGCGTACCATCCTATCAGTAAACAAGTTCGGCCTGGAAATGCTGGGGATGGCAGAAGGGCCCCTATTGGGAAAAGATTGCACGGCATTGATTTGCCGCTCTGGGCAATCGCCCTGCACGCTTCTTCATAACAAACAACAAGGCGCGCGGATTATCCGTTCTGCAAGGTGTTCTGATGGTTCGGAATTAACTGTCCTGAAAAATGCCGCGCTGGTGCCTCAGGACGGACAACACTATATCCTTGAAGCATTCATGGACATTACAGATATCACAAAAGAAAAAGAGCAGCTTCAGTATGCTGCAGACAGATACCGCAATGCATTTATGAACCTGCCTGTGCCCGCTGCAATTCTAGATTCCAACCTGGTCTTATCCTTAGGCAACAACGCTTTTCGCAAGCTGACAGGGTCATATATTCCGGAAAGCAGCAAGGCCATCAAGCTATCTGAATACATCAATCCCGACGGGCGTAATCTGCATAAGCTGCTGGAGCAACACCCACACACAAAAGGCAACGGACATTCAGAGCTCCATGCTCAATTCAAGCATGCCTCCGGATCCCTAATTGATGTACGCCTGCTCGCTTCCAGCCCGTATGACACTCCAAGAACCATTGCTTTGGAAGATATCTCAGCAAGGCAAATGGCAGAAAAGGAAAGGACAAAAGCCCTTAACACCGACCACCTGACGGGACTGCCGAACCGTCACTATCTTTATACGGTCGGGCTCTCTGACTTTACAAATTCCACTATGCATACAGATGACGCCTTGGCAATCTGCCTTATCGACCTGCAAGGGCTCGACTCTGTTAACAACACCAGCGGATTTGGAAGCGGAGACATGGTACTCCGGCTGGCGGCTGACCGTATTTTAAACATTATACGGCCGCAAGACACGCTGATCCGGTACGGAGGAAGCGACTTCCTTGCCATCATACCTCCTCCATGCTCGGAGAAAGACCTGACGGCTCTTGCAAACAAGCTGCAGACATCTTTCGAAGCACCATTTACAGTGGACGGAAAAAATTTCACCGTTACTGCGTTTTTGGGTTTTGCAAGAACGCCGGAACACGGCAGCAGTCTTGAAAAACTTATTCAAAAAGCAGACGTAGCTCTCTGTCACAGCAAATTCAGCGAAGACGGGGCATCCTGCTTCTTCGATGAAGAACAAAATAATGTTGTTCAATTTGATCCTTCCCAACCTGCGGAGCTCAAAACCGGTATTATTAATGAAGAATTTTTTGCCCGCTTCCTGCCTGTTGTGTCCCTGCACACAGGGGCCATAACCGGCGTTGAAACACTGATGCGCTGGAAGAGGAAAGACGGAACAGAAACGTTACCGGCAGAATTCAAGAACCATGCGGAACTCTGCGGCATTATCAGTCAGATTGACAGCCTGATGCTTGATAAAGCTTGCGCTTTTGCCAGTCATTGTAATGCAACTGCCCCCAACAGTTTAAAGGTCACTGTCAATGTATCAGCGGCATTTTTCCACGACAGGTCGTTCGTTGACCGGATAATAAGTGCGCTCCTCAAGGCAGATATTCATCCCGGCCAGCTGGTTCTGGATATTGATGAATCCGCGTACCTGCTTAACCTCCGTTCGGCACAGCACGTAATGGAAAAACTGAAGGCTGTCGGAGTGAAACTAGCACTGGATAATTTCGGAACAAGCTACTCTTCACTTGCTCATCTGCAGGACCTGCAGTTTGACACCATCAAAATTGATCATCAGATAATCAGCACGCTGCCCGATGCAAAAGCCACTGTTTTTGTACGAAACGCAGCCTACGTTGCCAAAAACCTCGGGGCCGCAGTGATACCCGAGGGCATAGAAACCTCTGAGCAGCTAGCTTTTCTTAAGCAACTAGGATGCAATGAAGGCCAAGGATTCTTCTTTTCCCAGCCGCTTACAGAGCAGGAGATGCTTGGTTTGCTGCAGGACTCTTCCCAACAGGATACCAAACCTCACTAGCTCTGTTGACTTGCTTAACAACAAAAAAGTCTGCAACAACTGTTACAGACTCATTACGTTACCTCGGATACCGGAATATAATCACAACAAGCCGACATTTTTCTTCATTTGCATTATTCTGCTGTACGATTCCTCAACCCGCCGTTCAGTTACCTTACCGTTTCTCACCAGTTCTTCAATGGTCGAGATAACCTGCGGCACAATGTTCGGATTGTAGTCCAGATTATTACCGAAAAGCAGAATATCCACTCCTGCATCCAAGGCCAGAGCCACGGCCTGTCCCAAACCGTACTCTGCCGCAATAGCCTGCATCTGCATATCGTCAGAAACAATAACGCCATCAAAGCCAAGTTGTTCCCGCAGCATTCCGGTAATTACAGCTTTTGAAAGAGTGGCCGGCTGCCTGTCATCCAGTTGGCTGTTATATAAATGTCCGGTCATGATCATCCGCACATCGCCGCTGGCTATAAGCTGATTATAAGGGACAAGCTCTTCCCTGCTCCATGAGGCGCTGATGTCCGTCACGCCAAGATGAGAGTCTGCAGCGGAGCTGCCATGTCCGGGAAAATGCTTGATGCAACCGGATACACCGAACTGCTGCATCCCTTGTAAAAAAGCCCGTGCATGTCCTGCAACCACCAATGGCTTATCAGAAAAACTGCGCTCAAGCTTGCCGATGGCAGGACTGTCTTTGCGGACATTCACATCTACCACCGGAGCAAAATTCAGGTTTATCCCCACGTTGCACAGCATCCTGCCGGCCTGGACACCGATGTTGTAAGTCAGGTCCGTGTTGTTCTGCTCTCCCAACCATGCCGCAGACGGAATCTGCGGAAAACCATGGGCAACCTTCAGACGGGCAACCTTGCCCCCTTCCTGATCCACAGCAACAAACAGCGGGGTACGGGCCATGCGTTGCAGGCTCGAAGTAAGGTCCTTAACCTGTTCGACAGAACGTATATTACGTGAATCAGAACCAAGCTGAACATCACGGTCAAACAGAATAACTCCGCCAAGATTATACTTACTGACGTCACGGGCAATGGAATCATCCGGGCCGACTACTTCGCCACGAAACCCGACCAGCAACATCTGTCCAAGCATGTCACGTAGCGAAGCTTTCTGCTCTGCAGCGTATGCTTGCCCGTACACCAAAGCCCCGCCGGACAAAATGGCAACACAGCAGACATACAGAGCAAGCCTGATCAGAACATTCTTATATCGTTTCATAATTACTCCCATATATCCTTTTTAAGTATCTGCCATGCGGTGTTCTCGTCCATAACAAGTTTTTATTAACCATACACTATTACAGAAAACAACGCCGCATCCTGCGGCAGCCATACCCGAAAGATAAAAATCCACCCGCACAGTTGTAAGCAACATGCCGATACTAAACAGTAATGATTTTCCTTAGCAAGAAAGTTTGAAAATGCGCCCTGAAGGACTTCCCAAATACACAATTTCTGATATTGTTGTCAGTACTCGCAAACCTCAGACTTTCATCCTTGGAGGATTATTACCATGGAAGAAGGAAAATTCGTTCTTATAGGCGATGCACTGCCTGAAATGCAGGTTGTGACCACTAAAGGTCCAATGACCCTTCCCGGCGACCTCAAAGGCAAATGGTTTGTACTTTTCAGCCACCCTGCTGACTATACACCGGTATGCACCACGGAATTTGTTGCATTCCAGAAGCGCTATGACGAGTTCCGCAAGCTCAATTGCGAGCTTGTCGGCTTGTCCATTGATCAGGTGTTTTCGCATATTAAATGGATCGACTGGATCAAGGAAAAAATCGGACTTGAAATAGAGTTTCCTATTATTGCCGATGATATGGGACGTGTAGCGTCTAAGCTGGGCATGATTCACCCCAACAAAGGCACCAATACCGTCAGGGCCGTTTTCATTGTTGACGACAAAGGCATTGTGCGGATAATTTTCTATTATCCGCAGGAACTTGGTCGCAACATGGATGAAATCCTGCGGGCAGTGAAGGGAATGCAGATTTCAGACGAAAAGTCTGTGGCTATCCCCGCTGGCTGGCCTGCTAACGAAATCATCAGCGACCACGTGATCGTTCCGCCGCCCAAGAGCGTTCAGGATGCCCAAAAACGACTGGCAGAAGGGCACGAGTGCTATGATTGGTGGTTCTGCCACAAAAAGCTGTAACAAAAAACAAGTAACCCCGCCCTGACAGGCGATACAGTAAAACCCAAAACGCGCCCGTGAATACCGCATGCCCCGCTTTAAGGCGTGGCGCCAAACCGCCAAGCCGGTTCTGCGGCCACGGGCGCGTTATACGATATTCAACCCAATGGAGGTCTCACATGCAGTGGAAGCAGTTCTTCACCCCGGTCAAATCCATATCAGTCAAAGAAGCGGAAGGGCTTCTTTCAAGCAGTGATACATCCTCCATCACCGTACTTGATGTACGGCAACCAGGTGAATACGAAGCCGGTCATATTCCGGGTGCCAGACTTATTCCCATGGCGGATTTGTCCGACAAGCTGGATGAGCTGAAACAGGAAGGCCCGACGCTGGTCTATTGCGCCATCGGCGGTCGCAGCCGGGTGGCAGCGCAGATGCTTGCCGGAAAAGGATTTCGCAATGTCATCAACATGGCGGGTGGTTTCAAGGACTGGGAAGCCATGAAGGATGGCAAAGGCTGGACCAGCGCAGGAGCCTATACACAGGGGCTGGAACTCTTCCCCGAAGATCTTGAACCAGTAAAAGCTCTGGAAGTGGCTTGGGGCATGGAAGCTGCGCTGGAAAAATTTTATTCAGATATGGCCGCATCCACCCGCAATGCCGGTAACTCCCGAACGGCAGACATGTTTGACCGCCTTGCGAAGTTTGAAGTCGGTCATAAGGCTAAAATTGAAAACCGGTATGAAAAAATTGCCGGACAAGGCCAGACAATCGGCAGCGTTGCAGCCAAGGTGGCAGAAGGCGGCCTGACGACGGACGAATACATGCAGAGGATGCAGATTGACACAAGCAATCCGTCTCACATTGCCGGCTTTGCAATAATGATCGAAGCGCAGGCAATGGATTTGTACGCACGCGCCTCCCGTACTGCATCGGACTCGCAGACAAAAGAATTTCTGGCCGAAATGGCCAAAGAAGAACAAAGCCACATGAAACAGGTGAGCAAGCTGCTTGATTCACTGCTAAAGGAACAAGACAATGGCTAGACTGCTTCTGCTGGGTGCCGGTCACGCTCATATGACAGTGATGGCCCACCTGCCCGAAATCATATCCAGAGGCCATACGGTAACGGCGGTGGGGCCGCTCAGCCGCCACTATTACTCAGGCATGGGGCCCGGGATGCTTGGCGGAACGTACACACCAGAAGATATCAGCTTTCCCGTGCAGCAGATGATCGAATCACGCGGGGGAGAGTTCATTCTGGACAAAGCGGTACGTGTTGATGCGAAAAGCAAAAAAGTTCTGCTGCAAAGCGGCCGCGAGATTGAATACGATGTGTGTTCGTTCAATACCGGATCATCCGTTCCGCAATCCATTGTGAATGCTAACGCAACGGATGTGTACTCGGTAAAACCAATTGAAAATCTGCTTGCCGGACGTAAGCGCATCCAGTCTCTGGCAGACAGGGGTAAAATAAGCATCGGTGTTGTAGGTGGTGGTCCGGCGGCATTGGAAGTAGCCGGAAACGCAGCGGCGTGTGCCCGCGAAGCAGGCTGTAAAAACGTTTCTGTACGGTTATATGCAGGCAAAGTTTTTTTACGGCACCTATCGCCTCGTGTTCGCTCATTATGTGCAAGTGCCATGCGAAAGCATGCAATCCAGATTATCGAAGGCAGCTATGCTTCCGGCGTCGCCACTAAAAAGGTGACATTGGAGGACGGGCGCGAGTTTGATGAAGATGTTATCTTTATTGCCATGGGAGTGCGGCCGTCTGCGCTTATTGCAGAATCCGGCCTGCCTGTGGGAAACGATGGCGGCCTTGCTGTAAACCGTTTTCTGCAATGCGACGAACACCCCGATATTTTCGGTGGCGGCGATTGCATCTGGTTTAAAGACCAGCCGCTGGACAAAGTGGGCGTTTACGCTGTGCGCCAAAATCCTGTTCTTTACCACAACCTGATTGCACGAATGGAAGGTGGCGAACTGCAACCTTTTGATCCAGGTGGCGAATACCTGCTTATTTTTAACACCGGCGGGGGAACAGGAGTGCTCCATAAGGCAGGCATATCCTTCGGCGGCAGGCTTGCATTTTTCATCAAAGACTACATCGACCGTAAGTTCATGCGCGAATTCCAGCCCTGATCTTGCTATATTCTGACGCTACACAAAAGCCTGCTGTTAATAACGGCAGGCTGTTATCGTTACGGCATAATAATAGACAATAACATTCCGGTACGCCTACTTTTACTCCATAGTGATTACCTCCCATAATTGTCAGACGCTATGAAGGATGCCATGATTAACGCCACCCATACTGAATTAATGAATGTGCTGCTCGGAGCGCAGGATCTTATCGCCCCTGTTGTTGCTGGTCATGGCAAAAGGGTGGCCATGTTTTCCTGCATGATCGCAGAAATCATGGGATACTCTGCTCCCCAGCTGGAACGACTGGAAAAAGCTGCAAAGCTGCACGATATCGGATGTTTTGCACTTTCCATTGATGAAAAAGAGGACCTGCACCGCTTTGACGTCCTTTCCCCCGCAAAACATTGTGCCGTTGGCTATCTTCTGCTCAGCCAAAGCTCCCTCTTCGGAGAGTTGGCTGAGATAGTGCTGCACCACCACGCCAATTGGAATGAAAGCAAGGGAAAAGATAAACAGGGTAACCTGATCCCTGAAGAAGCTTACATAATTCACATTGCCGACAGAATCGACATCCTGATCAACGACAAATACAACATATTGCAGCAGTCAGACGACATCGCGAAAAGCATAATCAATCGGCAGGACAATCTGTTCCACCCCAAGGTGGTAAGTGCATTTAAAGAAGTTGCATATCTGGAAAGCTTCTGGCTGCGCGGGGTCCACCCTGCAAACGCTCACTTATCATCTGCAGAGGATGCGATAACACTAACGCGGGAAGAACTGCTGGACTTCACCCGTATGCTGACTCTTGCCATAGACTATAAATCGCGCTTTACAGCGACGCACTCCAGCGGTGTCGCGGCAACATCTGCAGCAATGGGCAAATTAGCCGGACTGAAAAACTCACTTGCCCTCAGCATTGCCGGTTATCTGCACGATCTTGGAAAACTTATCGTACCTAACGAAATTCTGGAGAAAAAAGGGCCGCTTGACAAAACAGAACGGGCAATAATGAACAGCCACCCATTCTATACGTACGTATTGCTTAACGAAGCCAAAGGGCTTGCAGAAATTGCCCTGATTGCAGGCATGCATCAGGAAAAAATAAACGGCGAGGGATACCCTTTCCACCCCTCACCCAACGACTTTCCTCTGGCATCGCGAATTCTTGCCGTATGCGATGTGTTTACCGCCCTTGCAGAAGACAGACCCTACCGGCAAGGATTATCGAAAGATCAGGTTCTGGACATAATGCGTGACATGGTACGGGACCAGCACCTTGCCCCCGACTGCTTTGCCTACCTGGAAAGCAACTATCACACATTTGACTCCATACGGATAGCAGCTCAGGAAAAGGCGCAGGACGAATACTGCGGATTCTGGAACAAGACAGAAGAAGTTATCCAGCGTATTTAGGGCATTACAAATTTTACTCGAAATATAATGTCGTCACACAAGCAGATAAGACTAGGTTACAATCATGGATTATTCCCAGCAACAATGTAGCCGAACAATAAAGCGGAGGTGTCCCATGGAACACACCTTGGCGCAGCCGGAATCAGGCTGTCAGGTATGCGGTCGTTATGCCCTTTCGGGAAGAAATACCAAAACCCGTGAACTTCGCAGGGTTGACGGCCGCTGGGTTTGTAGCCAATGTGCCATGCGACCGGAAATGGTACAGGCAGGCGCCATCAAAGAAGATAAGCTTCTGAACCTCATCGAAAACTGGTACGGTTAACAGCTTTTATCCCCCCACATACGGCATGATTCATTTCTCATTGAACGGCCCGCCATAATTTTGGCGGGCCGAAGTGTTTTCAGGTCAAATCCGTATTGTCCGGTAACGACAGACTATGAAGCCTTACCGGAACTGCCCGCAGAAACCTCTTCTGTAATAATATGAACATCCCGCTGCGGATAAGGAATGCTGATGCCGTTGGCATCCAACGCGTTTTTAATGTCTTCAATCAGCTTGAAGCGTGCCGCCCAGTAATCGGTTGTCTTCACCCACGGACGCACCACAAGGTTAACGGAGCTGTCACCCAGTTCTGACACTGCGATGGTGCAGGCCGGTTCGCTGAGCAATGAGGGCTGAGCTTTAACGACATCTTCAATGACCTTTTTAGCGACAGAAAGGTCATCACCGTAACCAACGCCCACAGTCAGGTCCATGCGGCGGGTGGGGCTGCCTGTCACGTTCACAATAACGTCACCCATAATCATATTGTTGGGAACAATAATACGCTGATTGTCGGGAGTAAGGAGCAACGTTGTAGAAAGCGAAATCTTTTCAACGGTACCGGATACACCCGCGATGGTCACATAATCACCTAACGTAAACGGCCGGAACAAAATCAACATTACCCCACTGGAAAAATTGGCAAGGTTGTCTTTTACAGCCAGACCAATTGCAAGACCCAAAGAACCGAGAATTGCTAGGAACGATGTCGTATCAATGCCGATCTGCCCTGCCGCGGCAATAAGCACGGTCACCAGCAAAATGTAAAACAATACATTTCGCAAAAAACCGGTAAGCAACCGGTCAATGCCGCGCATTTCAAGCCCTTTGCGCATCAGGTTGGCGACTCTGGCACTTAACCATGCGCCAACAATTACAATCAGAATGGCCATAAGCAGGTTGGCACCATTTTTTGCCACCCAGACAATTATCAGATCACCATATTCTTCCATCAATTTGGCATAATCCATACTATTTGCTCCTTGCTTTATTACACACTGCGAAAAATTTTCTGCTATCGTCGCCCGAAAAACAGTCACCTTTTCTGTAACAGACAGAATGGTGTATAACCTCGTGATGACTATTACAGCTTCATAGCGTATCAATCCTATTTTGCACAAGCAAATTGGATACGTGGCGCAAAGTACGTAATCCTTCTTGCGACTTTACGTTCAGATAAGGTAAACCTTTTGCAGCAGCGTGACCGCCTTTCCGGCATTCATATTCTGCGCGGCCAACACCCGCCGCAATACTGATTACCAAGGATAATACGCTCCATGCGTTTACTGATAGCGAATTTATTCTGCCTGACAGCACGCCAGAAGTCTCATTTGACGACCTTTGGCATTAAGATTTCTTTATTTTTTGCAATGGCCGTGATTGCCTTCATCCCCTGCACAGCAAAGGCTGCCGGTTCAGGCATGTCGCTGATGCATGTGGGGTTCAAGCTACTCTCAGCCTGGGATGCCGAATCGGGAGAACGGATTGAGGTGGGGGTGTGGTACCCCAGCACCACGGTAGCACAGGAAACAAAAGTAGGTGAACGTACTATCAAAGCCGCCCGCGAAGGAGCACCGGAACTAGGCCGTTTTCCGACTATTTTGCTTTCACATGTCATGGCCGGCAGTGCACTTGCCCATCATGACACGGCAGAAACGCTGGCTCAGAAAGGCTTTGTAATCATTGCTCCGACACACCGGCACGACAACGTATATGACACTCGTGTACTTTTTTCTGCACGCCACGTTTCCGACAGAGTGGCGGAGCTGGCTACAGCGCTGGACTTTGCCCGCAAGGAGCCAGAACTGGGGGCAATCATAGACAATAACAGGCTGGGAGCAATCGGCTTTGATACAGGTGCTGCAGCAGTGCTGATCATGGCAGGCGGAATCCCTGCGCCTGGAAGTTATGCCGACTACTGCACGGAAGAAACAGCTTCGACCCCGTATTGCTCGCAGTGGGCAGCCCGCCGCCTGCAGACTCTCACAGAAGAACTTGGTCCGCTGTTACAAAAGCAAGCTCATCTGCCACGGCTTAAAGCTGCGGCTCTTGTTGCTCCGGGATACGCGTTTATGTTCGGCAAAGAGCAGTTGGCCAACATCAATATTCCCATACGGCTTATGAAGGCTGAAAATGACACAGTGAACCCCGGCCATGCAGATATCCTGCGTGAAAGCCTGCGCGTCCCCCCTCTCTATTCCGTACTGGAGTCCGCCGACAATTTTACTCTGCGTGCCCCCTGCCCGCGCCGTCTGGAAGCACTGGACAAAACAATGTGTCAGGATAAATCCGGCGTGGACAGAAAAGCCATCCATGCCAAAATGAATTCGGAACTCACCGGTTTCTTTCTGGGAACTCTGGGCACCCCCGTTTCTAACGGCCAGTAGGGCACCCGCACGTTCATTCAAAATATTCTGTCACACCTTCAGGAGAGTGTATGCGGTACAGCGCAATCCTCCTTGCTCCGCTACCTGAAACAAGCAGATACAACTACAAAACAAAAACGCGCCGGACGGCACGTCATCGTCCGGCGCATTTTACTGCAATCAAAGCATCGTGACTCAACTCAGTTGGTTTTCTGCTGCCTTTGGTATTCAAACAAAGCCGCCAACGCAGCATCCTGTTCTTTCTTCAGGCTATCATCAATGGCGTTACGCACAGCCTCAGGATACACAGAGTAATAGTGTAATCGACCATTCTTCCCAACCCGCATCCGCTCGGTATAAATGCTCTGCACAAGAAACCACTCAAATTCCGGCCCAGACATGGGAATCCCCCTTCCGCGCATGGCCTCAACAGCATTACGGGCAACACCTGTTCCGGCACCGTGCCGCAACGCAACACTCCACAACACATCCCGCACCGGTTCCGATAACGATTCCACCGTAAAAAGTTTCTCACGCCAGAGAGCTTCTAACAGTCCGTCATATTGTCTGTTTTTTACAAAACGATATTGCAAAGTCCTGAAGGTTTCACCGCCGCTTTTTTCCATCCGGCGCCAGCGGGCTGTAAATTCAGGCCCGCCCAATTCAATATCGGTAAAAGCCGACCGTGCAGGCTCATCTAACGAAACAACAAACTCTTCCAGTTCCCGCGAACGCTTTCCCCGCAAACGCCAGGCGCCATATCGCATGACATCAGTCTCCCGCAGTGCCACCGGCGGCGGAGAGTTTTCTGAAACCCGTTCATAATCGCCTTCCAGCGCAACCCCTAAACCGCAGCCGGAAGAGAGTAATCTTTCAACACAAGCCGAGCGACCGTCCGGGAAAAAAGTAACCTGCACAACCTGTTTGGCATCTTCACCCCAAATCCCTGACGAACCGAAGTCGCTGGTAAACGATACGCTTTTCCCATGATAGCTGCCAGCCGTAACCCGCCCTACAGCGCGCACTTCGCAACTTGCCGGAAGATCTGCGGCAAAAAGTCCTTCGAGCCCTGTGCCTGCAGAAATATCCCCACCGGAACTTCCATAAACGTCCTCTACCGAAGCTCCGCTACCGCACTCTCCTGTCCCGTACAGCGTAACATCATAAAGGCCGGTGCTCAGCACGGCATCTGCCCCCACCTTGCCCGTATCCGCTGCTGTGACAAGCATCCAGGCTGTCCGGCAATCTTTCTGACGCCAGACTCCTTCAGGGGACGTCTGAGCGTCGGCCACATCTGCAGGAAGCACTATTAAAGCGATAAAAGTCAGTGTGATGCGCACACTGCACATCAAAACACGCCAGACTCGTGTAGCCAGAACCATAAAAACAAAAGTATGTCCGGCACCGCGGGGCTGAGTCCCTCTGCTGAAAAGCGCACTTTCAGCATGACGGTTCCCCCAACTTCCGGCAGTGTCAGTCAACAAAACTGGTGTCATCCAAATCTCCGTAAAAAAGCGGGATGTTCTCGTTGTAGCCTTGGTGCACAAGGGCCGCAACACATTCCGCATGAACAGGTCATTCACATAAAACTGAAGCCAGTCTGTAGCATATCAGCAAACTTCAAAATAGCTGTTTCCATCATTCGTCAATACCGCCGTCTCATTGCAGCTGACAGTCTCGTTCATCGGCATCGGATTCGTACCTTACTGCGCGGGCAGTATAAAGCTCTTCGATGCGCTCCAGTATTTCAGGCGGCAAGGCAGAAGCAGAGTGCAAAGCGTCTCCTGCTGCTTCTCCGGCAGCAACATCACACTCTTTTTTTGCCCCTCCGGACTTTGCATCAAACAGCCCCAGCGCACGACACAACATATCCAACGCCTTCATTTTCGAATGCATCTTCACCCGCAAGGTTCCGCCCTTGCTAGTGGAAGTTTCTGTAATTTCCGCAACTGCAGCAGCATGAGCCGGAGCAAGCACTACAGAATCTTTCAGGACAAGAGTGTTTCCTTCCCACATGCATACGTCTGTCAAAGAAGCAAAGGCAACGGCTGCAAGCTCGTCCAGCACTTTGTCCGGCGTAAGAGCTACGTCTGCGCCAAGCTCTTCCGGCATATCTTCCGGCCCCGTTGCCGACATCGTTGACGACAAAACGGGCGAAACCACGGACGGCAATTCAGACCCCGTTGAGGTTGTTCCCGAGCTGACAGGACCGTGTTCATCACCAGGCTGTCCGCAGGATTCTCTCTTACTTACCGATAACGCCTGCTCAGCAAAACCATCGCCCTGCAACTCTTCCAGCAGGGTTATTACCTCATGCCGCTGTAACAATTCCCTGCCTCGCCGTTCCGCCGAAGCAGGAGCGTAACCGGCTGCGATTGCAGCTGCAGCAGCATCTCCGTTATCCAGCCAATGCAGCGCAAACTTTCTGTATCGACGGCTACGAGACGATGGCGGTGCAACGTGGATGTCATCTTCTGCCATAGCCTACCTCAACATGGCTTTCTGCCTCAAATTTGCAACCTCCTGAGTTTGCAGATTGAGACCGCTCATCGGCTAATGACAGCACAGCCGGACTCACCAACCCGGTAAAATAGTCCTGAAGAACTGACGATTCCGGCAACGTTTCAGCTCTGCTACTCGACAATAATTGCGGGCCAACTCCCCCAGCTGCCTGCAAAGCGATTAGCCCTGCCCTTAAGTCGCCATTTACCGCAGTACCGATTCTCTTTTCCGGTACCAAACTCATCCGGTATGCGTAACATGCCGCTGCGAATTTTTCCGGCTGGAGGTCATCCTCACCCCGTCTGCGGTACCGGTAAGACTGCCTTGCCGGCTCACTTCCTGTTTCAGAAGGCACCACTTGGTTTACGTAAGCAATTCCGGCTCGCTTTCCGGCTGTTGCCGTCAGTCGCTGATTCCGCATTTCGCGGACATCCAGCCTGATTTCTTCCAACACACCCTGTACAGCCACCATACGCTCTTCCAGACGTTGCACCTGCACATGCGTTTTTCTGGTGCTATCCAGCTCTGACGAAACAAAACAAATATCCTGCTCGACCTGTTGCACACGTTCCTGCAGGGAAACTGCCACAGCAACCACACTTACCAGCGCCGTCAAAGTAGCTATCAAAGCAGACACACTCAGGCGTTTATCCACATGCCACTCTCTTCGTCTGTTTCCGGGGGACATTTTCATGAAACAGCACCCGAAAGCTTCCGCTCTGCGCGGTCTGTTCCGCTGCTTACAACATCCTTACGAAATGAACCGAGCGATGATCCCAGATAATAGTTAACCACTCCCCCGAACGCAGTTCCCAGCGAGCCCAATAAAAGCAAAGCCGGCTCGCTGACATCCTCCATGCTCATTACGCCTTCAAGCATCCAGAAAAAACCGCATACCACAACAAGTGATACTAATGCAGTTGCCCATGCTCCGCCATGTCCTGCTTTTGCCATGGCAACTTCGCGGGCACGAGCGCCCTGCACGTTAGCAAGCTCTGCCTGTAGCTGTGCCTGCTGCCATTCCAGTAAACGCGCCTCATGCTTTGCCTCAAGTTCGGCCAGCCGCAAAGCCGTTTGCGGATCTTTAAAAGCTTGAGCCACTTTTTCCGGTTCAGCTTCCACACCTAAGAATGCTCCGATCAGTGTTCCCGCTGCTCCGGCGACTACACCCGCAGGCCCCCCCAGTACACTGGCAAGCAAAGGCGCTGTTCTTGCGGCCATTGTTCCAATATCTTTCCAGTTCATTTTATTTCCCCCCCTTCAAACTGTTTTCAGGCACCCTACACGCCGCCTTTCACTATTTTTTATTACACAAGGGTTTCTGCTCAGTACGATGGGGGTCCCGTCCCTTTCAGGCGGCACTTGCCTGCATATTCAGAAGAAAAAAATGAGCATAGCTATAAAAAATAACTGGCTGACAGTTGACCTTTTACTCCGTTCTCAATATACATACACCAACGCATGTAAAAATGCAGAAAACATTCTGCATTCTGACCGGATTGCTTAACCACCAATCCCATGCATCTGGTTGTGGCGTATTGCTCCTCCTCGCAAGTCGCAACCGCTGGCCGTACAGCCTTTCTCCGTCGGCACCCCCCTATGCCTTCGGCTGTACGGGCATGCCCCTGATGACGGTCTCCCCTCCCCAAAAGAATGACCGTTTGCGCCGGAGCTTCCCCCAAGGCTCCGGCGCATCTTTTTGCAAACAACAAAAAAGCGCCGCACAAACGTACAGCGCTTTTATCCGGCAGGTGGTTTATGATGGAGCCACCTTGTCCAAGACATATCAAATACAGATGGCCTGCAGCGAATCACTTCTCATTGTTGTTGCAGATGCGAAAGTACCAATGCCGGCATACGGACATAAAACCAATCAACCAGCAGTGTCCCATCAGAAAATTCCCACTCTCCGGAATGTGCAAAATAAGCAAAAAGTGCCGACTCCATAGCAGATTCCGGCAAATCCGGCCTACGCAACACCTTTTCTCTGCAAAATAAAATCAACGTTTCAAGAAGTCCGAAATATTCATGCGATTGCAAAGCAGCTTCCAGCTGTTTGGTAAGTTGAGAACTGAAAACAGTGTCTGCCAGCAGCACGCTGTCATAAAGTTCGCAGTTTCCTTTAATCTCTGCCACAGCCCACAAGCATAACCGCACTTCGTCTGTATCGATTACTTCTGCACGCAGTTGATTGGTCAGTCTCTCAAACAAATCTTTATTATCAGAAATAACAGGCATACCCCCTCCAACTATGGCTCTTCTTATATGTCATATAATATAGAAAACCCAGAAAGTAAAATAGATTTAGCGATACACACACCCCTCCTATGCCTGCATTCCGGCCTGCAGTATAACCGACGTCTAAAATTAACTTTTCATAATCCTGAAAGCATGTTATGCGACATCATCAGTTTATGGCGCTATGCCCCCATATCCTTAAAACAGGAAGCTATAGCCTGATATCAGGTCATGCGGTGTCCCCCAATCGGTTAACACTGGCGCGTCTCCCGCAGCCAAGAATATCCGATACCGCATGACCACTTTTGTTATCTATTATCGTTAAACAAACACTCATGCACCGTTCAGCATTTGCTCTACAGGCCACTTAGTACGCTGGATAGTATGTCGTACCTTTCGCAGCGTCGCTTAAGGCTGCCCGTAAAAAAACAGTCTTTCGGGCACCAAATTTGCATTATTTATTGCCATACGCTGAAAGCGACTTTTTTCCGACGGAGCCCCTAATGCAACACCGCCGCTTATTTTTTATAAAGGCCACTATGGCTGCCCTTCTGCTTGCCACAATCCTGCTGCTTTCAGGATGCGGGTCTATACAAAGCAAAAGCGACAACTCACCGGTAGGCTTTGACTTTGATATGGCGTCAGCCGGAACCTTGTACCTTGATGCATGGGTACACCGACGCGAAGCACAGGTGCTTGTGCACCCCACAATGGCTCCTATGACTCCCCCGAAAGCCATTTTTGTTCCCTTCAGGATGAATCAGGACATGCGAGAAGGCAGCGAAGTGGCGGAACAGATTTCCCGCATGTTCTGGCAATCATGGCTTAAGCAGCAGACATTTGAATCGTTACAGTATAGTCCGCAACTAATGCCTTTCACTCCTGCACGCAGCATTGCGGCAGGAAGGGCGCTCGGTGCCGATCTTGTGGTAAGCGGGTATGTAACCCGCTTGCTGGCAGGTGGAACAACCGGAGACAGCAGGCTGGCTGTGCAGTTGGATATTTATGACACTGTGACAGGGGAGATGGTCTGGTCAATGGTTCACGCCGGTTTTATCGAGCAAACGACTAAGCGGGACTACCTGCTGTTCACTCAGGACGCGCGGCTCCCCGCGGAGCCTGTCTGGGCCTTGGCAACTGTGCTTGCAGCAGATATGGCCCTTCCCATCAAAAGGTGGCAGCACGAAGCAGATCAAAATGAAGAAGACCCGTTTGCCCCTGCACCGGCGCCGCAGGCTCAGGATTTATATGTTTCAGGTCAGGATGAATCTGCTTCTGCTACAAATAATGAAACAACGCCTGCAACTAAAAAGAAAAATGGCACAGATTTACTCTCAACAGTTCAAGGCTGGTTTAACTGAAAAAAGCACATCCCGACAATAAAAACATTAGTTTTCAGCATATTACATCGTACAAAAGTTCGGCCATCAGTAAGTTTACATTTACTTACAGCTGAACTTTTTTAGTAATCGCTCCTGATATGCTTTTTCAACACTTGCAATCAGCCCTTTCCATCCTATATTACCTCCGGTACGAATTTGTTTTTCTGACACACTCAGAAACACGAAAAGCCCCCACTTTTTTCCCGCAGGGTTGCAGACTTGTGTTTACGTCTGCAAAAAGCTGTGATGAACTTGCTCCTGTGGTGGAATAATACGGGCTTTCATGCATACTAGGAGAAATAATGATAGGCATTTCCAAGCTGTACTGTGGTCAGGTAGAACCCTCAGACGCACTGCGTTACGGGCGCGATTCGGGCAAAATGCCCTCGCACCTGCTTCAGTTCTCCAAAGACAAAAAGCCCGTGGTCGTGTGGAACATGACCCGCCGTTGCAACCTGAAGTGTGTTCACTGCTACGCACAAGCAGTTGACCCGGAAGGCAAAGACGAAATCAGCACCGAACAGGGCAAAGAAATCATTCGCGATCTTGCCCAGTACGGCGCTCCCGTCATGCTGTTCTCCGGCGGTGAACCTCTGGTGCGTAAGGACCTGGTAGAGCTTGCCAAGTATGCTACCGATCAGGGTATGCGTGCTGTTATCTCCACCAACGGCACCCTGATTACCAAAGAAAAAGCCCGCGAACTCAAAGAAGTCGGCCTTTCCTACGTAGGCATTTCGCTTGACGGCATGGAAGAGGTTCACAACAAGTTCCGCGGCGTGCCCAACAGCTTTAAAAAAGCACTGGAAGGCATTGAAAACTGTAAGGCAGAAGGTCTGAAAGTCGGCCTGCGCTTTACCATCAACAAGCGTAACGCACCTGAAGTGCCCAAGATTTTTGACCTCATCAAAGAGCTTGAAGTGCCCAGAATCTGCTTCTACCATCTGGTGTACTCCGGTCGTGGCAGCGAACTGATCAAAGAAGACCTTGATCATGCAGAAACCCGCGCCATGGTTGACCTGATCATGGACCGCACCCGTCAGCTTTTCGACGAAGGACATCCCAAAGAAGTCCTTACCGTTGATAACCACGCAGACGGCCCCTACGTATGGATGCGCATGCTGAAGGAAGACCCCAAGCGTGCAGAAGAAGTGTTTGAGCTGTTGCAGTACAACGAAGGAAACAACTCCGGCCGCGGCATCGGCTGCATCAGCTGGGACGGTGCAGTGCACCCCGACCAGTTCTGGCGCAACAAGGTGTTCGGCAATGTGCTTGAGCGTCCGTTCTCGGAAATCTGGGACGACCCCAATATCGAGTTGCTTGCACAGTTGAAGGATAAAAAGCAGCACGTAAAAGGCCGTTGCGCCCAGTGCCGCTTCCTCAATATCTGCGGCGGTAACTTCCGCGCCCGTGCAGAAGCATTCTATGACGATGTGTGGGCACCCGACCCTGCCTGCTTCCTCACCGACGAGGAAATCGGCATTAAATAGGCTGGTGAACGCCCCGGCATGCCAGTAAGGGCGCGCCGGGGCGTTTTTTCTTTCCCTGTGTGAAAAGACTCTCTTTCCCAGAGGATACATATAAACAAGGAGCTGTTCCGGTGTCTGACTTTTTCAGAGGCAGAAGACTGCGCCGCAACCCGCAGATGCGCGAATTCATCCGCGAAACAGACATTAGTGCCCGCAATCTCGTCATGCCCTACTTTGTGGTGGAAACTGACGATCAAGCCTTCCGCAAGCCTGTGGCATCCATGCCCGGAGTAGATCAGCTATCTCTTACCGAGCTGGAAAAAGAAGTTGCAGAAGGCGTGAAAGCGGGGCTGCACTCCGTTATACTTTTCGGTATTCCTGCACAAAAAGACTACCAAGGCTCTGAAGCTTTCAATCCTGAGGGCATTGTCCAACAGGCGGTACGCCGTCTGAAGGCGCGTTTTCCTCAACTGGTTGTCATAACAGATGTATGTCTGTGCGAATTTACCAGCCACGGTCATTGCGGCCTGCTGAAATCCGGCGATACCACCGGCGAGGTACATAACGACCCCACGCTGACGTTGCTGGCAAAAACAGCGGTGTCTCACGCTGAAGCAGGAGCAGACATCGTAGCCCCTTCTGACATGATGGACGGCCGCGTTCTGGCCATTCGTGAAGCACTGGACGCCAACGGCTTCCACCATATTCCGATCATGTCGTACGCTGTAAAGTATGCAAGTGCCTATTATGGGCCCTTCCGCGATGCAGCCGAATCAACCCCGCAGCACGGTGACCGCAAAACCTACCAGATGGACCCTGCCAACAGCAGAGAAGCCATGCGCGAAGCCGGTGCAGATGTCCTTGAAGGTGCGGACTTCCTTATGGTCAAGCCCGCAGGCCCCTACATGGACATCATCCGGATGGTGCGCGATAATTTTGAACTGCCCGTTGCGGCCTATCAGGTCAGTGGCGAATATTCCATGATCAAGGCAGCCGCTTTGAACGACTGGATTGACGGTGACAAAGTCGCGCTAGAGTCGCTTATCGGACTACGCCGTGCCGGTGCAGAGATTATCCTTACCTACTTTACGGTGGAAATGCTGCGCAAAGGCCTTATCAAAGCTTAACCAGACACTCCGGCACCGGGGCCAATCAGACTCCGGTGCCTTACAGTACACACACGCGCAAACCGGCAGCGCATGATACGCCGGTAAAAGGATTTATTCATGCATGATGCCAAACATCCCCACGGCGCGGGCTGCCCCCATCACCATGGTAAGCAAGGCGGCATGGGTGCCCAGTCCGGTGCAATGAAAATGCCCACGACACTTGAAGACGGCAGCCCCGCATGCAGGCTGATTGCGTGGGAAGTAACCCGCTCATGCAACCTTGCATGCAAGCATTGCCGTGCAGAGGCTCACACCGAGCCTTACCCCGGGGAGCTGAGCACAGAAGAAGCCAAAGCGCTCATCGATACTTTTCCTGACGTAGGCAACCCCATCATCATTTTCACTGGCGGCGACCCCATGATGCGCCCCGACCTGTACGAACTTATCGAATATGCTACCGGTCTCGGGCTACGCTGTGTACTTTCCCCCAACGGCACGCTGATTACCGAAGAAAATGCAGAACAAATCCGCAATGCAGGTATCCAGCGCTGCTCAATCTCCATTGATGGCCCTTCTGCAGAGCTGCATGACGATTTCCGCGGTGTTCTCGGTGCATTTGGACAGTCCATGCGCGGTATCAGTTATTTGAAACAGGCTGGCGTCGAATTTCAAATCAACACTACAGTTACCCGCGACAATCTGCCCTACTTTAAAGATATCTTTAACCTGTGCGAAGATCTGGGCGCTGCCGCGTGGCACATATTCCTGCTGGTTCCCACCGGCCGTGCAGCAGAACTGGGAACACAGGTCATTTCTGCAGAAGAATACGAAGAAGTACTTAACTGGTTCTACGACTTCCGTAAGACCACTTCCATGCACTTAAAGGCCACCTGCGCGCCTCATTATTATCGCATCATGCGTCAACGCGCTAAAGAAGAAGGACTGGCGGTAACGCCTGACAACTTCGGTATGGACGCCATGACAAGAGGATGTCTTGGTGGAATCGGCTTCTGCTTCATTTCACACGTGGGGCAAGTCCAGCCCTGCGGATATCTGGAACTGAACTGCGGCAACATTCGTGAAACGCCGTTCCCTGAAATCTGGCGTAATTCAAAATACTTTCACCAGTTCCGTACGCCCGAAGAATATGACGGAAAATGTGGTCACTGCGAGTATCATAAAGTCTGCGGCGGCTGCAGAGCCCGCGGTTTTACCATGAGCGGCAGCCACATGGCGGAAGAGCCATTGTGCTCATACCAGCCTAAAAAAGCCCCGAAAAAAGGGTAACCCGATACCGTTACTATATCAGGGCTTACGTTCTATTATCTCTGATACGTTCAACTTTTTAAAGGAGCTCCGCATGTCCGATTCTGCACCGCAGGAACAAGAGCTGGATATATACGATAAGAAAATTCTGGACATCATCCAGACCGGATTTCCCATCGAACCTCGCCCTTATGCCGTCATTGGTGAAGCAATAGGGCTGACCGAGGCTGAAGCTCTGGCCCGCGTTCGTGCTCTTAAAGATCGCAAAGTTATCCGTCGGCTGGGAGCTAACTTCAACTCATGGAAACTGGGCTTTCGCTCCACTCTGTGCGCCGCAAAAGTGCCCGATGAAAAGATGGAAGAGTTCGTTACCGAAGTGAACAGCCACGTGGGAGTTACCCATAACTACCTGCGCGCCCATGCCTACAACGTATGGTTCACTTTTATCGGCCCCAGCTGGGACGATGTATGTGCCACTTTGGACAGCATTACCCAAAAAACAGGCATTCCCATCCTCAACCTTCCGGCTGAAGAACTTTATAAAATCAGGGTAGACTTCAAAATGGATGAAGGCGACAAGTAGCCTTTCGTACTGACTGCAAATCCCCCGCGATGTTGAGTGCAATCAACAGGCGGGGGATTTTTTATAGATGCTTCTAAATAGACAACAAATGGGGCTGACGCGAACGTAACCAAAGGAATCTGTAGTCCCTTTGACGCCATCAACTATGCCCTGTGCGCTGGACGCAATGCCATCAACCATGCAGGAAACAATCTTTTTACTTTGTTGGTTAGCTCCTTTCTGTGCGTGTGGAGATATAATCCGGCGTAAAGCACAACCAAGCCAACACTGCAAAGTGCAATCTGGTAGGCAATCCCGCCACCTAAAAACTTTTCAGCAAGGTGGTCCATATATAATAAAAGGCCGATGATACCGAGCACCATAAAGACATACCGCGCCAGAATTACTCCTATGCACATCAGCCCGAGGTTCGTCATAAAGAAAACAAATCGTTCAAGCTCGGTATCTGAGGTAAGAAAGACAAGCCCTGTCCAAAAAGAACAAGCGCCAACAAAGTACCCCCAGAAGGCATAATCCAACTTAAACCGATGATCGGCCACAAAGCTGAAAACAATAAACGCAGCCCCTACCCCGCACGCAACAGTGTCTTCTTCCAGCCTGGGCAAAACGCCAGTCTTATCCAAATACCACAAGCCATCGACTATGCTGCCCCATAGCGCCGTCATTAAAGGGAGCGCCAACAACAGATGTCTGGCAAAGCGCAAGGTAACTGCACAGGCGATCACAGTGCCAAGGGCGGGAAGAAATACTTTGCTGGATAAAATCCCAGGTAAATTACCCCCGCCAACCATGGCCTGTGTGGTAGCCACAGCAATTGAAACAGTCACAGAGGCTAAAACGAACATCACCGCACCCAACACTACCCTTTGCCGTACAAAATATAATTTGTACCCGATCAGGTAAAAAAGAGCGCAGGCGATGCCAGAAAGGGCAAACTGTTCAACGCTTCCTTCACGGTTCAGCAAGCCCATTATCGGCCAACGAAGTGCAGTTAAAAGCAGCATGCTGCCCAAAAGAAGTAAAATTGTACTTCCGCGCAGGCCCTCTTTCGTCTCGGCAAGTGAGTTGAGCCTATCAAGTAAAGCACGTTGCTCTACGTAGCCTATCCCGCTCTCAGAGGCTGCCTTCTGTATTTCATCTAACGTAAATTTCATATCTATTCCTATTCAAAATAGCGGACTCAACATACTAACATTGCGAGTACACCTCATGGTAAAAAAGCTCGAGTCTGGCATATCTTAGGTTCTGACATGAATCGCCCCTAGTTTCGTAGACACTCCTGAGTTATGAAAACGAGACCTCAGGAGAAAACGATGTACGACAAACGCTACACTGACGAATTCAAAATTGAAGCGGTAAAACAAATCACCGAGCACGGCTATCCCGTCCAAGAAGTCGCCCAAAGGTTAGGCGTCAGCACCCACAGCTTGTATGCGTGGAAAAAGAAATATGGGCATGGCGAATTCATGCTGCCCAGTTTGATAACCAACAGACGGAAATCAAACGCCTTAAGGCAGAATTAAAACGGGTAACAGAAGAGCGAGATATCCTAAAAAAGGCCACCGCATACTTCGCGAAAGAGTCCCTGTGAAGTATGCCTTTATCCAGGCGCATCAAAAGGAATTTGCGGTACGCAACTTATGCCGCATGCTGCATGTACATCACAGCGGCTTTTACGCCTGGCTCAAG
>NZ_JBKEBF010000020.1:0-193991 GCF_047973035.1 Oleidesulfovibrio sp.
CCATTGTGTCCATGGCGGCGAATCGGGTTATAGAACATCTCTATATAATTAAATACGTCCTGCCGGGCCTCTTCCCGGCTTCTGTAAGTTTTCCGCTTAATTCGTTCTCGTTTGAGAAGTTGAAAGAAGCTTTCTGCAACCGCGTTGTCGTGGCAGTTGCCACGTCGGCTCATACTGCAGACAAGATTATGAGCCTTCAGAAATGAAAACCAGTCGTGGCTAGTATACTGACTGCCTTGATCTGAATGGATTAACACCTTGCCTTTGGGTTTTCTTCGCCACAAAGCCATCAGTAGGGCTTTAAGAACAAGGTCGGAGGTCATCTGAGAGCGCATCGACCAGCCGCGGCTACATCAATATCGCCTCCGATGCTTGCAACCACAAGTCCCGCTGCCAGCTTGCTGAAATCAACTCCTGCATCCTTCCACCTAAGTGCAGTATCAGGGGCAACTTCACCACTTTTGAGAGCTTCTTTTATTTCGGCGGCAAGCACCGTTCCTGTAAACTCTCCTACTACGGCACCAACGGCACCGGAAGTAGCATCACCGCTAGTGATCTCTCCCAGCATTCCTCCAAGAGCCGCGTGGGCTAATGGATTCGCCGGAACGTATGCGTGAAGCCAGATTGTCCTGTTGCTTCAGATCAATGGTTGTGGACTTCTTACCGCCGGAAAAACCGCCCCCGCCGCCGGAGTTATGCGAATACATGGTAGAAGTATCCGTAGCGGCCGTGATGGCGACATTACCGCCTGCTTTGATATCTATAGTAGACTTGGCATCTACAGTGCTGCCGTGAATAATCGTGTCAGCACCGGAAGTGACGGAAATCTTACCGCCGGACGAAACGGAAGAGCCGACGTTAAAGTTTTCTGTACTCCTGGTATTATAGCCCCGCCCTGAGGTTTGCGAGTCGGTGCCGGTTTCGACTGTGGAAAGGGCAACCACGTTACCGGCAGAAATGGTTACATCGCCGCCGCTAATGCTGCCGCCCATGTTGTTGATGTTCGTGGCTGCCAGCTGGACTTTTTGCCCCTGTATCTGCCCTTGGGAGTTAAAGATATTGTCTGCGGTGATTGTAACTATAGTAGCGCCGGAGTTAGCTACGGGGCAAGCCATTGTGCGTACATGAAGGGGGATGTGACGCCTAAACCGGAAGTAGTAAATAAGGTCAAGAACCTCGGAACATATCCGTCATATTTCGCCACATAATGTTTTCTGGGAATGGCCTTGATTCAAAAAAATCGCACCAGACAGAAACGACATCATCTATGTGAAAAATTTCATCTGCTGTCATTGTTATCCGACCACCACCAAATTCAAGGATTTGTGGGGCCTCAGAAAACGAAGGTGCCCCAGCAGAGCATGCGCGCCAATGTGTGTTGTCGGTGATGTCCCGTTTTTCAATCAGGCATCTTTCTTTTCCGCCAGCCACTTGAACGTAAGAACCATCTTGGCGCGTCAAACTCGCGAATGAATGTGGACCAGAGGCGTCTAGCTTTCTCAAAGCCGCCTCGACT
Organism: Oleidesulfovibrio sp.; assembly: GCF_047973035.1. Classification (NCBI taxonomy): domain Bacteria; kingdom Pseudomonadati; phylum Thermodesulfobacteriota; class Desulfovibrionia; order Desulfovibrionales; family Desulfovibrionaceae; genus Oleidesulfovibrio; species Oleidesulfovibrio sp. The sequence goes on from NZ_JBKEBF010000020.1 coordinate 1,517, forward strand.
TTTGCAAAACATCTAACTTGTTCAGGTTTTTCACCTTCAACCTCAAGCAGCATTCTCATGGTAAATACACCGTAATATTTCCTACTATTTTTTCACCGGAAAGCTGGCCAACCCCATCAGCACCAAACTGATTGATGTACATATCGTTGAAGTCTTGCTGCGGCGTTTTCTTCGCACTATCGCTTTTGTACTCAATACCCCAAAGTTCTCCGCTATCTGTACGAACAACTGCGTCATAACGTCTATTCCCCACAGCACCTTCTACCGTAAGCTCTTCTCCGACTACATCAAAACCCTTGTCTCTTAGGTACTGTGTATATTCTTGTGCAGACTTAGTACCCGGTGCGGGAAGGCCACCCTGACTGACGAATTTGCCATCTGGCGTTCTATAACTTCCGTCAGGATATTTCTTAATTGGTGTCCCTGCCCCATTTGAGGCATTATCCGCAGTAATGATATAATCCTCTTTACCGCGCTCCCCACTCTGGTCGGGGTACCCGGAAAGAGGCTCCATTGGCTCTGGAATATTGTGTACGAGCTTGGTCGATCCCTTGTCCTCTTTTATCTCTTGTCCAGGCAAGGTAGTGGAGCCACTATCAGGGATGGTGTACCCTGGAAGCTTCATCCCTTCTTTTACTTCATCAGGAAGGGTCGTAAAGCAAAGCAATGTAAGCTACTATTTGTCTAGAATCTCCCATAGCAGCCAGATTGACCTGCCTCAGAACCTCACCAACAGAGGTAATCCCATGATCAATTGCTTCCTGCATAACAGCCAGGCAAGCCGCTCCAGCAGCACCAAAGACGAGAATCTCCGCTGCAAGAAGTTGCACGGCGTTGTTCTTTGCGGCATTGCCTCCGGCATCCGCGGCTATTGGCTCTACCCAATCAGTATGCCGAACTATGTGGAGCCGAGGGCGGAAGGCGAATAGATTTCCACCCAGAGCTCTCGCTCCCCAGATGGTCCCCACACGCGAACCGGTATCAACCCGTGATTTGATAGGCCTTCAATTACAGACTTGTTGTCGATACTTGCCCTCACGCTCTCTACTCTGGAGCGCATAATACCAGAAAGCGGGGCACCGTACGCCGGTTCAGTAGCAAAAAAGAGAAAACTTCCTCGATCTGAGCGAAGATAATCTAATACAGAAGGCAGCTCGCACTCCTTGATGCACACAATTGCCCAAAATAGCAGGCCTCCCGAAACGTCCTCAAATCCCTCGCACAATACCGCCCCCTCATTCCAAATTATTTTTGAAAAATAAGGTCGGCGGGAAATCATTCTGTATCGAGTTATTCGGTTATCCGGCTGCAAAGCTGTATCTGAAATAAACAGGAATAACTCTTTCGAAGGGAAAGCCAATCTACCCTTACAAATAAGCCAAGTCGCAGCATCCGCAATCAGATTCCTGCCACTAAAAGCCTTCTGATAAGCCGCTTGTGCACCATCAACCCAATCGTGATCAGTAGTCATAATGTCCACCGTCAGGAGTATTGAAGTGGGGCCCCCGGTTTTGTGTGGGGTCATCAATATAGATGTGTCCTCCAGCATCATCTCGAATCACTATGCGCTGCGTACCTCCACCTGAGGAAGGAACTTCATATACATACTGATAACCGGGCTGGAGATTTCCTTGGCGATCAACATTTGGCAACACTTCAGATGGCTGTTGACTTGTCGGAATACCAGCATCTCGTTTCGCTTGATTGAACGCGCCTGAACGTCCTGCTCCCTGTGGGGCCAAATCTGGTGGACGGCTACTTTCTGACCAAGGAGTTTATTATCACGCACAAGTTATTTCGCATAGCTCAGTACACGGAAAAGGGCGGAGGCCTACGCTAAGGAATTTTAGCTTGGGGTCACCGCAGAAAACGGAAAATAAAGCACGCTAAGCCAATGAGAGAGATCGTAACGGCCTGAGTTTTCGCTTTCTGCGGTGATCCGAAAAACAGCCTTAACGTACAATAATTTTCGATAGCCAAACTGACCCCCTTTATGCCGATAGACCCATCCTTCCAATTTTTTGCAACAGAGCCGGCGCGAGCGCCAGAAGCGCCGCCATGAGCAAGGCAAAGAGGCCGGTCAGGAAAGATTGAAGCCGCTAAATCATCCGTCTAAAAATTCTAATTCAGCCCACCGAATGTTATTATCAACGAAGCTCGTATTCTCTGAATGGCTCCAAACATAACAATTATCACCAACGCGCTCCCATCCTGTGCCGAGCTTTTGCGTTACAGCAACTAACATGCTTTCCGACACCATTGATCCGCGCACCTCTAGTGAGCACTCATAATACTCCGGTATTTTCCAATATTGTTTTGGAGTGCCAGAACCAACCGTTCCAAAACCTTTCAGAACATCAATCAAATTATTCGTCGCTGCAGACGCTTCTGCTTTTGACGCTGCCGCACAAAAAAAGCGTATATGTATAAGTTGGCCAAAGGTCATTGGTGAGTTATTTTCCCATCAAGTGAGACGTTTGCATGAGATCCATCACGTGTAGTCCACCCGATTTGAGATTTCCCAGTTTTTGATAGTTGAACATCCCACTCAAAGGCTTGCCCCTGAGTTCGAGATGGACCGCGAGTCCACTCGTTCCCAAATTTATCTACGTATCCTTTATTTGGCCCACGCGGCAACGGTGTAGAACCATCCCAATTTTTCGGTGGAACATATCTGATCCGACCTGAGGTCGGTAGTTGCGCGTCTTTGATCCGCGCGTTTTTTGTCCAAACCTTACCGACACTTAATGTTTCATCTGGATACAGTACTTGTTCCGAGGGAGCTGGATCAACATCCCCTCCCCCCTTTGAGGCATTATCCGCAGTAATGATATAATCCTCTTTACCGCGCTCCCCACTCTGGTCGGGGTACCCGGAAAGAGGCTCCATTGGCTCTGGAATATTGTGTACGAGCTTGGTCGATCCCTTGTCCTCTTTTATCTCTTGTCCCGACAGGATCGTGGGGCCACTATCAGGGATGGTGTACCCTGGAAGCTTCATCCCTTCTTTTACTTCATCAGGAAGGGCTTCGTAAAGCAAAGCAATGTAAGCTACTATTTGTCTAGAATCGCCCATAGCAGCCAGATTGACCTGCCTCAGAACCTCACCAACAGAGGTAATCCCATGATCAATTGCTTCCTGCATAGCAGCCAGGCCAGCCGCTCCAGCAGCGCCAAGGACGAGAATCCCCGCTGCAAGCACTTGCGCGGCGTTGTTCTTTGCGGCATTGCCTCCGGCATCCGCGGCTACATCAATATCGCCTCCGATGCTTGCAGCCACAAGTCCCGCTGCCAGCTTGCTGAAATCAACTCCTGCATCCTTCCACCTAAGTGCAGTATCAGGGGCAACTTCACCACTTTTGAGAGCTTCTTTTATTTCGGCGGCAAGCACCGTTCCTGTAAACTCTCCTACTACGGCACCAACGGCACCGGAAGTAGCATCACCGCTAGTGATCTCTCCCAGCACTCCTCCAAGAGCCGCGTGGGCTATATACTTGGTAGCGGTGTCAATATCTCCGTCATGGAAGGCGATACCAATTGTTTTGGCTCCTTGGGCTCCTATAGAAGCTGCAGCGGCAACTTTGAGATTTGCCAGAGCTTTTTCTTCCAGCTTTCCACCGTTAACAGCGGTGTCAACACTCGCTCCTATGCTTGTTCTAATAGCAGTACGAAGGACTTCGGCTTGAAGAATCTTCGTGGCCTCATCCAGGCTCTTTGCCTGTGACAGGATGCCTGGTTCCTGAGCGACGTTGGCAAAGTCGAGCAGCCCTTGGGTCAGGCCAGCCGTGAGCATGGTGGTGGCTAAAGAGCGAATGGTTTCAGAAGATACCAATCCCTGCATCGCAGCCCCAACATCACCTTTATTCGCAACAAGCTGTACAGTAGCCTGTGTCACCAACGAATTGAAGCCGGCAGAAATCGCTGTATGCAATGCGCCTTTAAGTACCGCTGCACTAGCTGCCCCCGTTGTTGCTCCGGCAGTTGTTCCGACAGTTGCTCCGGCAATCGCTGTATGCAATGCTCCTTTAAGTGCCACTGCACTAGCTGCCCCTCCAACTGTACCACCAACAGCAGAGCCCCACACACACAGCTGCTCCCGCTTCAACTTTTACAAACAATGAAGCAAAGGAGCTTCCCGCTCCTGTCGGCTCTGTTGCAAAAACTCGTAGAAGAGCTATGGAATTCTTTTTTACCCAACCACCCGGAGCAGCTCTATGTACAGATGGCCTAAAATACCTTAGCGTAGGATTTCGCCATGTTCCGTAATGGCCTCCTAGAAATGTCGCTGCAGTGCGCCACGAACTGGCTGTTAGCCGAGCGGCAGCGTATATGTGGGGGGCGCCTCAGAAAACGGAAACACGTAACATGTGCCCGCCACTGTAATAAGCATAAAAAATGACCGAAACAGATGACGCTGCAAAGTCATTTGTGATACTCGGCATGAGTGACTTGGCCTGTATGGAGGTTGATATCGTATGAATTGCCGCTGAAAGAAGTTAACTGTAGGCGACCTAATTTAACTCTGGTGCCAACAAACGTATCAATTTTATTGTCCCAAAACTTACATTTTTCCATACCATTCACTGTCCATAGCTTATTGCCTTGAGCGTCAAACAGTTCAACATTTTCCCACACTCTAGGGCAGCTACTTTCAGTCAAATTCCCCCATTTGTAGACCACCAAAAATTGGCCGTCGATCTCTTTTATCTCCAATGGTTCGAAAAAAAATTTCATGGCAACGGTCTCGGGTTGAAGAATGAATCCTCAGGAATACGCCCCCGTAGTTCAAACTGCGTTCCGCCTCCATGTCCTCCAAAGTTGCCAGAATTCACAGTGCCAGTCCTGATCGTCGTGCCTTGAGGAGGTTTCACATCCGTCACATGGGTTGGGGCGTATGGGAGATCAAATTTATCTTTTATTTGCTCTGGGCTAAGTCCAGCAATATCATCAGCATTCATCATCCAACGACCGCCTTGGCTAGTAGAGCCCTCCGTATAAACTCGAACGTATGTAGTTGTTCCATCAGCCTCAAAATCTTTGATTGGTCTGTTTGGATTATAAGGAGGTAGCTCATGTGTACTGTTGGCAACAGGTGCATCAACATTTCTTATATTGGTGCCGCCTATCCTATTTGAGGCATTATCCGCAGTAGTGATATAATCCTCTTTACCGCGCTCCCCACTCTGGTCGGGGTACCCGGAAAGAGGCTCCATTGGCTCTGGAATATCGTGTACGAGCTTGGTCGATCCCTTGTCCTCTTTTAGCTCTTGTCCAGGCAAGGTAGTGGAGCCACTATCAGGGATGGTATACCCTGGAAGCTTCATCCCTTCTTTTACTTCATCAGGAAGGGCTTCGTAAAGCAAAGCAATGTAAGCTACTATTTGTCTAGAATCTCCCATAGCAGCCAGATTGACCTGCCTCAGAACCTCACCAACAGAGGTAATCCCATGATCAATTGCTTCCTGCATAACAGCCAGGCCAGCCGCTCCAGCAGCACCAAAGACGAGAATCTCCGCTGCAAGAAGTTGCACGGCGTTGTTCTTTGCGGCATTGCCTCCAGCATCCGCGGCTACATCAATATCGCCTCCAATGCTTGCAGCCACAAGTCCCGCTGCCAGCTTGCTGAAATCAACTCCTGCATCCAGCCAACTCTGTGAGTATCAAGCCCGACTTCGCCTGCTGCATTCAGGGGGGCAACCTGCACGGCCTTCAGGATATTGCGACTAAACAACATGCTAAAATTAGAAAAATCCCCCAATGCTGCGGCTACCCTAATATCGGGGGGGCTCCATAAGGTACTTCTAACAGTAAAAAATCTAAATCGTATAAATCAAATGAAACGAAGTATTCCATTCTTTCCAAAATAGCGTTGCGTCGAGCCAAAAAATGGCACACTTATGAAGTATCTCTGGTTGTTCTTTCCAGCACCTCCCAGAGTCATGTATAGCAAGGACATAATGCTTTGACGGAAGCCAACCCATATCTTGAATACAATCGAATAATGCATCCCAGTTTTCCCCAAAAAAAGGAAAAAACATTGCTTCTTTTATATTTAAAAGAAAGTCTAGTTCAGAATTTAAAGTTGCTAAAGATGTTTGCATTACTGCCACATCATCATCAAATTTTATCTCGTCATATTTTTCCTTATTACAAAAGTGAACGGACACTTCTTTCACTGTCTTAAGAATCTTATTTTGCATAATACTGCACGGATTCATAAGTGTCCACAAAGCGAGGTACGTCAATGTAACATCTTTTCCCTAAAAATTCAGTCACACGACTTAGCATTTCAGAAAACAACATCTGCAACTCCTTAGCAGGCACGACGGAGAAATGGAGTCACTTCTTAATATATTTTTGATATGTTAAACAGTAAAAACTAAATGAAATGCTGTTTCTCGCTTTCTCCAGTACAACGCGGAGTCAACCCATATCTCAATAAGCGTATAAACAACTTCTGGAATCTTTTTCCAGCAGTCTTCAGCGTCATGTATAATAAGGATATAGTGTTTAGCGGGAAGCCACTTCATATCTTGTATACATTCCTCTAACGCGTCCCAATTTCTTCCAAAATAGTCTGGGAATTGCATTACTTTTTCAATTTCTATCATAAGGTCTAACTTTGATTTAACGTTAGCAAAAGAAGTCTCCATAACTTTTGATTCGGCATATCGATTCCTAATATCACTTTGCTTGCTGCAGAAGTGCACAGAACTATCTGTAAAAAGTAGAAGTTGCCTGTCCTTCACGATGTTACCTCTTTGCAGGATCTATTTCTATAAATGTTTTATAGTGATCGTCTGTATAGAAAATTTTCTCTGTGTTTACATCCCGTAAAATACGTCGTTTACCTCGGTGGCTAAGAGAAAGAGCAACGGCCATTGCCAGCGAAACCAGCTGCATCCCCGGCCCGCCAATGCCGCTGTCGGCTTCGCGCCACTGGCTGTGCACTTCCTGCACTGCCTGCCAGTTGACGTCATCGCGGTTTGCCAGTTCGCCCATCCATGCAAGGCCGGGGGCTTGTGCCAGTTGTGCGATGTTCTGCTGAACATTGCCGGTTTCTTTATATTGCACCACAATGCCTTCGGCTGTGGTGATGGCAAGGCCTTTGCCCGCGTGGATTTCAGTATGCTGAATGGTTTCGTCGCGACGGCCTTCGTCTACTGACGACCACGAGAAGAAGCCCATATCGGTTTCCACTTCGCGCTCGTACTTGCTGTCCTTGCTGACCAGCAGGGCTACCTGCCCTTCCTGTGCGATGATTTCGGTGGTGTCGCCGGAGGTTATTTGGGCGGACTGCAAGACAACGTCATCTTTAGCGATAAGGACAACTTTGCCGCCCGCGTCAATGGTGGGGCGTGTGTTGGTGTGCTCGTCGCTTTCTTTCAGCTTCATGGAGCTGGTGCCCATGAATCCTGATTTCTGCTCTTCGACTTTGCTGTAGTTCTGCACCTGGTTAGGTGTAACATTGATGTCGCCTGCTGCTTTTAAGGTGACATTCTGTGCAACCTTCAGGTTGCTGCCGTGCAGAGCTATATCGCCGGTGCCTGCTGTGCCGGCCTCAACGGTAATGGATTCGCCGGAGCGTATGCGTGAAGCCACATTGTCCTGTTGCTTCAGATCGATGGTTGTGGACTTCTTACCGCCGGAAAAACCACCCCCGCCGCCGGAGTTATGCGAATACATGGTAGAAGTATCCGTAGCGGCCGTGATGGCGACATTACCGCCAGCTTTGATATCTATAGTAGATTTGGCATCTACAGTGCTGCTGTGAATGATGGTGTCAGCACCGGAAGTGACGGAAATCTTACCGCCGGACGAAACGGAAGAGCCGACGTTAAAGTTTTCTGTACTCCTGGTGTTGTAGCCCCGCCCTGAAGTTTGCGAGTCGGTGCCGGTTTCGACTGTGGAAAGGGCAACCACGTTACCGGCAGAAATGGTTACATCACCGCCGGCTGATGCTTCCGAGCCATATAGTGCAACATTATTGCCGGCTTCCAGCGTCAGATTGTTTTGAGCTGTAATGCTCCCTTTGGCGGACAGGTTGGTTGCCTTGGAACTTTCTGATTCAAACGTGACCGTATCGGAAGTGGAGAGAATGTCATTTTCAGCCTTCAACGAAACATCGCCGCCGCTGATGCTGCCGCCCATGTTGTTGATGTTCGTGGCTGCCAGCTGGACATTTTGCCCCTGTATCTGCCCTTGGGAGTTAAAGATATTGTCTGCGGTGATTGTAAGGTCGGCATCGGCGATGATGGCGCCGGAGTTCACAGCCAGACCGGAGGCGTTGATTTCCACGTCGTTACCGGCAATAACAGCGTCGCCCTGCGCAATACGGTTGAGGCTGTTTTTGCCGAGGTAAACCACAGGCACCAGAACCTTCTGGCCTTGTACTTCACGTTCAACCATCCAGACAATGTCACTGTCCAGAGCTGCAACTTGTTGCTCTGTCAGGGCTACGCCAATCGTCAACTCCAGCCCTTCGCGCACGGCAAGCGCATTTTCCATAAGCTGTTGCACCTGTGCTGCGTCAGCTGTCATGGAAGAAGACACAAAGCGGCGACCGGTAAGAGACAGAATCTGTTCACGAATTATCCGATGTTCGTAATAAGCATCACCAAGGCGCTTGCGTGTGAGCGATGTGGCATCCTCGCCGATTTCGTTCAGTAAAAACTCGGAACCGACAAAAGCAGACAGATCGGTCAGTGCAGGATTTGTTTCGACAAGGTACGGATGTGCAGGATTGAGATTGGTTTCAAACAGACCGTTGGAAGGCAGCGAGCCGGTTATGCTGGCAACACTGTCTACTTTGTTTTGTTGTACGGCCTCATCCTGCGGTTTTAGGATGCCACCGCGTTCGACAATACCGTTTGAAGAATGCGTAACATTGATGCTGACGTTCTGACCGGCATCAAGCGTACCGTAAACGTGATCAATTGCAGTGAGCACCACCTCTGTACCACGGCCAGTCGGAACGATATGCGGGCTTTGGTGGCTGTGGAATATTGTGCGCCCCCACTGTATGGTGTCGCGTTCGTATACTTCCTGCCCGTAGTTTTCAAAGGTATCTGCTGTTACTGTAATATTGCCCGCTGCACTGGTAACGGCACTGACATAGTTTAGCACATTACCGCCGTTCAAAGTCACATCGCCGTAGGCTGCTATGTGAGAACCGGCATTTTGTCCTGTTACGGTATCTCTGGTTTTCGTCGCGGCATAAAGAGCGCCGTCTGTACGGCCGACAGATTTGACAAAATATGGCGCACTGTTTCTTGCGTATACTTTGGCAGAAGCAAAGAGCGACTGCTGACTGGCGGTCAGGTAGTCCGGATCCTCGGCCAGTTTAATTTCAACCGCGGCGATTGCGGCTTGCAACTCCGCCTTTGAAAAAACGTTTCGTGAAGCATCCAGACCCACCACAGAAAGGATGCCGGGCGGCATAATAATAGAACTACCGCGCGCTCCGCCTATCGGTGCCCGGCCAACCTCCATTTCGAAATAATGGCCCCATCTGCCCTCATGCTCTCCACCCGACCAGTAGCCGCCATCGGTGCGCGAAATGACGGTATCGCCCTGAACCAACGAGAATTCTGTATTTACGTTGTTCAGTTCCTCTGCCCGAATGGTAATGCCGCCCTCAAGCGATTCAATCAGAGCAGAGTCGTTCTGCAGCGTTGCCATTTTACTGTCCGTTGTGGCTCCTTCCATAAGAATATCGCCTTTGGACAAAATGGTTCCGCGTTCGTTGTGAAGCGTATCTATTATGTTAAACTGAGCAGTTCCGCCTGAGTATACGGTGCCGGTGTTTTTAACTTGTCCCGTTGCCACTTTGACATGAGAATCTGCTGCCACAAGATGATCGTTCTGCAACGTTCCGCCACTGACGACGATTTTATCTGCTTTCAACAGCGCGGCATCAGCGGCAGTGTCTTTGGCAATACGTACTGTGTCTTTGGCGGTAACAGAGGCGGTATCTGCGGCTGTCACAGTACCGGTAACGTGTACAGAGTCCTGCTTTGAACTGATCGCAAGAGTGTTGCCGGAAGCAGCCTGTCCTTTAATTTCAATGTTACCTTCAGCTGTGATGCGCAGTTGATCTGTGGACTGGACTATACCTTCCAGATTGACACCGACACCTTTCTCCGTTCCGACAAGGTTAATGCGGCCAGCATACATGCCCCCGAGGGCTGTGGAATCAAGAATAACGGCAGGCTGGGCTGAGCCGTCAGGAGCCATTTCCGCCACTTCACCTGTGCGCGGATTGTAAGAACTTTTACCGGCTATGATATCAAGGCGGTTGGCGTGAATGTCGGCATTGATCTGTGCAGTACGGCTGACGATTTCAAAGGCGTCAAGATTTTTGGCGTTAATGCCTGCGCCTTGAACCTGAACGTCGCCCTGTGTAACATCCAGCAATACGTTACTTCCACTTACGCGGGGCAGGCCGGTGGTCACTGTGGCCTTGGGAGTACCTATAAATCCCCCGCCGTCGATGGTTATGCCATTGGGGTTGGCCAGTATGTAGTGCCCACCGCCGAAGACTTCCGTGTAGCCTTGCAGCACGGAACGATTGTTACTGGTAACTTCGTTCAGGATGACTGCCGCGCTGCGGCCTTTCAGATTCGGGTTGTTTGCCTGCACTCCACCTAGTTGCGTAACGCCGGGAGCGAGACTGTTATTAATAATAGCACCCTGTTGCGATACGTTAAAATCCTGAAATTTATTATGCGATACGCCACCGCTGTTCGGAGCGGCGATGTTTACAACGGGAACGCCATTCTTGGCGGCACCTATGGTGGCCTGATTAGCAGCGGGGGCTCCTGTGTCCACGCGGATGCCACCGGCCATGGCTGGCGGGCAGATCATAAGCCCGATAAGAACCGCACAAAGAAGCTGTCTGAATACTGTATACATGGTGCACCTCATCTAAAACGTCACTTTGAGTGACGCGTAAAAGTCCCAGTCGTCACGTTGAACGTAGTCGGGAGAATCAAGCGGCTTGGCTGCCATGATGTCGAGCATGACTGTGCCGCCGAATGTCCGCATCCCCAATGCGGCGCCTTGTACTGTGCCCCGTTCATACGGGTCGAACTGATCTTCTTTGATGAATCCGGCATCATATCCGGCATAAAGTTGCACGTTGCCCAACAGCTTGTTCGGCAAGCTCTCTTGCGCCCCTACAGGCAGCATCCATGCGAGCTCATTGCGGATGTAGCCGCCAATGTCTCCGCTCAGGCTGTCTTCGTGAAATCCGCGAACAGAATAACGGCTACCTATGCTTGCCTGCTCCGCACTATATAAAGAGTCAGGTGACCATTGGCCCCATAGGCGACTGCTCCAGCTGAGGTTGGTGCCAAACAGTTGAAAAGGACGGTAGTAGTCAACCATCATGGTGACTTTGTCGAACTCCGCCTTCGGATCGGAAATATTCAGATTGTCAGGGTCGGGATCAGCGCCCCAGATCGGGACACCGCGGCTGTATTTGCCGTTCAGCGTAAGAGCACCGCCAAACATGCGCCTGTTGTGTGTGGCAGAAACATGCGCAACAGAAAGTATCTGGCTGCAGGCTTTAAGCTTAACGCCTGCCAGATAGTTTGACGTATCGCGCACGGTAAGCCCGGTACCCAGCGAGCTGGTGCTGTCTGCATCACGATGGAATGTATAGTCGGCAGAAAAGCCGGTGGTGACGGTATTGCCGGAACTGGTGAAGTCAATTGAGGCTCCTTGTACCTTTGTCCGGTAATCAAAGCGGCTGATACTGCCAGTAAATGTCCAGTAGCCGTAACCGAATGAGTAGAAGCCGAAGATACTTTGACTATCCTGATGCTCTCCGGCGACCATTGATTCATAGTCAGCATTATAGCTGATCGAAAGCAGGTCATTGATGCCGAGCGGATTGTCTTTATCCAGAGCAAGCGAGTATTGTAATTCGCCTGTGGATTCCTGTCCGGAGTTATCCAGTCCGATGGTACCACGCCAGGACTTTTCGCGTTGGTTGTTGATTACAACATGCGTGGAGCCGGTCTCGCTGCCGGGAACAAAATCAGCTTTGGCGTTGTTGGAAGGAAGGCGGTTGAGCTGGTCTAAGCCCTGCTCGATATCACGAATGTTCAGATAACTACCTTCCAGCCATCTTCAGCTTACGCTTGGCGTATTTTTCCGCCTTGTCGAATTTGATGCTTTCAACTTTGCCTTCAATCACAAGCAAAGTCAGAACCCCGCTGGCAAGGCTCTGCTGCGGCACGGCTATACGGGTAGTTATATAGCCCTTCTCAATATATTTATTGGTAATATCCCGGACAAGATTGTTGATATCCTGAATATACAGACAACGATGCAGGTAGGGCGTGATGACATCTATTTTTTCGTCATCAGAAAGAAGGGTTGCCCCCTCAAGAAGGACTTGTCGCACCTCGAAGCATTGCCCTTCATCGGGCACTGCTTCTTTCTGCAGTAGATCTAAACCTTGACCCGAAGGAGGTTTTTGCAGACTCTCTTTGTGTCTGCGTTCCAGCTCCAGTCTTCGCTGCTCTTCGCGTTGCTGAAGAATCTGTTGCTGTCTGATTGCTTCATCAGGAGTCACCGCGCTGGCAACGTCTGCTCCTGACAAGATACCCAACACCCCCAATGACAATGTCATTACCATAGCCTGAAGAAGCACCCGAACCATATGCACCTTCAATGAATGTTAATGTCTCACCCCCACCATCTCATCCCCAATGTAAGTTTGCTTATTAGATTTTGAGAATGAGTTGTCAACAAATAAAGTTATGGAAAAATAAAAATGAACAAACTAATTTTATTACAGGCAATTCAACAATGTTGACGTACTTTAGATTCCGTTTTCTGCGGTGCCCCGAATTCCCCGCCATTCTCTAAAATGAGCGACCCCGTATCAGGTTCGGTGATACGGGGTCGGAGACACTCTACCTTTGATTCAGGGGGGGATAGTTAGCTACTAACAAGGGAGAGTGAAATCTTTTATCAACAGCTTCTGAACCAGTCAACGGGGTTTAAGTTTTTCTAGCACGCTATACTTTCAACAAATCATCCGTTTAAAGTGTATGCCCCGTATCAAGTGCATCTGGCATGGGGCTGGAGAAGGTAGACACTCCTAGTCCAACCATCGGCCTGAATCCTCAATACGGCGTATTTGTGCCGCTACTTGGTCAGATTTTCCTTTGATGGTGATTCCATAGCCAAACTTATGCTTGTCCTCATCAATGGAGAATTTTGAGCCAGTGGGCGGCGGTGTACCCCGGTAAGTTGCACCGACCTGCCATGTCCAGCCGTGACCTTGATAGGTTCGGCAATAGTTCGGCGTATCATCAGTGATAACGGTGACACGCTTGGTGTAGCGTAACGGTTCTCTTGTCCAACGCCATTTACCGTCATCTTTGTAGCGACGAAGCCCCTTGTCTTCTTCTATAAACAGTGTCAGCTGTCGTTTATTCACGCGGTTCAATACTTCCGCAGTGCACTTACCTGCAGCGCTGGCGATGGTGTCCACAAGGCCGGGCATTCCCAGATCACTGGCTGCAGGGCACAAACTCAGGAAGTTTCTCCGGGCACTGACAGTATCTTTCCAAAATTTTTCATTAATCCCGAAATACCGGTTAAGAGCTGGGCCGCACTCGCCGGGGCGCTCTCCTGAAGATAGGCAAAGAATAGCCTCACAAGCGAACCGTGTGTCTCCGGTGAGCAGGTCGTCGGCCTGTGCAGCAGGAACCCAGAGCATAATGTCCAGCGAGGCCACCACAATCATTTTCATATACTGACAATTCATTGTACGCCTCCTACTGTTTTAGAAAGGCCTCGCCGACCTTACCGTGATTGTCCTTTCACAAGGGGCATTGGCCACTTTCACAAGCCCAGAAAAGCGCTCCTTTTTTCTTCTTTGACTCCAAGCGTCGCATTGTCTTACCGCAGTCCGGACAGGAATCTGTGACTGCAGTCCGCGGGGTCCCCGGCTTTCCTTTTTCGTCAGGCAGAAACACCGGCTTTGCCACATCTAACAAGCCTGCTTTGACCAACTCACCAATGCAGGAACTAACTGTACGAAGAGATACACCGAGCCTGTTTGCTAAAAATTGCTGACTTGGCCATGCAAAACCTTGCTTTTTGGCCAGCCCGACAAGTTGGCTATATACAGCTCTTGCTGTGAACGTTACCTGAGTCATGTCAACTATCCAGCTTTCAATGGTTAACACATTGTTTAAGTTCATCTTTTACGACTCCTTGAGAGCCTAAAAAAGAGACAAAACATCCCTGTACCGCTTGACACGGCATCTCTGCAGAGGTAGAGTGAAACTGATTCAAGAATCACTCATCCTCGCGAAGAGAAGGATTGCCGGATGCGCCAACATCCGGCTTTCTCTTTTTCAGCTATCTATTTTTCTCTTTTGTTCCTCTGTCGTTGAAGGTGATCGTGAATGCATTCGTGATTACCAATATTGAGAGCCCATCGCCTCTTGGGGCCAAAGGGCTATTCTCTGATGTTGGGACGCAAAAAAGCCCGCCAGACATCAGCCAAAACGGCCAATACCTGACGGGCAAATATAAGAAAGCCACCATCCGGTGCTGATAGCGATAGAAACAATTGCTTTTCAGACAACAAAAAAGGTACGACAACAGACCTGATGCAAGGTCAGTTACCGTACCTTTGAGTTCTGGTAGCGGGGACAGGATTTGAACCTGCGGCCTTCGGGTTATGAGCCCGACGAGCTACCGTGCTGCTCCACCCCGCGACATGTTCAGTTTGGCTTTTCCCAAACTAGAAGGGAGTTTTTAGCCTTCGTTTTCTAAACTGTCAACAAGTTATTTACATCCCACCGCGAATTGCATATTAATGCCGAGCTATGTCAGACATTACTTTTTTCTCAATTGTCGTTCCTGTTTTTAATGAAGAGGATAACCTGCCCGTTCTTTACGATGAAATCCATCGTGCGGCTGTTGCGGCCGGCAAAGAATGGGAAGTAATCTTTGTTGACGACGGAAGCAAGGATCGCAGCCTTGAAGTGATCAAAGAGCTGGCTCAAAAAAGCAGCCATGTCCGCTTCGTTGCGCTTGATAAGAACTCCGGTCAGTCTGCGGCATTCAGTGCTGGTTTTGATGCCGCTAACGGCGAAGTCATCATTACTATGGACGCCGACCTGCAGAATGACCCCGGCGACATACCCAATATGCTGCGCGAATTTGAACGCGGCTTTGATATGGTGATCGGCTGGCGTGCAAAGCGTAAAGACACATTTGCAAAACGCATTGCCTCCAAAGTAGGTAACAGCATCAGAAACTGGCTTAGCCAGGAAACTGTACGCGATACCGGATGCTCCCTTAAAGTCATGCGTAGCAGCATGGCTAAACAAATTCCTATGTTTACAGGCATGCACCGCTTTCTGCCTACGCTTATGAAGTGTCAGGGGGCAACAGTTTCTGAAGTCAAAGTAAACCACCGCCCCAGACTGCATGGCACATCCAAATACGGCATATGGGACAGAGCCCGTACTACGTTCTTTGATCTCTTAGCAATTCGCTGGATGAAAAAAAGATACATCTGTTACGGAATCAAAGAGAAGAACTAAGTCTGCAGCATGGATGCTACTCCACTTTGGCATTGGGCTTTTTTTTGGACCGGTCTGACAGCGCAAGTACCCTATTTATGGTTTCTTGCGCGTCTTTCCTTTTATAGCAGCCCGTCCAAGGTTGCATATTGGCCCAAGCTCAAATTCGGACTGGCTATAGCAGGGGCATTTGCATGTTGTGCATTTGCAGCCTATGAGCAAGATCAACTACTTTTCTGGGGTCAGGCAGCCGCCTTGGCATCTTATATCAAGCTGGCCCAGCACCATAAGCGTAATGAACAAAAAAACTAAAGCAATAGCCAAAACATTTACCATCTTTGCTGCACTGGCTGGCATTATCTACGTTATACATGCAGCTGGTCTCGACACTATGTTTGACCGCGCATGGGTGGATGATAATATCCGAGATCAGGGCGTCTGGGGCTACACATTGTTTTTGCTCGTCGCAGGCGGGCTGACAGCTGTGGGCATGCCCAGACAATTTGTCAGCTTTTTGGCTGGCTATGCATTTGGTGCTGCCATGGGTACTGTCTGGGGTACGATAGGAACGACTTTGGGCTGTGCATTTGTTTTTGGCTGGGCACGACTTATGGGGCGAGGGTATGTACTCCGCCGCCACGGCAAGCGCATTGAGCGGCTGAACAATTTCATCTCCCATAACCCGTTCAGTATGACGCTGGTTATTCGCTGTTTGCCTGTGGGCAACAACCTGCTTACCAACCTTGCAGCCGGAGTAAGCAATATTCCGGCGTCTTCTTTTATCGGCGGGTCATGCCTGGGATATATCCCCCAGACGCTGATTTTCGCCCTGCTTGGCAGCGGCGTTCGTGTTGATCCCCTTTGGCGCACAACCATCAGTGCCTTACTGTTTGTAATATCGTCCGCTTTAGGCTGGATGCTTTATCGCCGGTACCGTGTCGAAAAAACGCTGGATGAACCAGAAAACGCACCTGCAGAATAAACGGATTCACAAGTCAAAAATAATAAACGCGCCGCGGGCTATGATGGTCCGCGGCGCGTCTTTTTACCAGCAACAGTCTGGGATTGTTATGAAGCCTTTGTCCCGTTAGGCACAGCATTACTGGAGGTCAAAAGTTCCATGCCGTCTTCGGTACGCAAAGCCAGAATCATACCCTGAGATTCCAGCCCCCGCAGCTTGCGCGGCTTCAGGTTGGCCACAATAACCACCTGCTTGCCCTGCAAATCTTCCGGTGCAAAGAATTCTTTCAAGCCCGCGATAATCTGGCGGGGCTTTTGTTCGCCCAGATCAACTTCCACGCGGTAAAGCTTATCTGCTTTGGGGTGGTTTTCCACACACAAAACAGTACCTACACGCAATTCGACTTTCTGGAAGTCTTCAAACTCGGCATAACCCTCAGGTTCGCTATCAGCATTCTTCTCTTGCACAGGCTTCTCTGCACTTTTCGAAGCAGTTGCCGCAGCTTCAGCCTCAATACGTTGCTTTTCCTTATCCCAATCCACACGCGGGAAAAGGCTGGAAGAAACCTGAACGGTGCCGCCGGAGGGCAAATGCCCCCAAGCTTCTGCTTCATCCTGCAAGCGCACGCAAGCCACGTCAAAAGGCAATTGCAACTGCGCAAGCATGGCTTCAGCAGCTTCGGGCATTACCGGCCACAGATTGACGGCAACTTTGCGCATGCACTCAAGAAGAACATACAACACAGTTCCCAGTCGCTCAGTATCGCCGGCTTTATGCAAAGCCCACGGTGCAGAGCTGTCTACGTACTTGTTCAAAGCACGGACAAGCTCCCACAAGGACTCCAGCGCATTGGAAAAACGGACGCGCTCAAAAAGGCGAACATAATTGCGGCACGCCTCCGCAGCAAGGGTCTGTATTTCCTCATCCGCTTCGGTGTATTCTGCGGGAGCAGGTACCACGCCGTCAAAGTACTTGCCGGTCATGGAAAGCACACGGCTGAACAGGTTGCCAAGGTCGTTGGCAAGGTCTGCATTCAGGCGTGCGACCAAAGATTCTTCTGAAAAACTTGCATCACTACCAAAATGCATTTCGCGCAGCAGAAAATAGCGGAACGCACTCAGGCCGTAGCTTTTTGCAACTTCCAGCGGCTCGACTACGTTGCCCAGTGACTTGGACATTTTGGTATCGCGAACCAACCAGTATCCATGCACGTTCAGATTATTATAAGGTTCAAGGCCGGCAGCTTTAAGCATTGTCGGCCAGAACACTGCGTGGGGCTTCAGAATATCCTTTGCCACCAGATGCTGCACACCGGGCCAGAAGGTTGAGAACTTCTCCCCGTCAGGCCAGTCCAGAGCAGAAACATAGTTCAGCAGCGCATCAAACCAGACATAGCAGACGTAGTCAGTATCAAACGGCAGTTCCACCCCCCATGACAGGCGAGATTTGGGTCTGGAGATACACAAATCCTCCAGAGCACCGCTATCCAGAAGCGAAAGGACTTCATTACGATAACGTTCGGGGCGGATAAAGTCGGGGTTATCCAGAATATACTGCTTCAGCCAATCCTGATACTTTGACATGCGGAAAAAGTAGTTTTTCTCCGCAATGTACTCGGGCTTTACCTGATGTTGCGGGCAAAGGCCGTTCTCAAGCTCTTTTTCCGTATAGAAACGTTCACAACCATAACAGTAGTGGCCGCCATATTCACCAAAGTAAATATCGCCGCTGTCGTATACTTTCTGCAGCATGGCCTGCACGCACTTTTTGTGCGATTCATCAGTCGTCCGGACAAAATGGTCGTACTGAATCCCCATGGAAGGCCACAGGTCGCGGAAAGTCGAACTGATGTTATCCACATACTCTTGCGGTGAGCAGCCATTTTTTTCAGCAGCCTGTACTATTTTATCGCCATGTTCATCAGTGCCGGTAAGAAAATACGTTTTCTTGCCCAGCAGCATATGAAAGCGGCGAAGAGCATCAGCAATAATAGTTGTATAGGCATGCCCCAGATGAGGCTTTGCATTTACGTAGTAAATCGGGGTTGTGATATAAAAGGGTTGCAACGTCTACTCCTGATCATTGCGTAACGGCTTGCAGCAACCAAACCTGATTAATCATTCTGATCGAACTCATCACCGCGGGGGCGGCGTTTACGCTTGCGCTTACCTCTGGTTGTACGACGCGAAGTGCCGTCAGCACTCTTCACCTGGCTTCTACGGCGCTCTGCCTGTTTATCTGTCTTCGCTCCGGCATCGGGTGTTGCTTTTGCAACTTCCGGCTGCTTTTCAGAAGAACTTTTTTCTTCCGCGTCACCTTGCTGGCTCGTGCTGTCAGCTTGATTCTGAGAAGAGCCTGCTGTCGCGGCATCCTGCGAAACTTCCGCAGGCTGCTCAGACGGTTCGGCTTCTTTCTTTTCCTGCGGTGCAGGCTTCGGCTGTTGAACCGGCTGCTGAGGGGCGTCAGGACGATGCGGATTGCTGTCGCGCCAGTCATCCAGAGTAATTTCAATCTCTTCACCGCCGTCGCGCAATAACGTCACGCTGCTGCGGAACATGTTTGCGCGCAGAACTTTTACGGCACCGTCATCAGTCTGGTATTTTTTACCCAGTTTCGGACAACGTCTGTGAAAGTCTTCATAGTTTTCCTGTTCATAACTCAGGCAGCAAAGCAGCCTGCCGCAGATTCCGGAAATCTTGGCCGGATTGAGAAAGAGATTCTGCTCTTTCGCCATCTTAATGGTAACAGGAGCAAACTTGCGCAAAAAACGACGACAACAGCAAACCATACCGCAGTTACCCACGGCGCCGATCATCTGCGTTTCGTGTCGTACTCCGATCTGCCGCAACTCGATACGGGTACGATAATTTTTCACAAGGTCCTTTACCAGTTCACGGAAATCTATGCGGGTAGGTGCGGTGAAGTAGAAAACAATCTTACTGCGGTCAAAGAAAACCTCGACGTCGACAAGCTTCATATCAAGGCCAAGGTTTTTGACACACTCGTTGCAATATGTTCTTGCTTCAAGCTCCAGAGCAGAGTTTTCCTCTGCAGCCTGCAGGTCTTCTTCCTGCGCAATACGACTGACGGGCTTAAGCTCATCTGTCTCCGCATCTGCAGGCAGGCTATCGCGCAAGGTGACAACTTCCCCGAGCCCTTCACCCTGCTCTGTGGAAACAAGAATCCGATTCCCCGGTTCCAGCTCCAGCCCTGCATCGTCAAAATAGTATATCTGTCCGTAATCACGGAACTTAACGCCGACTATCTTGTTCATCAAAAAATACCCTTTGCCGCCGGTCTCCCGATAGCTTGCGGTGTACATATATCAAGCGCTTTTGCGCCATCTAGCATATCAAACGAAATAACCTCTTCTTTTCCGCTTTTATGGGCAACCTGTCAATAAAGCCATTCTATGGTTGTCAGCCGCACGATTGTGCATTATTTAACTATCTCCCGAAAGGGATTAAGTCTGGCACTCATACAGACAAACTGCACCTCGAAAGGAGATTGTTCATGCTTTCCCGAGACGAAGCCCTTGCCCTGCTTAAAAGCACCAACCCCGATGACCATCTGATTCACCACGCCTTGCAATCCGAGGCAGTTATGCGCATGATGGCAAAACGGTTGAACGAAGATGAAGAGCTTTGGGCATTGGCAGGACTACTGCATGACATTGACTTTCCTTTAACCAAAGAGACCCCCGAACGCCATGGCCTGCTGGCTATGGATCTGCTCGCAGACAAGCTGCCGGAGCCTGCTCTTGCCGCCATTCGTGCTCATAATTCTGAGTACACCGGCCACACGCCCCAAACCCGTATGGATTGGGCGCTTCGCTGCAGCGAAACGGTTACCGGACTTGTTGCAACAAACGCTTTGGTGCGCCCTCAGGGGATGGAGGGAATGACACCGAAAAGCCTGAAGAAAAAAATGAAGGACAAAGCGTTTGCGGCCAGTGTCAACAGAGACAACATCCGCGAATGCGAGCAGATTGGCCTGGAGCTAGGCGATTTTCTGCAAATCGCCATTGACGCAATCAGCCCCATTGCAGCCGAAGTCGGCCTTGCCAAGGGCTAGCCCAAAGGATTCGACATGAAATTATCTTTCGTTATTGTCACACGTAACGTCAATAAGTACATCGAAGGCTGCCTCGACTCTGTTTTCGAGGCCATAGCAGAGGTTTCCACCCTTGGTATCGAGGGTGAAGTCTTTGTCGTAGACAACGCTTCTTCCGACGGCACCGCCCGCACTGCAAAAAGCAGCCATGGCAGCATTACGCTGATTGAAAACACTGCCGACCGCGGCTTTGCCGCCGCTGCAAACAAAGCCATCAAACGCGCTACCGGCGATCTGGTATTCTTCGTTGATCCCCGTACAGAAGTGCTCAGCGGCTCTCTACGCCGGATTCTCGACCACATGGAAACCAACACCGACTGCGCTATTGCAGGCGGCAAAGTTATCGATAAAAAAGACCTTACCGTCCGCGGCGCACGTCGCCTGCCCGGTTTTATCACCAAACTTACCGAAGCCTTCGGCCTTGCCGATATGGCTCCTTCCAGCTGCCTGAACCACGCAGCCTATGGCAGTAAACGCCTCGAGCAGCCTGCCAAGGTCGGCTACGTACCTTTTACTTTTGCTTGCGTGCGTGCAGAAATTTTCCGCAATCTCGGCCCGCTGGATGAACGGTTCTTCGGCGGCTTTGCCGATACCGATCTTTGCCGCCGTGTTTCCCGCGCCCTTAACCCTTCATGGAAGGTGGCTTTCGTTCCTCAGGCCCGTGTGCGCCTGCTGGACGGTTTTGCCATGAAGCCTGAAGTTCAGGACTTCGACCTCTACGGTTGTGCAGTTGTACGCCATCGTGTGCGTAGTGAAATGATGTACGTGTGGAAAAACTACTGTATTCTTAATTCGTTTGCGAACACTATACTTGATCTTACCGCCCATTCTATGCGGTTCTGCATAAACGTTCTTCCAGTTGTGGGTGACTGCGCCAAAAGCCGCCACAATGCAGTAGTAGTAAAAGAAACTGCTCTTGCCATGGTAGACACCCAACTTGGCACACAATACCCCGCTACACCGTGGGAATAGCCGCCACTTACTCAGCATATCCAAAGGGCCGGTTTTTTCCGGCCCTTTTTATTTGTATATTTTCACAATCTGTTATCAGGAAAATACAAGAATTAACGTATGAAACCCGTTATCCTCAGCGTATACTCTATAGCAAACCAGACAACCCTGTGATACTCTTACAGTTGTTAAGAACCTAACCTGTTCTCAGGAGGACACATGGCTCCCACCCGTTTTGAAAGCGGTTCCATAAAGTTGGATACGACAATCCCGACTCTGGGACCGGCAAAAATTCCATCCCCCCTTTCTTATTGTCGTTTTGCCAATGAAGAACAGGGATTGAAGCTTTTTCTTGATCATGATCAGGTGGAAGAACTTGGTGACGAGGTTGTTCCGCTTACTTTCGAACCTGCGGGTCCGAGAAAGCACGTGTACTTCGACACCTCGAAAACCAAATGTGCCATTGTGACCTGCGGCGGCCTCTGCCCCGGCATCAATGATGTCATCAGGGCCATTGTCATGGAAGCCTACCATAACTACCGTGTTCCGGCTGTACTGGGTATTAAATACGGGCTTGAAGGCTTTATTCCTAAATACGGCCACGACGTCGTAGAGCTGACGCCTGAGCTGGTGGGCGATATTCACCAGTTCGGCGGTACAATACTTGGTTCATCGCGCGGACCGCAGTCGCCTGAAGAGGTCGTTGACGCCCTTGAACGCATGAACATCAGCATTCTGTTTATGATCGGCGGAGACGGAACCATGAAGGCCGTCAAATCCATCAGCAATGAAGTTAAACAGCGTAAGCTTAAAATCAGCGTCATCGGCATCCCTAAAACAATTGATAACGACATCAACTTCATCAGTCAGTCTTTCGGCTTTGAGACGGCGGTAGACAAAGCGACAGAGGCCATTCAGTGCGCTCATACCGAAGCTGTCGGCGCCATGAATGGTATAGGCCTTGTAAAACTGATGGGGCGGGAATCCGGGTTTATCGCTGCGCAGGCCACACTTTCTTTAAAAGAGGTAAACTTTGTGCTGGTACCTGAAACACAATTTGCCCTGCACGGCGAGGATGGCCTGCTGAAAGCCCTTGCCCGCCGTCTTCGGGATAGAAGCCACGCGGTAATTGTTGTGGCTGAAGGAGCCGGACAACACCTGCTTTCAAGCAGCCATGCAACCGATGCCAGCGGCAACCCTATTCTGGGTGATATAGCCACCGTGCTTCGTTCTGAGATTAAACAGCATTTTGACAAGCTGAACATTCCGCATACGCTGAAATACATTGACCCGAGCTACATTATCCGCTCCGTTCCGGCCAATGCAAATGACCGCGTATACTGCGGATTCCTTGGACAACATGCAGTTCATGCCGGTATGGCAGGCAAAACCGGCATGGTTGTCGCAAAGCTGATGGACAGATATATTCACCTGCCGCTGGATCTTGTGACCAGCAAAAGACGAAAACTTAACATCTTATCTGACTTCTGGCGCGCTGTTCTGGAATCTACAGGACAAGGCCATCTTGCAGGCATGGTGCCGCCGGAAGCACGAAGCTGCCCCAGAGATTAGTATGCTACGTCAAATCAAAGCGTCTGCCGGTTCCGGCAAGACGTATCGCCTTACCGGCGAGTTTTTGGACAGGCTGCAGGCCGCGTCCGAAGACTCGCCTTTTGCCTGTGGCCTTAACGCTACATCCTCAGAATATTGCTGGCCGGAAATTCTCGCCGTCACCTTTACCAACAAAGCTGCCGCAGAAATGAAGGAGCGGATTATCCGTACCTTGAAAGAGCGGGCTCTTGGCATGGGGGCCAGTGGTCCTGCGGCGCAGTGGCAACCTAAAACAGCACGCCGCTGGGTGAACACGCTGTTAAAGCGTTATTCATCGCTTAATGTGCGCACCATTGATAGCCTCCTGCATATGCTTGTACGCCTGTGCGCTCTGGAGCTTGGCCTGCCGCCTGATTTTGAACCGGTATTTGACGAGAAGGATATTTTTGATCCTTTGTATGACAAATTGCTGGACAAAGCGCGCACCGACTCCGGCGAGCTTCAGGAACTGTTGGAAGACGCGTCAGAATCTTTACTTTATCACGGCAATACAAAAGGCTTTATGGCGGGCGACAGGTTGCGTGACAATCTGCTTAGCCTGATGCGCTACAGAATGCGCCATCCGGAAGAAGAAATGCCTGCGGTAGATTCCGAAGAACTGAAAAAGCGCATAATAAACAGAATGCTTTCTCTACAGGATTCAGCGCGGTTCATCCTGCAGGGCATCAGTTCGGAAAATCTTTCAGCCAGCGCACATTACACAAAGTTTCTGTCTAAGGTCACAGAACTTGGACAGCTGGAATCACCGCCCATATCAGCGATGGGAACCAAACAGGATCTCAATGAGTGCCTGAATAAAAAATCCAAAGGCGCTGCTTCGGACGGGCTATACTCTGCCCATTCACAGCTGACGGACGATTACGCATGGCTGCACACAGAGGGCCAACTACTGCGTAAGGCATTGCAACAAGCGCCGTTTATCCGGCTGGTAAACCTGTTAACAGAAGAAGCCCACACCGTACTGAAACAGGACGGCATGGTACCCAACGCCCTCTGGCCGTCATACGCCCGCACAGTGCTGTCGGGCGAAGCCGGTGCATCGGAAGCATTCTGCCGCATGGGTACACAGCTCACCCACCTGCTGGTAGACGAATTTCAGGATACCAGTAACGACCAGTGGCAAGCCATGCTGCCGCTGGCAATTGAATGCATGGCAAAAGGCGGCAGCGTAACCTATGTGGGCGACGTTAAGCAGGCCATCTACAGCTGGCGCGGCGGCGACTCCGACCTGTTCGACGGCGTGCTGGAAGACCCGCAGCTGTTGTCCATATGCCCTGAGCCGCAAAAAGACCCACTGCCGTTCAACTGGCGAAGCAGCGAGGTTGTTGTGACCACCAACAACCGTATATTTGAACCATTGGCTGACAAAGCAATCGCCCGTCAGGCTGCAAAGGCCATCTGCGATTCATCCGCCCCTGATGAAGTTGTTGAAAATGCAGCCAGCCGCATACAGCGCTCGTTTGCAGGAACATCACAGCAGGTTCCTGAATTTAAAAAAGACTCCGGCGGATTGGTGCGCCTGTACAACATTACAGCTGAATCTGCTGAGTCACTGCGGGATAGTGTCCGCGAGGAACTACACGGTCTGGTCATGCACGAACTGACAGGTCGAAGGCAGTGGCGGGATATTGCAGTCCTTGTCCGTTCCAATAGCGAGGCAGGCCAGATCGTCCGCTGGCTGATCGACTGGAATGTGCCCGTCATTACGGAAAACAGCCTTCGCCTGAACGATCATCCGCTTATCAGCCAGACTGTCGCTTTTATGCAATTCCTCGACTACCCTCTGGATGAGCTGGCACTGTGCACTGTGCTTTCCGGTTGCGAGCTTTTCGGGGGAGCAGCGTGTCTGCATGGTGCTTCTGTCAACGACTGGCTGGCCTCACGTGACAATACGCCACTTCTGCCTGCGTTCCGGAAGGCATTTCCGGAACTTTGGGATACATGGTTTGCCCCGTTTTATGCGCAGGCGGGATTGATGAGCGCTTATGACACTGTTCAGGAACTGTTCAACCGCTTTAATATTGACCAACGTCACTCCACGGACACAGTATTCATCCGGCGCTTTTTAGAAATCATACACGCTGCCGATTCCAAAGGGATGCGGTCTCTTTCAACATTCCTAGAATACTGGCATGAGGACGGCAAAGAAGAAAAAGTCCCCATGCCGGACAACCTGAACGCTGTCCGCATCATGACCATGCACAAATCCAAAGGGCTTGAGTTCCCTGTGGTCATTATCCCGTTTCATCACCACGCATTGCAAAACAGCAGCACTCCCGTCCGAGCCATGGTTGACGGAATGGACGTAATGGTAACCAGTTGTAAAGAACTGGGCACCAGCTGGTACAATGAGCGAGCCAAAGAAGCCTGCGAGCAACTCAACCTGCTGTACGTCGCATGGACCCGCCCTGTGGATGAATTACATGCGTTTCTGACCAGCACTTCACGCAATGAAGATAGCGCCCCAATGCTGACCGCGTTACGGGTCGTTCTGGGAGATGAGTTTCCAGAGGCAGGAGAAACAGTTCAATGGGGTGAATCTCCTGAAAATCAGGCCGAAATGAAAAAAGCTGCCGACCCGTGCATTGCGCCGTGTGAAGAATCCTGCACCTGCACTCCTCAAGAACAGATTGAGGGCTCCGAACCTGCGAAATGGACTCCCATGGAATGGCTGCCGACCTTAAAAATCTTCCGCAATCCGCTGGAAGAAATGGTCTTTGACGAACGCCGCCGCGGGGAGCTGGCGCATAGCTGCATGGAAGCCCTCACGCTGACAGGAGATGCAGAAGCCGATGTGCGCCGCGCCATTGACCACAGCATAAGTAAACTGCCATTCGCTCTGCCTGACAAAGAAAAAACAGAGGCAGAGCTATACTCCATGCTCAGTTGGGCGGCATCACTGCCCCAGATGCCGGAGTGGCTCTCATACGGTATTCCTGAACAAAGCATCATGGATGCCGACGGTGCGATGCACCGTGTTGACCTGTACGTAGACAACGGCCATGCGTGCACCATAGTTGAATACAAAACAGGATCGGAAAGCTCTGCACACAGACAGCAGGTAACGCGCTACCTTAACCTGCTGAAACAGATTTCAACGCGCCCTGCGCAGGGCGTCATTGTCTATCTGGACCTGCAAAAAACAATTACCGTAGATTCCTAAGGCACAAGTTATGACATCTTCCAGTTTCAATATGCCTGCCAGCCTGCCGGCGGGGTCCGTTGGCATCGTTCCGTGGCAGAACGATTTTCTACAAGCCTTGCTACGCGTTGTGCTGCAGGAAACAGCAGGCAATACCGGTAATGCCGTCATTATTTTTCCGCATGGCCGGCCTCGCCGTTACTTAACGGAGCTATTCCGCACATCGCCGCTGGTTCAGCGTCCGTGCCTGATGCCTCAGATGCTCTCTGTCAGTGAGTTTCTTTCCGGTTTACGAGCACAGACAGAGCCTACTCCCCCTAAAACCATTGAACTGCTTGACCGTGTGGGCCTGCTGTTCGAATCAGTGCAGGCGCTCGGTCTTGGCGAACAAAATGACATCAATCAAGCGGACCTTGATACAACAAGTACCTTCAGCCCCCGTGGCCCGCTTACTGCTTTGCCCCTTACGGATGCCAAACGTTTTTTCCCTTGGGGAGTGCGTCTTGCCGCCTTGCTGGAAGACTTTTACAACCAAGGCATGGTTCCGGATGATTATCACTACATGGAAGGCGATGTAGTAGATTTTGCCGCAAGGCTTCTGGAACAATTAGGTTCTATCCACCACTTGTACACGGCTCAGCTGGATGCATGCAACTGGACAACGCCGGGGTACGATGCCTTCAGGGCTGTTTCTTTACTGGACAACCATATTCCCACTTTTGAAAGTAAGCAATTTTTCATAGCCGGTTTTTATGGCCTGACAGGTGTGGAAAAAAAAGTATTCACCACATTACGAGAACAGTATGGCGCACGCTTCATCCTGCATACTGATCCGGCAATTGCAGAACAAAGCGGCAGACAGCACTGGTCGTGCAGAGAGCATGTGACGCTTCTTAAAGACTGGAAAACAGATGCTTTTCTGTTGGAAAACCCAGAGGATATCACACCGGCAATAAGCTATTACGAAGGTTTTGACCTGCATTCACAGCTTGATGCACTTTCAATGCAACTGCGCGAAGCAACAACGCTGGATAACTCCGCTATCGTTCTGCCTGATTCAGGAATGCTGATGCCCCTGCTGCATCATCTGCCCCAGAAAGATATTAACATCTCTATGGGGTATCCGCTTGGCAAGTCTCCACTCTCCCGCCTGCTGGATACCATCATGGATCTGCAGGAAGAAAGAACTGAGGCCGGCTATCCGTGGCGCAAGATTATTGATCTGATACGCCATCCATACCTTAAAATGCTGGCTGTGGGCGATGAACGACCGTTACAGCGTATACTGCACGCCTTGGAAAACTCTGTTCGTAAAGGTGCCCGCCACACTGACCCGCGGCATATCGAACAAGACACGTATGAAAGTACTCTGGAAGGTTGTACCACCTCGCCGGAAGAAGCGCGCCAGCTGCTGGAGCGTATTTTTGCACTTACTCTCTCGCGCTGGGAACAGGTGACCACGCCGTACGCTATGGCAGAGGCATTATCAGACCTTTGCGTCATGCTGATCGAACAAGGCGGAGACATGTGGAGCCGGTTCCCTGTGGACGCCGAGTGCATGTACCGCCTTATCCATCATGTGATTCCGGCATTACGTGAAAGCCACATGAGCAGAACAACGCTGACAAACGGGCTGCTGTTCACCATTTTACGGGAAATGCTGAATGCGGAACGTGTTCCTTTTGAAGCAGAACCGCTGACCGGCTTACAGGTACTTGGTATGCTGGAGTCACGCCTTTTGCGCTTCAATCACGTCTATGTGATGGATGCGACAGAAGATAACCTTCCGGGTGCTCCCGGCAATGACCCGTTGCTGCCGGAGAATCTGCGCGGGCTCCTTGGCCTGCCCGACATCCGCCACCGCGAACGTGTCTCAGCGTACAACTTCTTCCGCCTGATTAACGGAGCCCGCAAAGTTACATTACTCTATCAGGCGGGCACATCCCAGTCCGGCCTTCTGGATGAGAAAAAGTTGCGAAGTCGCTTTCTGGAAGAGCTGGTGTGGCAGGAAGAGCAACGGCAAGAAAAACTGCTTGTTGCAGGCTCCGCGCCGATTCACGCTATTACCTACACCATTCCGGCAATCAGTATGGCTGATGTCGTTATAGAACGTTCTGAAGCCATTAATCAAAAGGTGCAGGAGTTCCTGTCAAGACCTGTTGCGCCTACCGCTCTCGACACCTACCTGACCTGCCCTGTGCGTTTTTTCTATGAGCGCCTTTGCAAAATCAATCCGGCAGAAGAAGTAAACGAAGGCGATGACCCGCTGGCCGTCGGGGACCTGCTCCACGGAGTCCTTCAGGAATTTTACACTCCGCTTGTTGGTAAAGAAGTAAGCAGGCAAGACTTGAATCGCGACAGCCTGTGTACTCTTTTCCGCAAAAAGCTTTTTGAAAGCGACCTTAAAAATACGCTTCCGTATGACTCCTATGCAATGCTCAAGGCTTCCGGTCCGGAAAGGCTGATACGCTTTATTAATAACCAACCCGATCTGACCCGTATCATCAAACTGGAAGAGAAGCTGGAAGCTGCCATAGAAATAAACGGCGCAAAGCGATGGCTGACTGGTCGTCTGGACAGAGTGGATGAACGCGACGGCAAATGCATCATACTGGATTACAAAACCGGCTCCGTTCAAAAACCCAGACCACCTGTCTGGCAGGATGAGCAGCTCTGGAAACGGCTTGCAGTATGGCAGCCAGATCAGGTTGAGGATGACCCGCTGACTGCACTTGCTGACAATCTGCACAGCATACAGCTGCCATTTTATATTCACCTATATGGTGCCGCCAGCGGACAGGAGGTAGGAAACGCCGGATGGGTGGCGCTGCGCGAACATGGCAAAGAGGAACTTCTGCTTCCTGCTTCCATTAATGATGAAACGTTACACTACATTGTTTCACAACAAATTCCAACAGTGCTTGCTTTTATACTACGACACCTTGCAAGCTCCTCCTCCTTTCGCCCGAGGCGAGGAAAACATTGTGACTGGTGCTTTTATGCCAATCTGTGTACATTCCGCCCTGAGGGACCAACGGGATAGGTGCGTCCAATGAGCGCCAATCCCTTTCGCTTTTGTCCTTGTCTGGACAAAAGCTTCATCATTCGGGGCGGTTCTGCCCCATGGAGGACTGAATCATGGTTTTTCCAAACCTTAAAATTGGCGACATTGTCGCCCGAGTTCCTATCATCCAAGGAGGGATGGGGGTAGGAATCTCACTTTCCGGCCTGGCCAGCGCTGTTGCCAACGAGGGCGGCATCGGCGTTATTGCAGGCGCTATGATCGGCATGAACGAGCCGGATGTTGCTAAAAATCCGCTCGAGGCGAACGTCCGCGCTCTGCGCAAGGAAATCCGCCGTGCAAAAGAATTAAGCAAAGGAGTACTTGGCGTAAACCTGATGGTTGCGCTGACCAACTTTGCTGATCTGGTAAAAACATCCATTGACGAGAAGATCGACATAATCTTCTCAGGTGCAGGCCTTCCGCTTGACCTGCCCAAATACCTGAAGGAAGCCTGCGAACAGCGCAAGGAAGAAGTGCACACCAAGTTGGTGCCTATTGTTTCTTCTGCCCGTGCGGCCTCCGTCATCTGCAAAAAATGGATGTCCCGCTTTGACTACCTGCCTGATGCCTTTGTGGTAGAAGGCCCCAAAGCCGGCGGCCACTTGGGTTTCAAGCCGGAAGAGCTTGACAACCCTGACTTTTCGCTTGAAAGCGTAATCCCCCAAGTCATTGAAGCCGTCAAGCCATTTGAAGAAAAGCATAACAAGCGCATCCCCGTCATTGCCGCGGGTGGCGTTTACACCGGCGAAGATATTCACAAGTTCATCGAAATGGGCGCTGCAGGCGTTCAGATGGGCACCCGTTTTGTGGCAACGCACGAGTGTGACGCTGACGAGCGCTTCAAGCAGGCGTATGTCGATGCAAAGCAGGAAGATATAGTGGTTATCAAAAGCCCTGTCGGCATGCCCGGCAGAGCCATCCGCAGCTCTTTTGTTCAGGATGTGGATGAAGGCAAACGCCATCCGGTAAAATGCCCTTTCCATTGCATTCGTTCATGCCAGGTGGAAAAAAGCCCTTACTGCATTGCAGCTGCTTTGCTTAATGCAAAAAAAGGTAACCTTAAAAAAGGATTTGCCTTCTCTGGAGTCAATGTGCACAGAGTAGATAAAATCCAGTCTGTAAAGGACCTTGTAGGCTCTTTGGGAAAAGAGTTCGATGCTGCAGGCACGTTACGCTCTATACCTCAAGCTTCCTAAAAACAAGCGCCCCTGAGAAAACTCGGGGGCGCTTTTCAATTTATTCAATAACACGACAATCACTTTGACTTCCGGCTGCTCACCCGCGCTCCTGGGTGCGCTCTGTCATACACCTCAACCAGCTTTAAAAGATTCAGATGCGTGTATCGCTGAGTAGTTGTAAGCCGTGCATGCCCCAGTAACTCCTGCACACTACGCATGTCCGCACCAGCTTCCAGAAGATGCGTGGCAAAGGAATGACGCAATCCATGAGGCGAAATAGTCTGCGGCAGCCCTGCCATACGGCATAAGTCCTCGATAATCCGCAATGCCTGCCGCCTGTTCAACCTGCCACCGCGGGCACCAAGAAACACCGCCTGTTCCTTACCGCCCGAAGCGTCCAGCACGTCACGTACGTCCAGCCACGTATCAAGTGCTTTCTGGCTGGTATCAGAAAGCGGTACGATACGCTCCTTACGGCCTTTACCCATAACGCGGACAAGTCCGCTTGATGGTTCAATATCACGCAGGTCTAAAGCAAGAGCTTCTGAAATTCGCAAGCCGGACCCATAAAGCAATTCTGCCAGCGCAAGATCACGGGCAAGTTGTTCTGCCTTATGCGCCTGCCGTGTTTCTTTTGCCGCGCGCTGCACTTTCTGCTTTTTCGCATCCAGCACAGCGTACGCCTGATCGACGTTCAAGGCTTTGGGGTTACGTCGCTCCTGCTTGGGGTTAGATACCCCGTCTGTCGGGATAGCTTTAAGAATCCCCCTGCGTGCCAGATAACGAAAAAATCCCCGCAACGCTGAAAGCTTGCGCCCCATAGATGTCTTGCCTACCTGCTGTCGATGCAGATTTGCCAAAAAATCATGTACCTGCCGCGTAGTCACATCCGCCGGAGCATCCAGAGTACCCCCTTTGCTTTGAATAAAAGACTCGAATTGTGCAAGATCACGGGCATATGCCTCTACAGTAGCAGACGAGTATCCTTTTTCCAGCGCAAGATGCCCCATATACATCTCAGCCATATCAGGCAACGGGGGCAGGTTCGGCTCAAGTGCGCCGTCTGTCCATGACATAATTGCTCCGCGGGTCTTCTTTTGCTTTCTTTTTCAACGTGGATGCGATGGCGGAAACCTCACCAAAGTGCTCTAGCTTGCCATTGACGTTAACCACCACAGCAATAGATATGGCCATCAAAGGGAACGACTGAATTTCGCCGCGTCTGTCGGTAGAAACAATCCCGCCTTGCTCGCGGTCCTTTTCGTCATAGAAATGAGGAACAATGGAATCAAAGCTGGTAACTATGCGCTGGCATGCTCCTTCGATCAAATCCAACGGCAGACCAAACACAAAGTCATCTCCGCCGACATGCCCGACAAAAGACACCGTACCGGTATATGATTTGATTATATTTACAATGATACGGGCAGTCATCATGAGCGCTTCATCACCACGTGAAAAGCCGTATTTATCGTTAAACGATTTGAAGTGATCAAGGTCAGCATAGCCAAAAGCAAAATCAGCTTTGCGGTCTATCTGCTCCTGAATAAAATGAATGATGGAAGTATTGCCCGGCAGCCGCGTCAAAGGATTTGCGTCCAGCGAGCGCGAAGCACGATTCATCGTCAAATCCACACGCGCTTTGACTACTTCGGGAATTAGGGGGCGGACGAGAAAGTCATCCGCCTCAACTTCTGACCAATCAAAACCGCCCTGCAAAGTCTGGTGCTCCAGACAGAGTATCACGGGCACCTGCCGGTACACATTCTCGCTTTTTACCATGCGCACCAAGTCGGTTCCTTGCATATCTGCAAGCACCATATCAACCAGAACAAGGTCAGGAGGGTCGGAAAAAATAGATTCCAGCGCCACGGCACCGCACTCAAACGATGTCCACGCCATAACCTCCTCCGGCCACAAAGCGGAAACCATATCCAGCACGGATGGCTCACAAGTAACCAAAAAGGCACGTAGTCGCCTCCCAGCAAGACCATTACCAATGTGCGGCACAGTATCCTCTATCCCAGCTTAAGTTCTGAAACTTCAATGAATTTAGTACACAGAGCATCAAGCACCTGCTCCAGTAAACGCTGGTTCAGATTAAGCAGCTTCATGGCCTGAGGCAACATATACGGAACGTTCTCATCACCTCCATTGCCGTACTCGAATACACGGGTAAGGAAGTTGCCAATATGCACTACGCAGGCAAACTGCGTGTAGTGCTGAGCAGAAAGAGGCTTGTGGTGGTACGCAATAGCTTCGCTGATGTTGGGTGGCAAGTTCCAATGTTTACCCAGCCACAGATTCACTCTGTCATGTGAAAAACCGAGTATACGCTTTTCTGCTTCAAGATACGTCAGATCTTCTGCCTGCACCAGAGCATCAATTGATTTTTTGGCTTCCGGCAGCTGTACTGCAGTGACAACTTTACCCAGATCATGCAACAGCCCTGCAACAGCATACTCTTCCGGATCTTTAAGCCCCAGAATCCGCGCAATTTCACCGCTGGCAAGTGCACACCCCACGCTATGGTCCCACAGCCCCACCATGGTCTTGTTCATATCATCAAAGACTGAAGTAGATATAATCAGTCCGCGGATGACGTTGAAACCCAGCAGGACCAGAGCATGCTGGACAGAAGAAATCCGTCCGGGAAACCCGTAAATGGGCGAGTTGACCATTTTCAGTACTTTTGCGGAAAGTACCTGATCATAAGAGATAACTTTTGCAATCTGCTCAGAAGACGAGTTGGGGTCATCAACAAGACGCGAAACCTCTTCAAGAGCATCGGGCAAGGTCGGCAAATTTTTAACCGCCAGAATCTGCCCTTTATATTCCGTAATCAAATCTTGTGTCATACCTGACGCCCTTCTTCTGCTTCTTCCGCATCAGGCAAATCTACCTCTTCAGCAGCCTTCAGCGCAGCAGCCTCCGCCGCTGCTTCTGCTGCTTTAGCATGAAAATACCTGTCCAGCGTGGCGCGTAACGCCAGCATAAAGCGGTCCCCTTCGTGCTTGCGGAAAAGAGGCCCAAGACGCTTACGGATTTTGCCATAGTCAGCACCGCCATCAAGGCCATCCAAATCAACAGGGGTTCCCTGCACAACTATAGAGGACACTCCTGTCTGACCTATACGGGCAATCAGAGCTTCGCTCAATTCGGTTCCTTCACCGATCAGAGTAATGCCGTCTGCACGTTCTACAGCCTTAGCCAGCTTCATGCCGGGAGCCGCAAGTTTTAAAGGGATTTTCTGCATGTACGAATCCGTAGTAAAAAATCAGTGTCGTAAAAACTACGCAGCACTATACATCATACCGGGAGCCTGCCGGACGGAACCTGCCATCTCAAGCAACAGCAAAACAGTGCTGACTCTGCCGGCATCCCACGCAAGCTCTCTGCGTAAAGCATCTATATGAAGCTGGCCTGACCGTGCAAGCACAGACAGCACTTTATCTTCATCTGTTATTTCAAAATTATCAATTACAGCATGGTTATTCTGCGACTTTGCCACATTCGAATTACTATCCTGACAACCGCATACAAGGCCAGAAGAGCAAGCAAAATCGTCAACATGCTCAATTGATTCTGGATGCTCTTCTCCGGCTACAAATGCTTCTTCCGACGAGCCACAGTGTTGCTGCAACAGGAAACCACCCTGCGTCTCATCAGTAGCCGGAAAGCTTTCAGCTTTAGTTCTTACCTGCGACCTTAGAACAACTGCAAGCTCAAGCAACACATCATCAGAACTGCATACGGTACGAGCCCCCTGTTTGATAAGCTCGTGACAGCCGGAGGATGTTTGTGCAGTGATTCTGCCCGGTACGGCAAACACTTCGCGCCCATGCTCAAGGGCAAGACGTGCAGTGATCAGGCTACCGCTTCTGGCTGCAGCCTCAACAACAAGAATACCCACTGACAGCCCGCTGATTATCCTGTTACGGATAGGAAAATTTTTACCTTCCGGAGGAACACCCGGAGCAAACTCCGTAACAACCAGCCCCTGATGCGCAAGAGCATGCAGCACGTCTTTGTTTTCAGGGGGATAAATCTGGTCAGGACCGTTTCCGAGTACGGCAACCGTACTACCTATCGCCTGCAACGCAGCTAGATGAGCCTGTCTGTCTATCCCTCGCGCCATACCGGAAACGATAGTGATGCCTTTTTCAGAAAGCTGGCGGCTGATCGTTGCAGCCACATCAAGCCCGTAACGGGAGCAACGCCTTGCGCCCACCACACCTACCATATTTGAAGAGAGAAGTGAGGCATCACCCAGATAGTACAGAAAAAGCGGCGGGTCAGGAATCTGCTTCAGGCAGGCAGGATAGCGCGGGTCATTCCACAAAAGAATTTTGTACCCTGCTTTACCGGCTGCTTCCCATTCAGTTCGGGCTTCCGCGCGCCATGCGCCGCGAGCACAATATTCAGCCCGACTTGAGGGAATCCCGGCCGCTTTCCAATCTGCCGCAGATACAACTGCGTCATACGGAGAAGGATAAAACTCCAGCAGACGTTTCCACGTTCTGGGACCGACTCCCTGAGAATACCGCAAAGCAAGACAGGCCCAGAAATCTTTACGCTGCATTTCGTTCATGTGGCGCAAGGTATAGGCGTCTGGATGTTCACCGCTGGGCTGAGGCAATTCGGCTTTCAGCGGCGGTTCGCCTCTGAAGGAAAAAGACACGCATTCACTTCCGGCAGGCTACAGGGACTTCAGACGATTGCGGGCAAGCCCTGCAGGCTCTGAACCAGGGTACTCGTCAACAAGAGTCTGCAAATAGAAACGTGCGTTACTTTTGTCGCCCAGCATATCGTACGCAAAACCGGTCTTCAGCATTGCAGCCGCAGCCTTGCCATGCTTCGGGTACTTTCGCACAACTTCTTTAAAGGTCAGTATGGCTTCTGCGTAGCGTTTTTCATGGTAGTACGTTTCTCCCAGCCAATACCTTGCATTGGGTGCAAGCCCGCTGTCGGGAAAATCAGCTAGAAACGCTTCAAGTATGCTTCGGCCGGAAGTAATGTCTTCGTTCATTACGGCATTAACACCAGCCTGATATCGCTCAGTTTCGCCACTGGCAACCGGCACCCTGGCTGAAGCACTTTTCACTTGCACCGTTGCAGGCTGCGAATCTGCGCTGGCGGGCGAGGCTGGAGGAACCACTGTCTTTGTTGCGGGCTGGTGTTGCTCAACCTTTACAGAAGCTACCACAGAAGAATCTGCATATTTTTTTGCATTCATGGCAGCACGCAGGGCTTCCGCCTCTGCCTGTGCAGCGGCAGCACCATGCAGGCTTTCCGCAAGATCTTTTTCTACTCTCGCAAGACGCTTTTCAAGAGCTTGCAACCGGCTGGCAACTTCTGCTTTTTCTGCACGACTTTGTTCTTGCGTCTCAAGCTGATTCGCTTCAAGATTCTGTAAGCGCCATTCGCTGCTAGCGCCCAGGCTCTCTCCATTTCGCGGGGTACAGCCCAAAAAGCTTAAAAGTCCTGCGACAACAAGCAGTAACAACATATTCTGCCGAATTCTCATTCCAGCGCCTCCGGTGCACATAACCTTGTCTTTGCAATGCATCACATTTAAATAGGCGACAAGCGGGTATTAATCAAGACAACTTACCGCTTCAACGCCTCGGTAACCCTGTATAACTTGCATCAAGTGGCTTTTTAAGGCAAAAGACCCATGCCACCTTTATGGTGTGCAAACTGGGTGAATCTCACCAAGGAGCCTCTTTCACAATGACCCCACTTATATCTGATCCCCTGCAGCCGGTGTTTGTATTTGCCGGTGCCGCGTTCAGCGTCTGCCTGCTGGCAACTATCTGCGCACCGCTGATCACGCTCACCAGCCAGATTCTGGCTTCCAGTCGGAAAAAAGTTTTTTACGATAAATTTGCCAAGCAACTCGCTACAATGGCCACCACGCTGGGTGTACTCTGCTTTACCACCATGGCCGCCGGCATACTGCATACCGCCCTTGAAGAACCTGCTCTTTTTGAAGGCCCTCTTCGTCTTCCCCTGATGGCAGCCTTAGGTGTGCTGACATTCGCTTTCGCCCTGCAGGTTACCTATTCGCTCACATGGAATTCTCTGAAAAAAAATAAAGCACTGCATAAGCTTCTCGGGCTTTTGGCGGGGCTTGCTATGTTCACTGCTGTTTTTCTGTCTCTGGGCCTTAAGAGAGCCGTTCTGACTTCCGGTCAGTCCATTTCCTCCGGCTCTTCATTTGTCGATGTTTTTCTTACCGTATACTCCATTCCTATCTATTCCGTTTTCTGGCCTCTTCTTGCTCAGGCCTTAATCGCCGGTATGGGAGCAGCCGGAGGACTCGGGCTTTGCTATTTGCTGATGCGCCGCGAAGCAGACAACTTCGGTCGTGACTATTACAACTTCAGCGCAGCATATTGTGCGAAATGCGCACTTTTTCCCAGCATGTTGCAGACCGTTCCGGCGGCATTGCTTGTCTGGATGTCACAGTCCCTTATCACTCCCTTTACCATACAGAACCCTTTTCTTGCCTTGTGGGCAGCTGGCATTGCATTGCCGCTGTTGTCCTGCATCCTCTGGGCTGTAATAGCCAAAAGCAACACACCCATGCGCCACAAGCCGGGTATGATTATCGCCCTGTTCTTGCTTGTCACCGGCTTTGCAGTTCAAATGTTGGCAGGCCTTCGGATTTACGGACTTCTTTAGCATGCCACGCTTCATACTACAATCAACCTGATAATATAGTTATTAATTTACGCCTGTAAGGTTCTGCGAAAAACAGAACCTTACAGGCGTAAATGTATTCAGCGCTCGTATACTTCGTAAGTTACGGCGCAGCTTAGCGTCAGATGAAGGCACAGCGTCCTTCGTTTTTTGTTCCGCTTCTCGCCTCTCCTCAAATTACACTCCGAGAGCCACCTGTTACAACCAACTTTACCAGCAGGGTTACATCCCCCTCAGAGTCGCCGGATATGACGGCTAACAGTAAAAATAAAAAGACCATATCGCCTTCAAACTCAATGTATATCTGGCAATGCAACCAGCTTGAGCTCAAAGTCCATATGATATTTTACAGTGCTTATACAAAGCCGGCGCCATCAACGCAGCTTACTTTTCAGACGAAGATGCCCCCTCGTCAGCAGCCACCTCTTCATATACAGGCTTGCCGAACTTTTTCTGACGCCATTCGTGATACCCCATTACAAGGTGCCATTGAATGGGGATGACAAACAGCGTCAGCAATGTAGCTGTACAAAGTCCGGTAACAAATGTGGACGCCATGGTTCCCCAGACTAACGAATAGCTGGGAATACCCACTGCCATGGGAAGCAGGCCGAGCATGGTGGTCAGCGTAGTAAGCAGGATTGGCCGCAGGCGTATACGCATGCCCTGAATAGCGGCGTCTGTTCTGTTCAGCCCTTTGCGGTAGAGCTTATTCATAAAGTCCACCAGCACCAGCGAATCGTTTACAACAACGCCAGTCACCCCGACTGTGGCTACAAAGCTGTTCACTGTAAGCAACGTTCTGGTGAAAAAGGTACCAAACACAACACCTGTCAGTGCAAATACAACGGCTGACAAAATGATAAGCGGCTGCACGTACGACTGGAACTGCGTAGCCAGAATCACGTAGATAATCAACAGCGCCATAAAAAACGCTATCATCAAAGACTGATAAGAACGCTGAGTGCTTGCAAACTCACCGCTGAAGTCCAGAGTTGCCCCCGGGTATTCGCGTTCGATACTCGTATAGTGCTGTTTTACGGCATGGATAATATACTGAGTAGAAATAGGCGCACCCGGTTTAATGTTTGCAGTCAAAGTAATAGCCCTTTGCCGCTGGTAGCGGTTCAACTGCCCTACTTCCTTGTAAGATGACACCGTACACAAGTCGCCCAGCCTTACGGGACCGCTGTTGTGTTCAAGAACAGGAACATCAAGCGCATCTTCCGGCCGCTGCAAAAAACCATTGTCGATTTTTAACCGCAGGTCGACATCTTCATCTGCCAGCCTGAATTCGCCCACAAACCGACCGTCCAGAACGGAGCCTGCCAGTCCTGCCACGGTGCTTGTATCAAGACCATATTCAGCCACACGGTCTTCTCTAGGACGAAAGCGGAAAACATAATTCGGCTGGCCGGTATCATCGGCAAGATCAATCAAGTGCGGCCCGATATTTTCCTGTTGCTCAAGGAAACCACGTATCTCAGCCGTAAGTTTGCTTACAGAAACAGGGTCGCTACCCAGAATACGGACATTCACATCCTTACCGACAGGAGGCCCGTCTTTTTCAGGCCGAACCAGAATACTCCACCCTTCCGGCGTCCGCTCTGCAACACGCTTGCGGATATCATCCAGATGCGCCTGCGGGTCATTATCAGGATAGTCGGCAAAATGCTGTTGCGATGTTACAGGCAATTCAACTGTTACCATGCCAAGATTTGAACCATGCACGGTCTGATAGTCCTCATCCAGATAATAACCAGCCACACCGGATGCGGAACGGGTCATGCCCGAGCCGAGACTTTCCATAAAGCGACCGAACTCACGAATCTGGTCAGAGGTTGTCGTGATAGGCGTCGCTTCCGGTGCTTCAACTGTAATATAAAACGTTGTGTAGCTATCCGGAAAAAACTTTATGCGCAGCAGGGGCATTACGCCACTCATTGAAACACCGAAAATAAACAGCGCCACGACAAATGCCATCAACACAGAGCCGAGGGTAACCCAGCGGAAACGCAGGGCGATACGCAAACCGCGTTCTGCAAGGTTCCTCAAGGCAATCATAAATGCTTTGTCTTCTGTATGCGCCGCGGCCCCCTGCATAAGTTTGCCTCTGCCCGGCCAGTCCAGAAAATGCAGCGGCAGGATAAACAAACATTCCACTAATGAGGCAACCAGCGCAAAGCTGATTGCTTTAGGAATAAGAGCAAAGAACTGACCTGTGGAGCCTGTCATGATAAGCATGGGCAGAAATGCCGCCACGGTAGTTGCCGTAGCAGATACAATAGGCAATGCCACCTCTGCAGTGCCGTCTACAACAGCATTACGCAGCGAGGCACCTTCCTGCACATGTCTGTAGATATTCTCCACTACAACAATGGCGTCATCCACGATGATGCCTGCTACAAGTACAAAGGAGAACAATGTAATCTCATTAAGCGAGTTGCCTGTCAGCTTCATCAGCACCATGGTCACCAGAAAAGCAAAAGGAATGCCCACGGAAGTGACCATGGCGTTACGAAAGCCCATTACAACCCAGATAACTGCGCAAACCAGTATAATACCAAGCAGCAAGTTAGAGCCCAGAGTGCTCATAGCCTGATCAATGTGTTTACGCTGATCCAGTGTAATGATGGCTTGCACGCCTTCACGCTCAAGCACTGGCTGATATTCCGCAAGGATGCGCTCTACTTCTTCGCCGATATCCAGCGCATTACCTTCATCAAGCTTCACCACGTTCACGGCAACGCTATCGCGGCCATTCACCGAAGCAATGACTTCCGGCTCTCTGTATGAAACAAAAGCCGCACTCATCACATCTTCCACACGCACAAAAGAGCCGTCACCATCGCGCCGGATAATGGTCTCCGCAATATCTTCACGGGTTCTGAAGCGTTCATCCACCAGCAGAACAAACTCTTTTCCACGGCTTGAAAAATCACCGGCAGGTACAGAGACGTTACTCTTCTGCAATGCTTCTGCCACTTCATTGAAGGTGACGCCGTAGCGGCTCATGCGCGTAGGATCAAGTTCCACATGGAACTCACGCAAATGTTCACCTTCTACATTCACTTCTTTTACGCCATTAAGCCGCTCAAGATGAATCTTCAGCTCTTCGGCCATCAAAGTAAGTGCGCGGTTGGAGCGGTCACCCACCAGATTAATGGACATGACCGGAACCCACACGTCCATATCAATTTTAATAAACTCGGGCGGGTCCATTTCTTCCGGCAGGTCATTCTGTATGGAAAGAACTCTGAAACGCAGCTCGTCGTATTGTGCGTCATAGTCCGTATCATCAATAAATTTGACTACAACGCTGGAGCGTTGGCGGTACGATGACGCCCGCACAAACTCCACGTTTTCAAGACCATCAAGAGCATCTTCAATCTTTCTGGTTACCAATGCCTCGACTTCATCCGGTGAGGCACCGGGCAGAACTCCCACAACAATTACTTTGCCCATATCCACGTTGGGATAACGCTCTACGGGTAACGTAAGCATACTAAAGGCACCGATGATGATCAGCAGAACAAACAGCAGGTTGAGCAAGACCGTCTGGCGCAATGTAAAGCGGACAACTGATTTCATTTTAATTCTCCGCTAGTTGCTTTTAGACGGACTAAGCAAAAACTGATCACCGGGCTTTACCTGAGCGGACCTGATTCGCATTGTCCCTTCTTTTTCACCTCTGCCCTGAACGAACACGCGCACTCTTTCTCCTGAAGGCAAAACAAGAAACCAGTCCTCATATGCTCTGGTCAGTGCGGATTCAGGCACAACCACGGAGCCGCCTTCATCAGCCATACTCAGTGACAATTCAGTGCGAAGCCCGCCGCGAAGATTTGCTCCTGAGTCTTCAATCTGCAAGTCTACGTTGATTTTACGGGTATCGGGATCAAAATCGGGAGAAACACGTTCGATAACGGCAGGAATGTGTACGCCAGAATCGGGCAGGAATAATTTGATGCCGGACATAGCCTTCAGCGCTTCAAATTCACGGACACTGAGGGCAAGCGGAACAAGCATGGTGCCGAAATCGCCGACAACGCCAAGCTCCTGTCCTTGTGTCACCCACTCTCCGGGTTCAACCTCTCGCTCTATAACACGCCAGCCTGCGGGTGCTTTGATCGTATGTCTACGCAACCGTTCCACAAGCGTCATTTCATCAATGCGCATGCGTTCCATTTGCTGCCGTGCAGTCACCAGATCGCGAATAATGCCATCAAGCTGGGACTGAGCAGCATGTTTACCGCCTACAAGGTTCTTATACCGTGACGACTCTTTCTCGTAGTAATTCACATCACTCTTCAGGCGACGCTGATCAGCTCTGTTACCTTGCAACTCAAGCTTGATAAACGTTGTATCAAGGTCAGCAAAAGCACTTTTCTCGTTAATAGCATCTCCCACGTCGGCATACACGTCGGTGCATCTGGCAGACACTTCACTAACCAGCACAAGGCGCGTACGCGGCCTTGTGAACCCTGTCAGAGTGACAGCCCTGTGTGCCTGTTCCGCTGAAAATGACGCCGCAGAAGAACTCTGTTCTGCAGCGTGCGCAGTTACGGCCTGCCCCAAGGCAACGCATATAAACAGCAAACTGCAGCAAAATTGCTTTACATATTTCAACATTTACCCCTCGCTACCCGTGCAAGGCTTATGACCAGATCAGGCACATTCTCCACCATTGCCTGAATTTCCCCCTGGCCAATCATCAACCCGGCACGACCGTTCAAAATCAAACTCACCACACCATGTACAAGAGCCCACATACTGCTTACCACAGTACCATGAGTACTTCCTGCAAAGTATCCTTCTTTCATACAATCAGAGACAGTCGTATGCAGCAGTTCTAAAGCATCAGTTGGCAATCCTTCAGGCAATGCCCCTGCATCGAACTCATAAAAAGGCGTTCTGAACATCAGTTCATAATATTCAAGATGCGCAAGACCATGCTGAACATACACTTTTCCGAGATGCTGCAATCTTTCAAGCGGGTCGGTAATTTCAGCACTGGGCATAAGGGCATCATTCAACAATCTGATGCCTTCACAGCGCAACTCCCACAATATTGCTTCCTTGCTCGGAAAATATCTATACAGAACAGCTGCGCTGCACCCTACATCGCGTGCCAGATTACGCATGGACACACTACCCACACCGTCATGGGCAAAAAGCATACGAGCAGCATCAAGTATAACCCGACGCTTGCTGTCATGCTTGACACTTCTTGCTTTTTTAGAGCGACTATCAACCATATAAAAGTGCTACCCCATGCTTCAAAAAAAGTAAACACTGTTCACTTTTTTTACGACACTGCAGGCCACGGCATAAAAAAAGCCGCCCGAAGGCGGCTTGTCGTGCTTATTTATTAAAATTTCATCTGAACTCAGCAATTACGCTGCGCAGACCACGTAACATATCAGCTATGTCATCAGCGCCGACAATCTCAGAAACCAACGCGCAGCACCGCGCACCATGAGAGGCGACCTCTTTGATATTACCAGCTTTAATACCGCCGATAGCGACGAATGGAATACTGTGATTTCCGACTACATAGTCCAGATATTCAAACCCTACAGGATCACAGACATCCTTTTTGGTTTTAGTAAAAAAGACAGGCCCCACGCCAATGTAGTCTACGCCTGCTTTTATGGCAGCACGGCATTGTTCCGGTGAATGCGTGGAAAGGCCGATAATTTTGTCGTCTCCGATAAGCTGTCGCACCGAGGCCACAGGCAAGTCTTCCTGCCCGATATGCACTCCATCAGCATCGCACAACATAGCGATCTCGATGTGATCGTTTACGATAAAACAGCAGCCAGCCTGACGCGTCAGTTCGCGGATAGCAAGGCACTCTTCAAACATCTCTCCTGCTTTTTTATCTTTTTCGCGATACTGAATTACTGTGGCACCGGCTTTTAACATTTCGGAAACCACCGTCACGGTACTACGACCGCGTGAAAGTCCGGCATCTGTAAGGCAGTATATATCCCAATCGGCCATATTCATCTTCATTACGACACTCCTACTTCGGGCCTTCACAAGAGCAAGCCCCCAGAATGCGGCAGAGAACCGCATCGGCCTGCATGGCAGCGGCCATAATAACTCTCGGCGCCATCGGTGGCAGCGCGTCTGAAACAGCAGTCTGCATATCGCCGACAATGACTCCGGCATCACGCACAGGGCGGGAAATCATAACTGGCCCGCCCCATCCTGCCATGCCTGAGGCACTTACAAAAAACACACTCCGGCTCAGACAAAATGCGGCAATCATGCTTTTGACTTCCGCATCGTCAACAGCCTCCACAAGCACATCGCAGCCGTCAAAAATTGTTGTCAGACCAGCCAGATCGAGCTTTTGTTCGTATACATGTAAATCAAGCTCAGGCTCCAGCTTACGCAGATTATCAGCAAGGGCCTGCACCTTGGGCATACCGAGCTGATCCGGCGTAAACCATTGGCGATTCAGATTAGACGGCTCTATACGGTCATAATCCGCCAGCACCAGCTTACGCACACCACTACGAACCAGCATGGCAGCGCAGTTAGAGCCAAGCCCTCCTGCTCCGGCAATGCCGACGGTCGTATTCTGCAAGGCAGCAATCTGAGCGCAGGTCAGATGCCGCTGAAGGCCATTCAGCAAATCACCCATGCTTACACCGCGCAGCCGCCATCC
Source organism: Oleidesulfovibrio sp. (assembly GCF_047973035.1). NCBI lineage: Bacteria > Pseudomonadati > Thermodesulfobacteriota > Desulfovibrionia > Desulfovibrionales > Desulfovibrionaceae > Oleidesulfovibrio > Oleidesulfovibrio sp. The sequence goes on from NZ_JBKEBF010000020.1 coordinate 45,480, forward strand.
AGCGGGTGCCAGTCTTTGAAAACAGGTTGATAGCCCGCTTTCAGAATAGCCTGCACGACCTCATCTACCGAGCGCGGGTCTGAAATCTCGAACTGCCCAACGCCCTTGTCGTCATTTTCCGCATAACCACCTACCGAGGTGGAAACACCGGCACTCATGCGCGTAACGCCAAGCGGCATCAAGTTATCACGGAAGGCGGGACGTTCTCTTGTGGAAATGGTAATCCCGCAACGGGGCAGGAACAGACGCAGCGCCAGCATAATCTGGACAAGCGCTTTATCATCTACATCACAGGCAGGCTGGAAGCTGCCGGCATACGGCCGCATACGCGGCAGTGATACGGCAATCTCCACTCCGGGATAATGGTGCTGCAGCCACAGCGCATGCATACCGGTCATAAACGCATCACTTTGCCATTCGTCCAGCCCCAGCAACGCACCGATATTCACAGAACGCATACCGGCCTTACATGCCCGCTCCGGTGCACCAAGCCTAAAGTGGTAGTTGCTTTTCGGCCCTGCGGGATGAAGAGGAGGATAAATTTCTTCGTTGTATGTTTCCTGAAACAACGTCATCCCGTCGATTCCGGCATCACAAAGCCTGCGGTATTCAGCTTCAGTCAATGCATATACTTCTACGCTGAGTGACGGAAACAGCGGACGCAATACGGCTGCGCAATCGCACATATAGTCAACGGAAGCCTTTACCGGTGCTTCACCCGTAAGCAGCAACAGATGCTTAAGGCCAGTTGCGGCAATGGCCTGCCCTTCACGGCGTACGCCATCTGCATCCAGCTGCATACGATCTATGCCGCTGCATGCGTTAAAACTGCAGTACACGCACCTGTTCGTGCACCAGTTTGAAAGATACAGCGGTGTAAAAAGCTGGATAGTTCTGCCGAACTGGCGGACAGTCACATCACGGGCCTTTCGGGCCATAGCTTCCATATGCGGCCTTGCCGCAGGAGACAGCAGCGCAAGAAAGTCTTCCGGCGATAACGAATCCTTAGCCAAAGCAGTCCGGACCCGAAAGTCATCCGCAGCTAAGCAGGCAGCTTTAATATCAAGCTGCTGCATCTGCCGGACTACTTCATAAAAGCCCCCTGCATCCTGTGTTTTGTCATGCTGAGAAATCACACCAGATGCAGCGCGGCCACAGTCTGTTTCTGTCTGCGTATGCATGATTAATCCAAAAAGCCGAGCAAAGGTGAAGAGGCCTCGGCACGCCCGTCAAGCACAGCACCTGCGCCTGCAAGCCATGCACGACGACCGGCACGGACAGCTTCGCCAAAAGCAGAAGCCATACCTGCAGGATCGCCCGCAGATGCGATGGCCGTATTCACCAGACAGGCTGCTGCCCCCATCTCCATGGCTTCGCATGCTTCAGATGGCTTGCCGATACCGGCGTCCACGATGACAGGAAGTGAAATTTCATCAATCAAAATGCCGATCATCTCCTTGGTGCGCAGCCCACGGTTTGTACCGATAGGCGCCCCCAAGGGCATTACAGCTGTGGCACCTGCGTTCACAAGGTCCCGAGCTACGTACAGGTCCGGGTTCATGTACGGCAACACCACAAACCCCTCTGCTGCTAAGACTTCTGTTGCTTTTGCAGTTTCATACCCGTCGGGAAGCAAAAACCTGTTATCAGAGATAACTTCGATTTTTATCCAGTTACCGCATCCTGCGGCACGGGCCAGCCGGGCGATGCGCACGGCTTCATCAGCCGTGCGCGCCCCGGATGTATTAGGCAAAAGCTGCATGTGCTGCGGAATGTGATTCATCACATTGCCTGTTGCGGCCTGTAAATCGACACGCCGCAATGCCACCGTAATCACCTGAGCGCCGCTGGCGGCTGCCACGTCGGGAATAAGACTGTCGGAGCCATACTTGCCGGTGCCTATAAACAGACGACTTTCAAGCGAAACGCCGCCAAGCACCAGTAGATCGTTGTTGTTGTGTGTTGTGTGTTCCATTAGCCCCCTCCCACAAAATGCAGGATTTCCAGTTCATCCCCTTCATGCAGCGCCGTCGCCGCAAATGCGTCTGCCGGTATGATGGCTCTGTTCAGTTCCACAACCACCGCAGCTACATTCAGACCTCTACCCTTTAGCAGTTCACTAATGGTCAGTCCGGAAGGAACATCTTCCTCTTTGCCGTTTAACCTGATGATCATTCACACTGCCCCTTGATGACATAATTCCGCCTGCACAACGGCAGGCAGGCATCCCGGCGGGCTACGCTATCAATGCCCGAACTAAGCGGCACAAAAAAAGCGGCCTGCCCGAAAGACAAGCCGCAGATGTTCCGCAACGAAAAATCATGGCTTCCCTTCGGCAGTATTAACTGCATCAGGTTCAAGGGGTCAGAAGCTTTACGCTTCAATCTCAGCCTTACAAGGCCCCCCCAGCACAGGCGCACATGCATGCGCCCTGGGTCATATACAAAAAAAGCCGACTTTTGCCGGCTTGCATATGCTTGATATGTCTGCCAGCTTCCCTACGACGGTTTCCCGCATCAGGTTCAAAGGGTCAGAAGCGTTACGCTTCAATCTCAGCCTTACAGGCTCCCCTAGCTGTTTGAAAGCACAGTAGCTGAACGCCTGCACCCTGTAAAGCACCTTTTTGAAAAAACACCCGCTACACTAACAATAAAGCTCCGGCCGGAGAACCGACCGGAGCACCACTAATTACCCACGAAAGCCGCCAACCGGAGTGACGAAGCTGGTATTACAGGAATTTTTCCACATCGACATAAGGCATATCGAACGCTTCTGCCACTCCTTTGTAAGTAATCTCACCGGCAATGACGTTAGCGCCCAGCGCGATTTCATGACTGTCCTGCATTGCCTTCTTCCACCCTTTATTCGCAAGAGTCACAGCGTAGGGCAAAGTGGCGTTGGTCAAAGCCAGAGTGGAAGTTTTGGCTACAGCGCCGGGCATGTTTGCAACACAATAATGCACAACATCGTCCACTACAAAGATGGGGTCCTTATGTGTGGTCGGGTGCGAAGTCTCAAAGCAACCGCCCTGATCAATGGCTACGTCTACCAGTACAGAACCGCGCTTCATTGTCTTCAGCATTTCGCGGGTGACAAGGCGCGGAGCCTTGGCACCGGCAACAAGCACCGCACCAACAACCACGTCAGCCTCGCGCACCAGCTTACGAAGCGTGGCAGGCGAAGACATCAGCGGGAAGCAGTTGGCAGGCATAATATCGCTAAGGTAACGCAGGCGGTCAAGGTTCATATCAAGGATATATACCTTCGCTCCCAGCCCGCATGCCATTTTAGCTGCGTTGGTACCAACCACACCGCCACCGATAACAACAACTGTTCCGGGATCAACACCGGGAACACCGCCCAGCAATACGCCATGGCCGCCCTGAGTCATTTCAAGGTACTTGGCACCCTGCTGAATGGCCATACGCCCTGCAACTTCACTCATGGGAGTAAGCAGGGGCAGGCTTCCATCAGGCTTCTGAATGGTTTCGTAAGCGATGCATACGGCCTTACTGTCGACCAAAGCTTTAGTGAGAGTTTCATCTGCTGCAAGATGAAGGTACGTAAAAACAATCTGCCCTTCGCGGATAAGGCCATACTCGGACGGCAACGGTTCCTTAACGTGCATGACCATATCTGCACGCGCAAAAATTTCCTGAGGAGTCTCTACAATCTCAGCACCCGCTTTGATGTAGGCTTCATCCAAAAAGCCGCTGCCCTGACCGGCATTTTTTTCAACAAGTACAGTATGTCCGTTATGAATCATCACTTCTGCCCCGGCGGGGGTCATGGAAACGCGGTTCTCTTCGGACTTAATTTCTTTCAGAATACCTACGATCATAGCGTAATCCTCCACGCTGAAAATACATATTAAAACAGGCAAGAAGCCTGCACACCCTTATCGGGAATAAAGCAAACACCTTGCCAGAATTCACAGCACGGGGACACTGCACTTTCGATATAGTCAACAAAGAAAAAAGATGTTTAAAAACAAAACATTATTCACGCGACGCTTGAACAGGAAGTAGCAATACGCCACTGGTAATGAGTGATCGAACAACTTAATATGGTAAAAAAACAAACCATCACACCCCACAAAGAAACATAACAACATATTATAAAAGAATAAAAAATATTGGAATGAAATAAAACCAAATGGTTTGATTTCATTCCACAACAACACCTAACTTGCGCATTTTTGCCAGTAACGAAGAATGTGAGACTCCTAAAACCTGCGCAGCCTTACGTATGCTGCGCGAACGCCTTAATGCATCGCGTATGATGCCGCGTTCAAACTCTGCCACAGCTTCGCGCATTCCTGATGCCGCAACAGGCGTGTACCGCGCCACACTGCGCGCCATACCGGCTTCAAGCTCATGGCTGAAAAGGATATGTGACTCTCGTACAAGTTGTCCCGTACACAAAATAGCAGCCCGCTCAACAACGTTCTTCAATTCACGCACGTTGCCCGGCCAGTGATGCGCCCGCAACTTTTCCAGTGCATCCGGAGTAAGAGAGCGAGCGGGCTGATCCAGTCGGGTTGCAAGGCTTAAGAGGAAGTGGTCCACAAGCAGCGGAATATCGTCAAGGCGCTCTTTCAACGGAGGGATGTGAATAGGCAGCACATTGATACGATAGTACAAATCCTGACGGAAACGCCCCTCTTCTACCAATCGTTCAAGAGTCCTGTTGGTGGCTGTGATGATACGGGTATCGACAGATACTTCCTGCGAACCACCAAGGCGACGCATTCTGCTTTCCTGAATTACACGCAAAATTTTTACCTGCGAGGTCAGAGGCATATCTCCTATTTCGTCCAGAAACAGAGTTCCCCCGCGGGCAACTTCAAAAAGCCCTTGTTTTCCTTCACGCCTGCCGCCGGTAAATGCTCCGCGCTCATAACCAAAAAGTTCACTTTCCAGCAGCTGCTCCGGCAAGGCTGCGCAGTTCACCGGCACAAAAGGTCCGCTACGCCCGCTTGCAGAATGAATGGCTCTGGCAAAAAGCTCCTTACCTGTGCCACTCTCTCCGCGGATGGAAATAATGGAGTCCGTTGAAGCGACCTTTTCCGCAAAGCTGATAGCAAAAGCGATGGCGGCATCCTGCCCAACAATATCCCCGAAGCTGACCTGCTCAGGGTCTGTGATTGAACGTGCCAGCTGCCGGATTTCACGCATATCACGCGCAAGCTCCACCGCACCGACAATACGGTCATTTGAATCTCGTATCGGACGACGGGTTACAAAGTACTGAACCCTGCCACCCGGAGTGGTAACTTCCCGTTTGGCGTTAAGCAGTTCCTTGCCCTCCAGGCATTCCAACAGGCCATTATCCGGAAGTCCTAATGAAGAGAGAGGTTTTCCCACTGTATCCAGATCGCATCCGTACACGTCGCGGGCTACGGCATTGATGGCAGTCACTCTGCCTCGTGAATCTATAGAAAGAACACCGTCACTGATATTATCCAGAATGACAGTAAAGCGCTTTTCGCGTTCTTCACCCGGCAGTGTCTCGACAATACGAAACTCCAAAACGTCAGGAATCTTCGCCAGCACATCAAAAAGTGCTGCACGTTTTACCTCTTCATCCCATTTCTCCGCTTCTATATAAACATAGGCCTTGTCTGTTTTCCGCTCCACCTCCATTGACGCAATGGTGAACGCGTGCCCTGCCAGCAGCGCAGACAGGTCTGAAACAATCCCGACACGGTCTTTAAAAATCAATTCAAGCTTCAGCTTCATTTGGCCCTCATACTCATACAATACCTGCTGGTTACAACAACAGACAGCGGCAAACTGGCAGGAATAGCGCAAGTAAAACACTGTTTTACAAAACAAACAAGCCTGCAGGAGCATAACTCCCGCAGGCTTTTACGGCGAAAAAAACGAACACACAATCAAGAATCGCGATGCATTTTTTCAAAAGATTCAAAATAATTGAGAACAGCTCTTGTGGGCCCGTAAACCGCAAAATCTTCACCGCTCTCCAACGCCCAGCGTTGAGTACCATATTCATAATGCCACCACTCACAAGAATAGTTCACAAAGCCTGCCTCCAGCATCACGGAGTACAACAGCCGTCTATTTTTCAGGGCTTCTGTCTCTCCTGCGGTCAACGGCACTCCCTGTGAAGCTTTCTCTTCCAGATGGCAGGTGTATGAAATCCGCTCCGGATAATCAAAAGGAGAGCCGAAAAACAGCATCTTGCCGTCACGTGTGGCAAGCGCAAGGTCAATGGCGCCACCCGTAACATGTGGTGAAGGAGCTGAGGCATCAAAGCTGGGACGAGCAACATATTGTTGCGTCAGTTCATGCAGCTCGGCATCTGTCGCATCTTTATATGCTCGCGACAGGGCACTTCTGCAACGTTGAAAAAGCACAGTCTGCACCTGAGGACTACGCCATGCATCAAGCACAACCATACGCAGTCCTGCCGGCAGCAAATTGGCTGCACAAAGCAATTTTTCAAAAACTTCAGCCCGAGCATAGCATTCCGGCAACGCTCCACCGATACCGGCTTCAAAATACGCTGAGCGCACCAGTATTTTTTCCGGCACAAGAGACAACGGCACCAGCGGCTCTTCATTCTCGGCTATTGAAACTGCATAGACATCATTCCAGTTGAAGTCTTTTGCACAAGGTATCGGCACTTCGGTTCTATTCTGCATACAACTCTCCGCTATAGTCGCCGGAGCAGGCACACAGACTATACTCCGGCGACCCATTTTGCCGCTAATATCCGAGCATATGGGGCAGCCAGATGGAAATCTCCGGCACCAGAATCAGCAACAGCTGACATGCCAGAGCAACAAGAACAAACGGCCAGATGTGGCGGAACATCTTTTCAAGCGCCACGCCGCCCACCGAAGAAACAATATAGACACAAGCCCCCATAGGCGGTGTGATAAGCGCAATTGTGATGTTCAGAGTCATCACGATACCAAAATGATACGGATCAATACCCGCTGCTACTGCCAGAGGAGCAAAAACAGGAGTCAGCAACACCAAAGCTGCAATCTCTTCCATAAACATGCCCACTACAAACACAATAAGGCTGATAAGCAGCAGCACCTGTGTAGGCGTGGTTGCATACTCCATAATGACAGGCGCCATAGACTGGGGCACCTTTTCTGCAGACAGAATCCAGCCGACGATAGTTGCCGCGCCAATCACAACAAAGATGACACTGGTAAGGCGCACCGTATTGGAAAACGCTCTCAGAATCCCTTTGATTGTAAGCTCGCGCGTCCACAGTAAGCCCACGATAACTACATACAGGCTGGCAATCGCACCGGATTCCGTAGGAGTCATAAACCCGAACAGAATACCGCCGATAATAATGCCGGGAGCAATAAGAGCTGCCATGGCCCCCGCAGTAGCCCGCATAAGTTCGCGGCCGGAAAAAGCAGAGTTAACCGTGGGCAGATTCAGCCTGATGGCACTGATGCGGTGCATAATCATAAAGGCTACGCCCAGCAGCAGACCGGGGATAACCCCCGCCATAAACAAGCCACCCACATTGGTCTTTGTCATTGCCCCGAACAGAATCATAAAGATGCTGGGCGGGATAATGGGACCGATAAGAGAACTGCCTGCAGTCAGACCCGCTGCATACGAATCCGGATAGCCACCTTTTTTCATGGCGGGAATCATGATTGACCCTACGGCAGAGGCATCCGCCGCAGCGGAACCGTTCACACCCGCAAAAATGATACTGGCAACAACTGTCACGTAGCCCAGCCCACCCTTCAGGTGCCCCACCAGAGCCTCCGCAAAGCGAAGCAGCCTGCTGGTCAGCCCTGCGCAGCCCATCAATTCGCCCACCAGAATAAAGTACGGGATGGCAAGAAGAGAAAATGGCTCCATGCCCCCGTAAAACTGCTGCACCATCAGGCGAAGCTGGTTGGCATCGCCAACGTAGGCAAAGCCAGCCAGCGCCGTACACAGCATGGCAATAAACAAAGGTAGACCGGTAGCCAGCATGGCAAAGAAGACAAGCAGTAACAGTACACTCATGGCACATCCTCCCTTGCCGGACTTTGGCCTGAATCTTCAGGCTTCTGTGCCAGAGCATCAATAGCTACAAACTGCTGCAGGCTGTATTCGATAAGCATCAAAGCCATGCCCACCGGAACAGCCATCAACGGTATCGCCTTCTTAATCCCCAACGTCATGATGGTAAAAAGCCTCATCTTGTAGGCGTATGCTCCGCCAAGCCAGATCATAATCCCCAGAATGCTTACAAACACAACCGTACGAAACGCAACGGCCAGTTTTCTGGCATTAGGGGAAAGCTTATCCACAAGAATATGAATAGCCATATGCTCTCCGCGCTTCAGTGCAGGAGCTGCAGCCAGCATGACCATCCAGACGAGTGTGACCTTGGCTAGGTCGGTAGTCCATACAGGCGCTCGGTAAAAACGTGAAAACACGCCGATCATGACCGAGGCCAGATTGACAACAAGGAGCGCCCCTGCCCCCACAAGACAAAGGCGCTCCAAAGTGTCTGAGGCTTTTTGGCAATAAGTGCCCATTCGCCTCATACTATTTTACTCCCTCGTTGGCTTTTTTTGCATCTTCCATGGCATGGTCAATCCAGCTCTGGTCAATCTGCCCGCTAAGCCACTTGATATACGAGGGGCTGCCAAGCGCTTTGAACTGTGCCATTTCTTCGGCATTGGGGGTATATACCTTCATGCCTTTATCAGCCAGAAACTTCACACGATCATCAACCTGCGATTCAACGAACTCGCGGGTCTTTACATTGGCTTCGTGCGCGGCTTTTCTGACGAGCTGCTGGTCTGCAGCAGACAATGAATCAAGGAATTCACCGTTGATCAGCAGAAACTGGTCGGAGTACTGTACGTTTGCAAGTGTCAGGTACTCCTGAACTTCATACAGGCTGCCGATGATAATGTAGGTAGGGGGGTTCATCTGGCCGTCAGCAACGCCGGTTTTCAGTGCCAGATACACTTCAGTCCACGGAATGGGAGTGCCGGATGCGCCAAAAGCTTCATACATGGCAACCTGGCTGGCATCCATAGCGCGGAACTTCATCCCTTTGAAATCAGCAGGAGACTTGATGGGCTTTTTAGAAGTAAAAGCAATAAAGCCGCCCTCTTCCACTACTGCCAGCAGCTCAATGCCGGTACGCGAACGCAGTTCTTTGTTTGCCTTTTCCATAAAGGAGCTGGAATCAAAAAACTTGTGCGCAGCAGCGTAGCTTTCGAACATAAAGGGGATGTTTGTTGCGAACATTTCGGGGAATACGGTTTCCATACCGCCAAATGAAGCCACGTTAATCATGGGGCCGGTCATTACCTGCTCCATGCGCTGCTGTTCGTTGCCCAGCTGGCTGTTGGGGTACAGATCAATGATGATTGCACCGGCAGAGGCTTTTTCCACCAGTTCCTTAAATGTACTGGCGTAAGCATGTACCGCGTTGTCTTCAAGGCTGGGGGGGCCGTTGTAGCACATCTTGACCGTGGTAGCCGCCATTGCTGCCACAGGTACCGCCAATGCCAGTACCAATGCCATCAGAACCCGTTTCATGCCCGACGAATACAGTCCAGTACGTTTCATGGACGTCCTCCAAAAGATAAGGTTAAACCGCCCGGTGCCGGATTGTGCTCTGCCCGTTATCGGCCGGACATCTGTCAGGCCGTAACACACCGGCATACGCCGTCATCCGCCCTCAACACCGAAGCCGCCGCAGCTTTTCAGACACGGCGAATAATTACCGCTCATCCTCCACATAAAATCGCGGCACTCTGGCAAGCAGACGCGAAGTAACCTCGTAGTTGATTGTCGAGGTCAAACGCGCATGCTCATCTGCTGTTACCGCTTCTGTTCCCTGTCTGCCGATAATGGTGACAATATCCCCTTCGGCAACGCCTTGAATGTGTCCCACGTCTATCATTGTCTGGTCCATACACACCCTGCCGACAACTGAAGCACGTCTGCCGTGCAACAGCATCTCGCCCTTTGACGACAACAGGCGCGGATACCCGTCAGCGTAGCCTACAGGAACCGCTCCGATAATCGTTGGCGTGCCGGTAGTATGTGTATGCCCGTAGCTGACAGTAAAGCCGGCAGGTACGTTTTTCACACTGCTTAAGCGGGCTCTCAGACTCATCACCGGCTCCAGATCAAAGCCTGCTTTATCCATTTCTTCTGACGGGTTGAGCCCATAAAGCATGATGCCGGCACGCACCATATCAAAGTGCGCGTCAGGCAACACCATGATTCCGGCACTGTTTGCCGCGTGAATGCATAACTTTTCACGCGCCCGCTCCGGTAGTTCGGACAGTGCCTGAGTAAAAATTTCCAGTTGCCGTCTTGCGGTAACCGGCACCTCTGCGTCGCTGGCTGCAAAGTGTGTATAAACGCCTGTTACCGCCAGGCTAGGACGCGCTTTAAATCCTTCGTAAATTTTCCCCAGCGGAACAGCGCCATGGTTACCTGTTGCCAGATATCCCAACCGGCCCATACCGGTGTCGATCTTCAAATGGACACTGACAGAGGGAGAGACGCCAGCAGCCTTTAAAACAGTACCCAATGCATCCGCATATTCGTCGGAGTGAACTGTCTGTGTCAGATTGTGCTGTGCCAGCAATGGTGCATGATGAGGGGGAGTCGGACCGAAAATAAGTACCGGCTGTGTGATACCGCCGTTTCGCAGTTCAATAGCCTCTGCAATACGGGCAACGCCGAACGCCGCAGCCCCTTCCTTGCTTAAAGCCTGAGCAACCTGCACCGCGCCATGTCCATATGCATTGGCTTTTACAACTGCCATGACATTAACTGCAGAAGTAACGTGCGCCTTCACAGCAATAAAATTTTTGCGCAAGGCACCAAGGTCAATCTCTGCCCACAAGGGTTCTGCAACACTATTCACACTAATCAAAGGCACGCCCTCACCATAAATAAATATTGCATTGCAATACTTTTTATCATATTACAATTGTACATATTGAAGCAGAACTGTCAACACGAAGATTGACACTGGCACTGTGCAACCAATCAGCGATCTAATCCCAAAAACAACAGTATGTTATTGTTCAGGGAGTATGCGCCATGCCAAAGCAGCCTTCAAAAAAAGTAATGGATTCTTTGCCAGCCCCCCCCAAAAAACGTACCGATCCGCTTTTTGTAAGCTCATTGGAAAAAGCAGTGCAAGTGCTGGAAGCCTTCGACTCCACATCGCGCAGCCTGAGTCTTTCTGAACTCAGCACAAAAACCGGCTTTAACAAAAGCGCCGTGCAACGATTTCTGTATACATGGGAAGCCCTTGGCTATCTAGAGAAAGACCGCGATACAAAGCGTTTTTCGCTAAGCCCTAAAGTCATGTCATTGAGTTACCACTATCTGAAAGGAAAAAGGCTGGTAGAAGTAGCAACGCCTATTTTGCTTGAAATACGGAAAAGGCTTGGTTGTCCGGTATATCTGGGCACGTTATACGAAACTGACATTATGTATTTGATACGCCTGCCCCAACGCTTTCTTCTTTTGGAAAGCACCCTGCCTGGCAGACGGGTGCCTGCCTTTTGCGGCGGCAGAGCATTCTTATCCCGTCTGGATAAAAACACGGTAAAGACGCTGCTGGAGCAGTCTGAACGCCAGCAATTGACCCCATATACGATCACGGGAGGAGCGGAAAACATAAATGAAGTCGAAAAAGCGAAGCGCCTTGGCTACGCGGTTTCAAAACAGGAACAGCTGATCGGCGAAATTTCCGTATCTGCAGCTGTGGTAAACAGCTCCGGAGAGCCTATCGCAGCAGTATACGCATCAGCCGACTGCTCCGAGTGGGATGAGGAGAGAATTCATACCGAGTTAGCCCCTGTAGTATTAAAGGCCGCTGCGGATATCGGATTGCAATTTTAACTATCCTTACAACGACACCGTACCGGCAGGATGAGTTTTTTATCTATAACCTATGCCTTGTGCTCTCCCTCTCCGCATAGCTTTCTACTGAAGAAAGCGCTACCGGCTTGCTCTTTTTTACTCTCTCTTAATTAGCAAAGCCTGCCTGCTCACTATCATCCATAAGATAACACACCGCAATTAAAATACTTACTTCATCACATCAAAAGAAGACTAACAACGCACTTGCCGAAAAAGGAATAACGAGTCTATCTTTACGAAACTACGTTGTAAGTCAAAAAACTAAACAACCAGTTCCCGGACAAGATATCTCGCCATGAAAAAATACAAATGGCTTAAGCCCTCCTTAACAGTTTCTCTTATCTATATTATTTTTGGGTTCTTATGGATCACCCTATCTGATGCATTGCTGCTTTTTTTCGTTTCTGATCAGGAAACATACACGACACTACAAACATGGACAGGCTGGTTTTATGTTATTATCACCGCCTTTTTAGTATTTCACCTTACCTCACGGGGCCTGCGTAAGGTAATGCAACAAGAACAGGAAATTTCTGAAAGCCGGGCCCGCCTTGCTCTGGCCCTAACCGCAGTACGCGATGGCGTATGGGACTGGGATGTCAAACGTAATGCTGTATATTTCAGCCCTCGTTACTATGAAATGTTAGGCTTTACTCCTGATGAGTTTCCGGCAAGTTTTGAGGCTTGGCGCTCGCTTCTGCACCCTGAAGACAAAAAACGTTCTGAAGCTATCATTGCTGACTACCTGAAAAAGATACCTCCGCAAGGGATACCGGATACATTTTCCACCGAGTTCAGATTACGCACAAAAGACGGAAATTGGCGCTGGATATTATCCCGCGGGCAAATAGCTGCCAGAGATACTAGCAACCTCCCTGTACGTGTCATCGGCACACATGTGGACATCACCGAGCGAAAGGAAACAGAAGAATACCTGCTTCAATCAGAAAAAATGATATCCATCGGCGGGCTGGCTGCTGGCATGGCTCATGAAATCAATAATCCTCTATCCGGCATCAGCGGCGCTGCCCAAAATCTTAACAGCAGATTACTTTCGGACAATGCAGCCAACAGAAAAGCCGCGCAGGACTGTAATGTCTCGCTTGATGCTGTGCATGCCTACCTTGAGCAAAGGCAAATTCCCAGAATGGTACAAGGTATTCTGGAATCAGTTGAGCGAGCTTCAACAATAGTTAAAAACATGCTCGCATTCAGCCGTAAAACCAGCAGGAGCTTCAGCTATCATTCGGTGGAAGAACTCTTGGAAGCAACAGTACAGCTAGCTTCAACTGATTATAATCTGAAACAGCATTACGATTTCCGCCAGATTACAATTCTTCGCAATTATGAACCTAATACTCCTCAAATAGCGTGTGATGGCAACCAACTGCAACAGGTGTTTCTTAATATTTTAAAAAATGCGGCAGAAGCTTTGCATGAAAAAGGCATTCCTGAAAGAGCACCAGAAATAGTTCTTCGTCTCCACACGGAAGCTGATCATGTTGTAATTAGCATTGAAGATAACGGCCCGGGCATGAACGACGCGGTCCGAAAACGCATTTTTGAACCATTCTTTACAACAAAATCAATAGGATATGGCACAGGATTAGGACTTTCTATTTCTTACTTTATCATCACAAATGAGCACAAAGGAGAAATGGAGGTTACTTCCTCCATCGGTAACTGGACAAAGTTTACCATCCGCTTGCCAGTGCATAATGCCGAGCTAACAAAACAGCAGCTTCAAACAAATGAAACGCTACTCGACACATAGAGATATTTACAAAGCAGATTTAAATGCGAATTTACTACAAGCAAAACAGACTATATAAAAATAGAACTGGCAATGATGATCGGCTTTCTGTCACCGACAACCTGTTATATTTACTCTCTGCAAAAAAACGCTCAAGGCTTATTTCTTTAAACGAAGTGAACTCCGTTCTCTTTAACAAACACCATTCTATCGGCTGTTCAATCAAAGCACCACTATGGAATGTCGGCTGGTATCATCAACCGCAGTGGTATGAACTTTTTAAAGGGGAGCAGGTTTATCTTCCTCAATGCGTGTTATTTACAGACGGATCAGCAACCTATGCAGTTGTAGTTATTGAGGGTGAATTGGAAATCCGAATCTGGAGGGACCCCAATCGTTTGAACCGCAGCAAAGAGGACTGGTTCTCTCACGAACCTTTAGTGTTAATAAAAGAGCTAAATCTTGTTAGAAAAAGTTTTGACGTATTACTAAAACACATACAAAAGGAAGATGCCTACGAAGCCAGAAGTCCTAAATTCCCTTAACTGCAAACATAAAGGTGATCAGCCATGGCTTCCACTCATGCAGCGAATAGGTGTATTTTATTTTCTTTCCACAGCACGCTACGTTAGATATGCGTTCCGATAACCGCTACACACTTACCACTTAGGAGCATTTTATGGATTTTTTACGTGTTCTGATTGCCATCCTGCTTCCTCCCCTCGGTGTATTCCTGCAAGTAGGCTTTGGGGGAGCGTTCTGGCTTAACATTCTGCTGACTCTTTTGGGCTATATTCCCGGCATAGTCCATGCCGTATGGATTATTGCCAGACGCTAGAAACTAAAAAGCAAAACAGACTGGCGGCTGAGCGACTCAAGCCCTCTCCTGCCAAGCCTGATGCATACAAATACAAAAAAGGCGAAGCCACCAGGTGGCTTCGCCTTTTTATTTACTACGGATAGTCCGGTATTCACTAGAACGGAACGTCATCCATACCGCTGACTTCAGACGGAAATGCAGGGCCCATGTCATCAAAACCGTTGTCTGCGGGGGGAGCCTGATGGCCTCCGCGCTGCTGCTGCGGCTGCTGGAACGAGCGACGCTCGCCACCCTGTGCAGGCGCACCTGCGCCGTCACCGCGACGGTCAAGGAACTGCACACGCTGTCCCTTAATCTCGGTGGTGTAACGGTTCTGACCTTGCTGGTCCTGCCATTGTCTGGTCTGCAGGCTGCCTTCTACGTACACCATGCTACCTTTAGACAGGTAGTTGGCGCAGTTTTCAGCCTGACGCTGGAACACAACCACGGTGTGCCATTCGGTAGTTTCCTGACGGTTGCCTTCGCGATCGGTATACGTTTCGCTTGTGGCAATACGCAGACGCGCCACAGGAGTTCCGGATTGGGAATATTTAAGCTCGGGATCGGCACCCAGCCTGCCTATGAGCATCACTTTATTGAGCGACATGAGAAGTCTCCTTACTGTATCTTGTGTCTTCCTACGCTTTCGCGAGTTCTTTTTCAAGCTCTGTAAGAGCTTCTTCCAACCGGTCACTCAGTGAGTTTGCCAGCTTGGGGTCCCAGTCGCCCAGAGCGTCTTCCAATTGCTGCATCAAACCGGCCAGTTTCTGCACTCCCGGCTCTAACAGAAGCTTTATCTGCTTATCCCAGGGAGCAAACCGGCAACCGTCATCCAGCTCACGCACAAGATCCAGCACACCTCTGGCCTCTTCAGGCCTAGGTTCGGAGTCACCCCATACCTGAGCATACAACAACGGCCATGTGCGCTTTACGTCTTCATGGTCGAACGTATACGCCATCACTCTGATCTGCAGCACTTTTCCCATTGGTTACTCCTTTTCTACCCACTCGGTCTGAACGCGCATGACCACTTCTTCAATAGTAGAAAGCTGGTCAGGGGGGCATACGCCGATAAGCGGCTGCCCTGCGTCCACGTTTTCATTATGCTGAAAGTACACTGCATAAATAACGCCCTCAGGGCCTTCATAGTGCAATGGAGTTTCACGCTTCATGCGGGACATGATGAACAGTTCCATCCCGTTCTGCACAGTAACCGATTTCGGACCGGAAACTTTTACTTTTTTATCTATTTCAGGAGTAAAGTAATACTTTGCCCGTTCCGGTGCAGCAAAAAGATGCAGCGCCTTCTTCAGAATAATACCTAGCACTTCCTGCTTGGAAAGGTAGTGACGGATGCTGACCAGCGGTGTTCCAGCCTCGACAAAAGTTCCTTCGTGCTCACGGAATATCTGTTTTACAGAGCCTTTTTCAAAAGCATGAATCGGCTTTACGTTACGCTCGCGCTCAATAGACGCCAGCAGTGTTCCGGGAACCTCTTTCCACGTACCGGACGGTCCGCGAACTTTTTTGCCTTCTTTGACAGGCGCAAAAGTCACCACGCCGGTATGGGGAGCCACAATAGTCTCTTCTTCGTAAGGAGAGGCTTTTATCTCTTCGAGCAATTTCGAAATATCAAGCACGGTTGTCACCCGTTATCCTTGTTGCGGGCCCTTACGGGCCCCCAATTATCTTCCAGTTGGCTTCTAGCGGTAATAAAGGTTGCGTCCGCCCATGGTCAAAAGAGCCTGACGCAGGTTATGCCTTGCTTCTCTGCGGTCCCAGATACCCTGAATATGTCCACGGCTAAGCGCTTTAAAAGCGTTGTGGTAATCAGGCGGGATATCCATACCGGTGGTCTCTTTGATAACACCGCGACCGGCAAAACCGATATTCGCGGAACGGATAGAGAACTGGTACGGCGAACAACCAAGGAAGCTTGCAAGAGGTCCTGCGTACGAATTGGTGTCGTACACAACCAGATAGAGGCCGCCTTCTTCTATGTAACGGCGCACAGCCATGGTGCAACGCGGCATCTGAAGAACACCGTTGGTGCCCTCCTGAATACGGATGCCCGCAGTGCCGTGAACATAGGCGATAAAAGGAAAACGTTTTTTCTTGGCGCGCTCTGCTGCACGGATAAACTTTTCACCCTCTGCAGCGCCTACAGAGCCGCCACGGAACGGAGCAGTAAGCATGGCAACAACAACTTTAATATTGTCGATACGCGCTTCAAAGGTCACGCAACCGGATTTCTGACCGGTTTTCTGCTTGGCCTGATCTAGCTTGACATCAAAGCCTTCAAACCCGAGGGGGTTGGCGGCTTCCAGCTCGGAGTTAAATTCAAACACCGAGCCGTTATCAAAGATATTGTGGACAAACCATTTGTTTTCCATCGGGAAATGGTGTCCGCAGTAGTTGCAGACACCGGCAAATTCACCGAACAGATCAGGTGCCCACAGGTCAAGGCAGCCATGCGTTGCGGCATTGGGGCAGGTGACAGTGCGATCGTCTTTAGCTCTGGGGCTGACATAGCGCCATTCGCCGTTACGCTGATCTTCCTGATCCCACTGCGAAAGCATGGTCAGCTCTTTTTCTTTATCCTCTGCAGCCTTGTTGGTGCCGGGTAAAGAACTGCTGATCTTACGCCACGGGCTGAGTAGCTTGGTCATCAGCACACGAGCTTCCGCGTCCACTTCTTCCACGGCATAGACAATACGCTGCTGGTGCTTACGCCACAGATCATACTTGAAATAGGAGTATACATCCCAGCCGAGATCGTATCCCCATTCCCATATTTTGCGATGTGCGGGGCGTCTGTCGAGGCAGGCCTGACGTGAAAGGCGACGGAACTTGCGATGACGCTTCATGACCAGACGGTCACGGGCGTTGGAGGACAGACTCCAGCGAACATAAATGTTGTCAAAATCAAGAGGAGCGCCCTTCTTACCGCGCCTGCGGCGCAGAGCCATAGCACGGAAAGGAGCAAAGCCCTTAACGCTCAGGATGACTTCGTCGGTAGCGCGGATAACTTCCTGCCGCACAGAACGGAAGAAGTCATAGTGATAAGGGCGCGCACCAAGAGAAGGTTCATCAATCACATGGTCAATGTAGCCCATGCGCTTGTTATCAGCAGCAGTGATACGCAGCTGACGAGCGCACTTTTCGATAAGCTCCGGAGTCGCTCTCTGGCCGTCTCTCAGACGACCTTCAATGGCGGCTGCGCCTTCTGGCGAAATAACCGAATAATAGCCGTGAGACAGCATCAGACGGGTATCGGCAAGGCCGATAGCTTCCGCACCGCCGGAACCGCCTTCAGAGAAGACAGCAACAACAGGTACGCGCAGCCCTGCCATTTCATACAGGTTGCGTGCAATCTGCTGTGCTGCACCGGGAGCATCTTCGATAGGGAACGAACCAGGAGTGAATACGTAGGTATGAATCGGAATGTTTTCCGTTTCAGCAACCTTCATATAGTGCAACGCCTTGGCGTTACCCCACGGTTTTACAGAGCCCCCGTTACGAAACTCTTCACCGTGGCCTTTTTCCTGCCCGATAACCATAACAGGCTGGTGGTAGGTCTTTTTGCCGCTACGACGGGTGATGTAGGCCCGGGCAATCAGCATACTGGGGTCGATGCTGTTTTCGTCCTTTCCACCGATTTCGGTGTAGTTGTCGTATACGTTTTCAAGGAGATCACGCAGACACACACGCTGCGAATGACGCACAATACGCACTCTGTCCATGGGAGTCAGCTCTTCTTCAAGCTTGCGCTCCACAAAATCGAACAGATCCTCAACAGTAGCCACAGCAGACTGCTGCTCGGAAGCAGACAGATGTTTTTCCCTCAGCATCAGTTCATGCAGCTTGCTTTCAAGCAGGCGGAGATTTTCTTCCTGCTTGTCAGTAAACACGTCCCGAATGTAGTTCAGACGGTCATTCAGCTGATGCAATTTCTTATCAAGATCCATATCGCTCCTCCCCGCTTACGGGGATAATGCCTTATTTAGGCTGCGGCCTTCTCTTTTTTCAAAGTTGCCGCATATACGCTGTCAGTCATGACAGCCAGACCAGTACGGTACCCCAAAGAAACAAAGCCATGGCAGAACCTCAGCAACAACAAGGCTGCTGCAAAGCGCTGGCCATAACTGACAGTGTTTAAAACTTCAGAATATCCGCAGTCTTTTTACGCAAGAAGTCAATATTCGTACGCATAGCCCCAGCTTGATTAGAACCGTCCAGAGTCATGGAGTCCAGCACCTCAATGCCGCGCTCCTTCACTTCTGCAAGGTCTTTCCCCCACACAATGGCAAGGGCAAGGTTAGGGTCAAATTCCGTAGGAATGTCGTACGGCTTATCCGTAGGAACATGCGTATGCATCGAAAGCCAGTCGCACTCGTTCCAGCGGAAGTTTTCGATTCTCCCTACCCACGGGGTAAAGCGCGAGTCAGGATCTTCCGCGATAATGCGATACTCGATGCCCACTCCCTCAAAGGTAATGTCGCCCTGAGTATATCCTAAAGGATCACCAAGCCCGACTCTGATCTGTTCTGCAATAATGTCTACACCATCTTTGCCGTGGATACGGGCGATGGCAGCAGACACACCGTTTTCAACCTGAATACGGGTATTTACTTCCATCAGGAAGGGGCGCCCGTCACGTGAAACAATCCACTCCCATGTCCCCACGTTGTCGTAGCCGACCTTACGGGCCATGGCCAAAGAATGGTTGGTGATATCTTCAAGCAGCTGATCAGCATCAAAACCATATGAAAAAGACGAGGAATCAAATCCCGGTGCGATTTCTACACGTTTTTGAAGGCCGGTAGACTGAATGGAGCAGTTACGCGTACCGAAATGGACCGGATTTTTACCACTTCTGTCAGAAACAATCTGAACTTCTAGGTGGTTGAAGTCATTTACGCGTTGCTCGATAAGAACACCTTCGTCATTGAACTGACGAAGAGCATAGTTGCGGATACGGCGATATACGGAACGGAAAAGGTCGAGGCTGTGAACTTCCTCGATACCCATGCCGCCACCACCTGCGGAAGCCTTTACCAGAACCAGCGGGCGCTCAACGCCCTGCTCTTCCTGAAATTCAAAGAGCGACTGGGCTACTTTTTCGGCTTCCATTTCATCATAGATGGGTTTGTCAGAACCGGGAACGGTAGGAACGCCAAGGCTACGTGCAAGACGCTTGGTGTTAATCTTATCACCGAGTTCGCGGATAACCCGCCATGAAGGGCCAATGAATATCAGTTTACGTTCGCGCTGCGAAACACGCCGCGCGAATCTATAGTCTTCAGCAAAAAAACCGTAGCCGGGATGCACGGCAGTTGCGCCGGCTTCATCCGCTACGGAAAGCAGTTCGTTTGCATCGTGGTATGAAGAAACGCGAAAAAGGCTTTTTTCGCCACCGAGTTCACGTGCAATACGCACATGCCCCGACTCGGCGTCTTCAGCCGTATAAACGCACACAAAATTCAGGCCAAGTTTACGGCAGGCCTGAACGATGCGGATGGCTATTTCCCCTCGATTCGCCACCAGCACCTTATGATCGGTATTCTGCACCAATATCCCTCGACTGTTTATTTTTCCAACTCTTCATCACATACAGACGCCTTCTTTGTGGCAATCTGTCGTTTTTGGACTTCCAGAATAAGCTTATCCAGCCGCGCTTCCTGTCGCCGGTCAAGCCTGTCAAAGCTGCAACCGAGTGCGCCATCGGGCAATCGCCGGACCACCGTTGCGGCCAATCCGGCAAGAAACAGCTTTTTATTCACATACAGATCAACCTGAAAGTCATCGCCTACTACAAAGTCTTGGCCCTCTGCGTCAACAGAGCAGCCATTGCCACTTATGTCCCTGACAGGCAGGAACAACCCGCGTCCTTCTAAAAAAGCCTCAAGCCCTTTTATGCGGGTTCTAAACGCCTGACGTTGTCCGCCAGAGCCCGTAAAAACAAGATCAAGTTCTCCGCTCATGACAGCTACTTCCCTACGCGCCTTTCAAGAACAAACTCTACGCGCCTGTTTTTGGCCCGGTTCTCTTCACTTGTGTTGGGAAAAAGCGGAGCCAGGTCCCCAAGGCCTGTAGCAGTCAGCCGTCCCGGCTCTATACCAGACTTCAGAAAAAAGCGAAGCACGTTTACTGCGCGCAACGCAGAGATTTCCCAATTGTCTTTGAATCTGCTTCCCGGTGCAGGCACACTGTCATCGGTATAGCCGCGGATGTTAATGGACTGATCCTTTTTCTTTAAAAAGAAGTCTTTCAAGTCCGTCAGCAAAGCCATGCCCTCGGCAGACACCTCTACCTCATTCTTTTCAAACAATACGCCCGCAGGCACTTTTACAGTAATTGTCCCTTCATCAAAAACAGCACCGATAACCCCTTCCACACCTTTCCGGTTCAAAAAGGTGCGCACGTCGGAGTACACTTTGCGTTGTGCTTCGATAAGCTGCTTCTGCAACCGCACACTTTCAAGCAGCGCAGCATCGTCTGACCGGACAGTGGAAGTAAGCAGATTTTTATCCTTTCCGCCAAAGACCTGCCGAACCGATGTAAATGAATCAGTAAATCGCTGTTCATCAATGATCGACATGGAAAAAAGCAGGATAAAAAACACCAGCAACAGTGTTGCCAGATCTGCAAACGTAACAATCCACTCGTCAGTTCGTTCGTCTTCTTCCGGCTCAATTAAGGAAAAAGGCAGATTATTATCTGACACTTCTACGCTCCTGTGGAGACACAAACGAAGACAGCTTTTCGTGCACCAGCCGCGGGTTGTTGTTTTCCAGAATCGACTTTGCACCTTCAAAAATAATAAAAAGGTGCACTTCTTCCTGCAGCGTTCTTGCCTTCAGCTTTCCCGCTATGGGCAAAAACAACAGGTTGGCCAATAAGGCCCCGTAAAAAGTCGTCAATATGGCAACTGCCATTGCGGGCCCGATGGCACTCGGGTCGCTCAGCTTTGCCAGCATCTGAACAAGGCCGATCAACGTACCTATCATACCGAAGGCAGGCGCAAACGCCCCAAGCCTGTTGAATACCGCAATAGATACATTATGCCGTCTGCGCATGGTGGCAATTTCAATCATCACAGTATCGCGGATAAGGTCCGGGTCGGCATTATCGGCAATAAGCTGGCAAGCTTTTTTTAACAGTGCATTTTCTGTTTTAATATTTTCCAGTGCAGTCAGCCCTTCACGACGGCTGATTTCAGCCACACGCACCATGGTGTTTACGACATCGCCGGCTTTAACCGCGTGCCCGCCGAAAACGCGCATGCCCCCTTTGATGGCCTGCATTACTTCTTCAATGGGAAAGGTGACAAGTATCGCCGCTCCCGTACCGCCAAAAACGATCATCAGGCCGGGCAAATTGACGAAATCTGCAAAATTTCCACCCATGAAAATAGCAGAAATGACAAGCCCGAAACCCGCAATAATCCCGAAAAGAGTTGCTATGTCCATATGTTCGGTCTAAGCTCCGCAACAGGTAAAAGAAAGAATGACCGGCCGTAAAACACGCAGGTTCACAATGACCGATCATGGCAGCATGATCGCGTCCCTTTTCTACTTTTAATCAATACAATATTCTGGAGAGTTATGCAAAATCCCGCCAGAGTGCAGAACACATCGGAATTCCTGAAAAAAAACAAAAATGAAGCATTCACTCCTAAAGTAGGTATTGTCCTGGGAACCGGACTTGGCGGGCTTGTGGACGCTGTCAGCATTCAATCAACAATATCTTACGCTGATATTCCTGATTTTCCGCAGTCTACAGTAGCCTCGCACAAAGGACAGTTCATACTGGGCACCCTCGGCGGTACTCCTGTCATGTTACAGCAAGGGCGCTGCCATCTGTACGAAGGATATTCCCCGGAAGATGTCTGCATGGGCGTTCGCACCATGGCTGCCATGGGCGTAACAACGCTTATCATTACAAATGCCGCTGGCGCGCTGAATCCGGCATGGACTCCCGGCGACCTTATGGCCATAACTGACCACATCAACTTTACCGGAAAAAGCCCGCTTACCGGCTACAACCATGACGAATGGGGGCCGCGCTTTCCGGACATGAGCCGCCCGTACGATGGCGAGCTGATTGAACTTGCCATGCAAAAAGCGACTCAACTCGGCATCAGGCTGGAGCGCGGCGTCTATGCAGGCGTGCAAGGACCGCAAATGGAAACACCGGCGGAAACCCGCATGTACAAAGCAGTCGGAGCTGATGCTGTCGGCATGTCCACCGTACTTGAAGTAATCGCAGCACGGCATATGGGGCTGAGGGTACTCGGCATCTCATGCCTGACAAACAAAAACCTGCCGGACTGCATGCAGGATGCACCACTTGAAGAGGTCATACGGGTCGCTAATCTGGCAGGCGGCAGGCTTGCCTCATTGATAGAGGCGGTAGCCACAGACCTTAATGATACGACAATTTCACCATATCAATAACAACAGCTCCGCAGCCAAAAGTTGCGGAGCTGTTTCTTTTTCCCGAAAGAGCTAATGCTATTTCTCAACAGGGGGGGCTAAACGCTTTGCATCGAAAGCAGCCTTAACCTTCTGGAGTGAAGCCTCAACTTCATCAAGCGTAGTCACAAGAGCGTCATCGGTAACGCCCTCTTTCAAAGCAGCAACCCTGCGGAGGACTTCGTCAGCGGCAGCACTGTTAAGTTCGTTGCGGACCATTTCCGCTGTGCCTACCTGCTTGACCAGCCCTTCCAGCTGCTGCACTTTCTGCTCCAGAAGCGCGACAGTTTTCATCTCCTGCGCAAGCTGCTTGTCCACCCCCATAATGTTGCTGGAAATTCCAAAACCGAATACAGCAGCAACAATTACGGCCAGAAGAGAAAAAATAAGCGGCCATCTGCTCGTGGTCTGCTTGCAGCGCTGCTCGTCTGTAAAGCCCGCTGCCTGTTCTTCTGATTTTTCCGGCTCGTTATCATTCAGAGTTTTATTATCGACCATCTGCGTTCTCCCTTTAAATCTCACCGTGCTCAATGATCTTCTTATCCTCGTAAGGCGCAACCCGCTTACGATACCATTCCAGCTTGGCATGTTCCATGGCACTGGAGCACATACTCAAGTTGGCGTAACTCTCTCCAGTGTTATCTATTAGCAAAGTTGCAAGCTTATAGATACAGTAATTCAACTCTCCCTCTGTCTGTACATGCTTTGAGCACTCCAGCAGAAAAGAATCAAACACATCCCTGCGATCTTGTGGTATATAAGGCATGGTATACTCCTTAGGCGAAATACGTCTGGCTGTGCGGACTAGCAAACTATTTGCAATACAGGCCTGCTTGGCTTACAGTATACCATAGCAACCCCCTGTTAAATCGCACGATTACAACATTCCCGCGACAGCCTATAAACACGAGTATTATTCAACTGTATGACTGCCCGTAACGCTAGCATATCCATAACAATTTCGGAAGACGCCCTTTCGGCGACAATTTCCGACTGGTCAATTGCCGAGGGTGGCAGCTCTCACATCACCTCGGCAGAGCTAAGCGATGCGCTACGTCAGGCAGGAGTCATTACGCCGCCTCTTGTGGGTGTACTGACCCAGATAAATGCCGCTCTTAACAAAAATGAAGATCCTCGTGGCATCGTGGTAGCCAGGGGCACCCCGCCGGAACCAGCTAAAAATGCTTCTTTGAAGCCCGCAGGCGACCTGCGCCTTCCTGTTTTTCCAAGCGATGTAGTCGGCACGATCATTCCCGCACGCAACGCCGTTCCGGGTAAAGGCGTTAACGGAACAGTAATCAAAGCCCCCGGAGACCAGCAGGGGCAAGATGTCGGCTTTGCAGAGGACAGTTACTGCTACATCGACACGAACGCACTACAGATTCGGGCATCCCGATATGGCATTATCAGCGTAAAAAAGAACCGCATCCACATGCGGCCGCTGCTACATATCTCTCCTGATCTGATGGTTGTAACGGGGTCTGTTTTTGCCAAAGACTTCAAAGGGAAAGATATCACTCCGGAACGTATTTCCGAGGCGTTGAAGGCAGAAGACATTACGCAGCCACTGGAAGTTAATGTTTTTATGGCAGCGTTAACAAGTGCCTCCAAAACAGGCACAGAAGTCCCCAATGTCCCGCTTTGCCGGGGAGTACATCCGCAAAGCGGCAAAGACGGCTGGTTTGAATTATACATTCAGGATGACAGATCCAGCGTAGGCGTTGAAGCGGCAGACGGCAGCATTGATTTTCGCGCACGCGGAATGCTCAAAGCTGTCAGCAACAACACCAAACTCGGCAAACTGCACGCACCCAAAAAAGGCAAACCCGGCAAAGATGTCTTCGGCAGAGTCCTTCCTTCGCACGACGGGGCTGTATTCAGGTTACAACTGGGAGAAAACGTGGAAGCGCTGGAAGGCAGCGAGTTTGCCTCCACAATTGAAGGTATGGTTATTTTTAAAGGCAACCACCTGTCTGTAACCGAAGTGTTTCAGACACGCGGCGACCTGAATATGAGCGTAGGCAATATCGAGCTTGAACGAGGCTCTGCACACATCCGAGGCGCAGTGCTTTCCGGCTTCAGGGTATCCGCCCCCCGCCATGTACGTGTGGACGACATCATTGAAAACGCGGAGATAACCTGCGGCGGTGATGTTGAAGTAAACGGCGGCATTGTTATGGACCAGACAGGCTTCATAAAAGCCAAAGGAAACATTTCCGCCACATTTGCCAAGGGCGCGAAACTTGAATCGCAGGCAGACATCATAATCGCCCATGAGCTCTCAAACTGTACTGTGTTTGCCCGCAACAACGTCGAAGTCATCAAAGGCCGAGGCCGCATCATGGGCAGCACCATTCAGGCCGGTGGTAATATTCTGGCTAATGAGCTGGGGTCTGACCTTGGTGTGCCTACCACAATCATTCTGGGGCTGGAAACGGAGTCGCAATCACCTGAACGTGCAGCACGCCGCAAAGAACTGAAAGCCCTGATCACACGCATTGATACCGGCCTTGGCGGGCAGGACCCGCGAGCCTTGCTTGAGCGGACCCCGCCCGAAAAACGCCCCGCAGTTGCCTCAATTTTAAAAACCCGCATTGCGGCGCAGCAGGAACTGGCGCAAATCGAACAACAGATCGAACAAGAAAAAGAAGCCGCGAAAAAACTGCCGCAACCGAAGCTTAAAGTTTTTAAAACAATACACCCCGGCACCACAATCAAGTCGGGTCATTTAAGCCTTCAAGTGACTGAAACGACTGCCTACAGCCAGATTTACTACAACGCTGAAGCAGGGGAAATCGTCATAGCATCGCTATAACCTGTGAACTCAGCACTTGCCTGATCTGCGCGATTGCACTATACAGCCCTGTTCGCCAAGAAACCGCCTCTTCCAGTCTCAGTTCCGCACGGCACGCAACCATGCGCAACAACAGCTGCAAGGCGTTTTTTCTTTTTTATGCATACCTGCAAGGATACAAACGTGACCACAGTAATAAATGATCAGCTGCGTAACGTAGCTATTATCGCCCACGTCGACCACGGTAAAACCACTCTGGTTGATGCTCTCTTTCGTCAGGCCGGTCTTTTCCGCTCCGACCAGGAAGTTCAGGACCGTATCATGGACAGCATGGACCTAGAGCGTGAGCGAGGCATCACCATTGCAGCCAAAAACTGCGCCGTGAACTGGAAAGGGGTAAAAATCAATATTATTGATACCCCCGGCCACGCCGACTTCGGCGGCGAAGTTGAACGCTCTCTCTCAATGGCAACCGGCGCCATTCTGCTCGTTGACGCATCTGAAGGTCCCCTGCCCCAGACCCGTTTTGTTCTTAAAAAGACACTGGAAGCAGGGCTGAAAGTTATTGTGGTCATCAACAAAATTGACCGTAAAGACGCCCGCGTTGAAGAGGTACTGAACGAAGTTTACGACCTCTTCATCGATCTTGACGCCAGCGAAGAGCAAATCGAATTTCCCGTTCTCTATGCCATCGGACGAGATGGCGTGGCCATGCGCAATCTTGACGATCCTCAGGAAAGCCTTGAGCCGCTGTTTGAAACGATTATCGAAGTTATCCCCGGACCGGCACACAATCCTGAAGAACCTTTCCAGATGTTGGTTTCTGACCTTGCCTACTCCGAATACCTCGGCAGACTGGCTGTAGGCCGTATCATTCACGGTACTGCACAGGCCAAGGAAGAGCTGCTCCGCATCGGCGAAGACAGCAAGCTTCCCTTGCGTGCCACAAAAATGCAGGTATATGATGGTCTTTCTCTCAGCGAAGTGCAGTCCGCTACCCCTGGTGACATTCTTGTTATTGCAGGCATCGAAGATGTCACCATCGGCGACACCATCTGCACCAAGGCAAATCCGCGTACGCTTAAGCGCATTCACGTAGACGAGCCTACTGTTGCCATGCGTTTTTCCATCAACAGCTCGCCTCTGGCCGGCCGTGAAGGAAAAATCGTTCAATCCCGCAAAATCGGTGAGCGTCTGTACAAGGAAACCTTGAGCAACGTAGCCGTAAAAGTGGAAGAAACCGAAGACAAAGACAGCTACATTGTTAAAGGTCGCGGCGAATTCCAGATGGCGATTCTCATCGAAACAATGCGTCGTGAAGGTTTTGAGCTTTGCGTAGGCCGTCCTGAAGTTATCTTCAAAAAAGATGGCAGCACTGTTCTGGAACCCATCGAGCGTCTGTGGGTAGACTGCGATGAGCCTTTCATGGGTGTTGTGACGGAAAAGCTTTCCATCCGCAAAGGCCGCATGGTCAATCTGATCAACAACGGCACCGGCCGCGTACGTATGGAGTTCAGCGTACCTTCGCGAGGCCTTATCGGCTACCGCGACGAGTTTCTGACTGACACTAAGGGTACCGGTATCATGAACTCGTACCTTGACGGATACGAGCCGCATCGCGGAGAGTTCCCCACCCGTTACACCGGCTCCATTGTGGCAGACCGCGCAGGCAACACGGTTGCATACGGCCTGTACAACCTTGAGCCTCGCGGACGCCTGTTCGTACCTGCCGGCGTACCCTGTTACGAAGGTATGATTGTGGGCGAACACAACCGCGACAACGACATTGACGTTAACCCCACCAAAGAAAAGAAGCTTACCAACATGCGAGCCTCCGGCAAGGACGAAAACGTTGTCCTTACCCCCGTTCGCCCCATGACCCTTGAGTATGCTCTGAACTTTGTAAAAGAGGATGAGCTGGTGGAAGTTACTCCGCTCTCCATCAGGCTGCGCAAGGTCGAACTTTCGGCCCAAAAGCGTCACTCTTCGCTGGGTGCTAAAAAGAAAGCCGCGCTGAAAAAATAAGCTTTCAGCCCTTTCGTCGCACAAAAAATCGCGGTCCGACTGTTCAGGTCGGGCCGCGTTATTTTTTTGGCACATGGCTTAAGCACATTCAAAAAATGCGATACTAAATCAACGCGTTAAGCGAACGGTCTGTTTTTTGCTTTTCCTGTCCTGCAACCTATCAGCACAATAAGGAAAAGCAATGTCAGACAAACTTACTACCCGCACCAGCGCGCCTGCCTGCAACTTTGACGAACAACATGAGTTACTCGGGCGCATTCGTGAAGCACTTGGCACCAAGCGTATGGAAGACTTACTGGATATGCCGCTGCGACAGGCCATGATTGAAGAATACCAACACATGGCCTCAGCTTCACTGCAGCTGCTCAACATGCTGGAACGAAACGGCTATGCGTACACTCTGACGGAAGAAGATCACGTCCGGTATAGAAAAATCATGAACACCATTGCAGAATCCAGCACCCGCTGCATACATCTGGTAAACGAATCACACAAGCTTGATCAGGATGCATTGCTGGCGGGAGCAGAAGTTCCCGAACGCATCATCAATTGACCTGTGCAGAAGTACACACGCACAGTTATCAACCAAGGGCATTCATTGCGTCTGCAACTAAAATCTGCAAGTACTGTTAGACGCCCAGCATGTCAAAAAAGCGTATGACCCGTTCCTCTGACCAATACACGTTGTTTTTATTCAGCTGAATAAAACCGACATGCCCGCCTGTATGGGGAGTTTCCAGATGCAGAAACTTGTTCTGCCATGCTTCTTTGTACGGGTAACATGATGCAGAAAGGAAAGGATCGTTTAAGGCATTAACCAGCAACACAGGAACCGAAATACCGGACAGGAACGGTTTGCACGAACTACGTGTCCAGTAGTCCTGCGCATCTGAAAATCCATGCAAAGGCGCCGTGTATGTGTTGTCGAACTCAGCAAAGGACCGCATGGAGTCCAGTCCATCCACTGGTATCAGGTCGGGATAACGCGCATGCTTTGCACGCACCTTTTCCTTTAACGAGCGCATAAAATACCGCATGTAGACCGCATTTTCCGGCTTTGCCAACTCTACCGCAGCTCCTGTAAGATCGCACGGTACAGAAAAAACACAGGCCGCCACCACTGCCGAAGGCACAAGCTCCGGAGCTTCTCCCAGATATTTTAAAATCTGGTTACCGCCCATGCTTACACCTATCAGAGCTATCGTTTCATATCCGTATGAGTCGCACCGGCTTACAACTGTCTGCAGGTCCTGCGTATCTCCACTGTGGTACATTCGCGCCATACGGTTTGGTGTTCCGCTGCATCCTCTGAAATTCCATGCAGCAACATCCCAACCCTGTTCATTAAGAACACGTGCCATGCCGCGGACGTAGCGACGGTGCGAATGTCCTTCCAGACCATGCGAAACAACGGCAACTTTGCTGCTTCTGCACCGGGCGGAGCAATTCATCGCATACGCAAAATCCACATCAAGAAAATCACCATCAGAAGTTTCAAGGCGCTCGCGCTGATAAACAACTTGGGGCATGGGTCTGCATAGTGCGGGCAGAATAGTCTGAACATGACCATTGCCCAGCAGTCCTCTCATCCGATAAGTTGGAACAGGTAAAACAGGCATTTTTCTCTCTTTCGGCGGGGTGACAAACAAGCCCGAACAGGCTAGGTCTGCGTTCTCAATCTGTCACAGAGCCATTTTTATGATCAAAAGCGATATACTTATTCTTGGTGCCGGAGCTTCCGGCCTGACATGTGCCGCACTTGCAACAGCCGGTGGACATTCCGTAACGCTGATTGAAGGCGAAGAAAAGGCCGGAAGGAAAATTCTTGTCTCCGGTGGTGGCAAATGCAACTTCACCAACATGGAAGTCACACCTGCCAACTTCATCAGCCAGAACCCGCATTTCTGCAAATCAGCGCTGGCCCGCTGCACCCAATGGGATACAATTTCAAAGCTTGCCGAACAAGGCATTCCTTATGAAGAGCGGGAAGAAGGACGTCTGTTCTGCACACGCAGTGCCTCTGACGTTGTAGACATACTGCTTGGAGACTGCCTCGCATCAGGCTGCCGCATACACTATGGCAAAAGTATTGAAGAAGTACGCTGGCGCGAACCTTTTTTTGAAGTTGTAAGCTCCGGCGGCACCTATAGCGCCCGTGCACTTGTTGTGGCAACAGGCGGGCCTTCATGGCCGCAAATAGGAGCAACGGATATCGGCGCCCGCATTGCAAAGCAGTTCGGGCACAACGTTATTCCTTTCCGCCCTGCCCTTGTGCCATTTGTCATGCACTCGTCGTGGCCGCTGCATGGCCTAAGCGGCATTTCCTTGCCTGTAGCTATCAGCTGCCAAGGGAAAACGTTTTGCGAAGCGTTGCTATTTACTCATAAAGGCATCAGCGGACCGGCCACCCTGCAAATTTCAAACTACTGGCACCCCCGACTGCCGATAGAAATCAATTTTCTGCCTGCCGAAGATGTCGAAGGCTTGTTACGGCAAGGAGGCAAAGGAAAAGTCCGCAACCTGCTCAGCAAGTTGTTGCCCGACAGGCTTATGTACCGCCTGCTGACGGGCTTTGAGCCTCTGCTTGAAATGAACATAGCCGAGCTTTCACGCGCATCAATCGAACATATTGTTGATGCGGTTCACAAGCACACTGTCGTACCAGACCGTACTGAGGGTATGCACAAAGCTGAAGCGGCATGTGGCGGCATAAGCACCACTGACATTTCGTCAAAAACAATGGAAA
Organism: Oleidesulfovibrio sp.; assembly: GCF_047973035.1. Lineage (NCBI taxonomy): Bacteria > Pseudomonadati > Thermodesulfobacteriota > Desulfovibrionia > Desulfovibrionales > Desulfovibrionaceae > Oleidesulfovibrio > Oleidesulfovibrio sp. The sequence continues at coordinate 76,040 of NZ_JBKEBF010000020.1, forward strand.
GCAAGCTCCGGAAGCGACTTTATTTTACAGGAGAAGTTCTGGACGTCACAGGTCAGCTGGGCGGTTACAATCTGCAGTGGGCATGGGCATCCGGACGAGCCGCCGGATTAGCCTTAAAAAGTATTACGCCAGAAAACTTGTAAATGTTGCGTAAGCCTGCAACCGCCTGATAGGTGTTGCACAAATATAAAACCGCTCGTGCTGAGAGGCGTAACAGCTGACGACCTCCCTTCCAGAACACGACAGAATAATTCACAACAAAAAAAGCGATGCTTGCAGACGGCAGCATCGCTTTTTTAATTCAGCATAAAAATCACCAGATAGCGGCTTGAATCCACAGAGCCAGCAGCCACAACACCCATGCGCCCAGTACGCAACTGATACGCACCAGCTTGAGCAACAGACGGATGTCATCTGCGTCCCATGTGCCTGTTACAGGGCCGAGAAGAGGTTTGTTCACGGCAACTCCGTCATACTTAGTAATTCCCCCCATTCTGCGGGAAACTATCCAGGCAGCCATTGCCATGGGCCAACCTGCATTAGGGCTGTCCATCAACTTGGCATCTTCTGTAGTACGATTCCATGTACCGCGCATGTCGAAAGCGGTTGGAATAAGCATCAGGCGTGCAGCCACCAACATGAAAAATGCAGACAACCGAGCCGGAAGGTAAGCAAAGACATCATCGAGGCGGGCAGCAGCATAGCCGAAATTTGCCCAGCGTTCATTCTTATATCCCCACATGGAATCAAGAGTGCTGACAGCCTTATACACCCAAAGCAGGACAGGGCCGCCTAATGCAAGATAAAAGAACGGAGCAACAAAACCATCATTGCTATTTTCGCTGATGCTTTCCGCAAGTGAACGATACAAATCGTCACGATTCATATCAGAGGTATCACGGCTGACCAGCATCCCTACAGCTTGGCGGGCCTCTTCAATGGTGCCGTATTGCACTGCGGATAAAGCAGAATCACCTTCTTTCAGCAGGCTACCCAGCGCAAGGCCGGAGTATGCAAAATAAAGAGAGAGAACAGCCCCTAGAAAGGGAAGAGAGACTCCAGCCCCGACCACACCACCGGTGACTAAAATGACAATACAAAGTGCCAGTGAGCCGTTTCTCTTTGTTGCCCCGAAAGCCCGAAAACGCTTTTCGACAAAGTCAGCTATTTTTCCTACAGCCTGCACAGGATGAGGCAAAGAGCGCGGGTCTCCCAACAGCAAATCCAGCACAACAGCAGCAAAAGGTAACAACATCATCCACCAGTCCATAAGAGTGCTCCCTGTAGTTGGTATTTTTACTGCCAGAGCAGCCCGTCAAAAAAGTACAGAGCGAAATCTGCCCTTCTCCGCCTAACGTCCTGTTAACTCTCCGGCATTTGCAAGTGCCTGATACAACACGATACCTGCTGCTGTCGACATATTCAGGCTACGGACTTCACCCCAGATGGGAATGCGAACCACATGTTCATGCTCAGCAACCATATCCGCCGGCAGACCTCGACTCTCAGGCCCGAGCACCAGAGCATCGCCTGAACTAAAAGCAAAATCCTGAATAGCTGTCCCGGCACGAGCACTGGTGAGAACAAGACGCACATGGCTGCCGACTTCTCTCATAAAAGCGTACCACCCCGGCCACACATGCAGATCAACATGCGGCCAGTAATCAAGACCGGCACGCTTAACGTGTTTGTCATCAATGTTGAAGCCAAGCGGTTCTATCAGATGCAGCGTCGTTTTAGTTGCCGCACACAATCTGGCAACATTACCAGTATTCGGCGGTATTTCCGGCTGGAACAAAACAATATGCATAAACTCTCCCATAAAAAAGGCCGGTTCAGGACATACCTGAACCGGCCAGAGAATCAAGGAAAAGCTGCCGCTGGCGCGAGGGGCGCACCGGAAATGCTATCCAGAAAACAGCTTAGAACTGGTAACCTACAGTAATGCCGTAGATATGGGCGTAGCTGTCGTGAGCAGAACCTCTGGTGGCTGCAACGGCTTCACTTTCAGCAAAGTCACGTCCTTTCATCCACAGGTAGGTGTACGATACGTCAGCAGTCCAGCGGTTCCATTTAAAGCCGGCACCCACGTTAAAGAGGTGACGATCATTACCGGGTACGATGTAGTCTGCGTACTTTGCTTCAACAGGCGATTCGTCAAACACATAACCTGCGCGCAAATCAAGCCACTCGTTAAAGCCGTATTCAACACCAACGCTGTAACGCATTACATCGTTCCAGTCTTTTTTATCGTCTAACAGCACGCCGTCACCGGGCAAGTCGTTGCTTGTCACCCGAAACTCGTTGTAGGTGCTCCAGCGAGTCATCATGGCAGCTACTTCAATGCTCAGATTCTGCATGGGGTAATAAGTGATACCAGCAGCAATCATGTCAGGCAGAACAACAGTTCCGCTTGCACTCAAGGAGGAAACCGGACCAAAGCCAAGGTTTACTGCCGGATCAAACTTCTGGGTACCGGAAGCGCCGATTTCAATCTGGCTTCTGTACGACAAACCAACGCGCCACTGGTCATTGGGCTTCCAGTGCAGACCTGCATGAAAACCTACGCCGTCACCTTCAGCATCAAGAGTAGCATCACGCATGCCTTGCGGACCAAAGAACTTGTCTTTTTTCATCTCAAGGCTGACGTGCATGAACTCAATACCACCGCCAATGGAAAGCGTGTCGCTGATCTTGTAGGCAATGGTAGGAGCGAAAGAGACGGTCTGGATAGCAGCGTAATAAATATTCTGGCTTCCGGGCCAATGGTCTTCTTCATATTCAGTACCAAGACCAAAACGGGAGAATACACCGGCACCAATCGACCATTTGTCATTCAGCTTATGAGTTACATAAGCATGAGGCGGCAACCAGGTATTGTCAGCGCCTTTGGTTGTTTCATTGCCGATGCTAAGCTCCGCCATGGGGCGAATGGCGCTGAAACCAGCCTGAATGTGGGTACCTTCCAGCTGAGTAATACCGGCAGGGTTAAAGGCGATGGCAGAAGCATCGTCAGCACGGCCCACAAGGGTACCACCAAGAGCATTACCACGGGCACTCCACTCATACAGAGCAAAACCGGAAGCCATAGCAGATTGTGCTCCGGCCAGCAGCAGACACAGGCCAAGAGCAAGAGTGAGAAAATGTCGCTTCATTATTCCCCCTTACAAAGTAACGCCGCTGGAATTCCGGCAGAGCACAAAAAAAGCCCCGCCGTTGATTCCCCTCGCACGGCAAAAAAAGCATCACAGCAAGAATTCCCTCGCAAACCACCTTGAACAGGTGGCCTTACTGCATGCCAGCTCCTCTAGAACATCAGAGGGGATTTACGTAAGAAAGCGGAAAAATGCAACTGATTACGAACAGCGCAACACAACAGGGCGGAAAGCATAATTTGCGGATAATACAGCTTATTATACTTTAAAAATACGGATTATGAAGGAAATAAAAAGATTCAAAGTGTTGCATCATGTGCACTACAATGCAGTGTCACTTCACTTTACAAGTCGATTGATAATCTCAATAAGCTTGGGAAAGTCTACCGGCTTGGAAATATAAGCATCCATGCCTGCAGCAAGAAAGCGTTCCTTATCACCTTTCATGGCGTGAGCTGTCATTGCAATAATTGGAATAGCATGTGGAATTCTGCCGCCAACTGAATTTCTGATGGCCCGGGTTGCCTCTATCCCGTCCATCTCCGGCATCTGCACATCCATAAGCACCAGATCGAAAGATTCTTGAGCCAAAGCCTGTAGTGCACCAATTCCCGTTTGTTCTGCACGGATGGCGTGCCCCAGCCGCTCAAAGAAAAATACGGCAAGCTTGCGGTTGATTATGTCATCTTCGGCAACAAGTATGCGCAGCGGCCTTTCTGCCTGCTTCAACGCCCCCACAGTCGCAGCAGCTTTGGCGGAGGACTGGCCTCCTGCTTGCAAAAGCACTCTGCACTCAAACAAGCTGCCCCCTGTGGCAAGACAGCTGACCCGCACATCGCCTCCCATCTTACGCGCAAGCTCCCGTGAAATGGCAAGCCCCAGACCGGCACCACCATTTTTTTTCGTCATAAAGCTTTCGCCAAGCACAAAAGGCTCAAAAATAACATCGTATTTTTCAGGAGCAATACCTACTCCCGTATCCTGCACATAAAAGCACACCTCAAAGGAGCCTTCGTCTGCAGCATTGCCGCCAGCAGCAACTCGCAAAGAAACTTCACCTTTATCGGTATATTTGATCGCATTGACCAACAGATTGTTCAGTATCTGCTTCAACCTGCCGGAATCACCTACAAATTGGTCAGGCACATCGCCATCAAAATAGATAGTGAAGCCAAGGTTCTTCCAGCGGGCCTGCACTTCCAGAATGCGCTTAACTTCCCCTACGCACTTGCGCAAAGAGAAAGGCGCCTCCCGCAAAACAAGGCGGGAAACCTCTATACTGGACATATCCAGAAGGTTGTTAACAATAGCAAGCAGTTCCTGACCGGCCTGCTTAACCATCTCTAGGTACTCACGCCCGTCAGCACTGTCGGGAGCTGTCAGCAGTAAATCAGTAAGCCCGATAATCCCGTTAAGCGGTGTGCGCAATTCATGGCTGATATTTGCAAGAAACTGACTTTTTGCCGTGCTGGCCAGCTCGGCCTCTTCCTTGGCCTGAGCCAGCTCTCTGGTTCTGTTTGCAACCTCGCGCTCAAGATGCTCATGATAGCCTTTATTGTGGCGCAGCATTCGAGCCCGCGAGCAGGCATCAGCAACAGTTTTCCTCAACTTGCTGAAATCCAGAATCGGCTTTGCAACGTAATCCCAGGCCCCGTTACGGACAGCGTCTAAAGCATCTTCCAGCACGCCAACGCCGGAAACAGCTATGGCGGGGGTATCTGGCAGTTTTTCTGCAAAAACTTTAAGTGCAGAAATGCCACTAATCCCCGGCATACGCAGATCCACAAGGATTACATCGGGAAGGCTGGACAAAGCGGCGTCTATCCCCTGCTGACCATCCTCGGCCAGCAGAACCATATAGCCTTCGTCTTCAAAAAAAGAGGAAAGACTCCGCCGGATGGCAGAGTCATCGTCAATAATTAAAATCTTCAGAGGGGCTTCAGCATCCATTCCATACTCACTTGGCAAGCAGGCGCTCGATTCCCTTAACAAGCATATCCATATTCTGCAAAGGCTTGATGTAGATATCATCGTGAGTCACGCCGATATTCATCAACTCGACAGGAAGCTTGTAATTTGTGGAGCCGGTATGGATGAGATACTTGAGGGCAGGATTAATAGAATGTGCTTTTATGATAAAGTCGTTGCCGCTAATGCCGGGCAGGCGCATGTCGATAATACCTACATCCGGTGTCACTGTGGCCAGCAGGGCAACAGCCTCTTCACCGCTGCCGGCAGTTACCACCTGAAATCCCTCATCTTCCAGATAGACTTCCAGGTTTTCGCGCACCATTTCTTCGTCATCGACAACTAGAACAGTGATTGACTCATACAACATGTGGACCCAACCCTCTCAGCTACAAGCGCGAAACGTCAGCTTAATGCACTACGCATACACCGCATGGGTTCTTTTATACCTAATCCTGCGAGAATAATACCCGACTATACTACAAGTGGCAACGTACTTAATAAAGTTAACGAGGCAGCTTGATTATAAAGCGCTCTCTTCGCAATACGCACCATGAAGGGCGGACTTCCTCTTCCGCCATCGGGCGAAAACGCGGTGTTGCAACTGAGCAGCGGCGCATTTCCTGACGATGATGGAAAGGACAAACAGCACACTCACGATCATCTACAGCAAAGGAACTCTGATTAAGCGGACACCATTCCGGCCTGTTCTCCACATCAGCAGGAATTTCCCTCTTCGCCTGCACATCAGCCTGACAGACAGGAGTTTCACCTGCAAACTGCATCGGACATTCAACACACTTTGATACTGTATAAATCATCGAGCTTTCCTCTTTATATAGAATTACAACATATTCACAGGGTCAAGATCCAGACTGAGGCGTAGCTTTGAAGAAGCGGGAACCGCCTGTTTTGCCGCATGGAACAGCATTCGAATTTCTTTCCATTCCGCAGATTTCAGAAGACATTGAAAGCGCCTGCGTCCTCGCAATATAGGTAGTGGAGCCGGTGCAGGCCCCAGAACACTTACTCCAAGCTCCCGTCCGGAAGCTCTGGCAGACATAGCCAGAGCATTGACCCTCTCCTGACCTTGCAGCCAGTCCACAGGATAACTCAGCCTGATTAAAGCAAGTTTGACAAAAGGCGGATACCTGCGTTTTCTCCGGGCATCAAGTTCTCTTTCAAAAAAACCTTCATAATCGCAGTCACGTATAAAATCCCAGCAGTAATGCTTCGGATCGCGGGTCTGAATCAACACGTTGCCGGGGCGCTCTCCTCTGCCGGCGCGGCCTGCGGCCTGAACCAGCAACTGAAACGTTCTTTCAGTCGCACGGTAGTCAGGCATATTCAGGCCGATGTCGCCATCTGCAACAACAGCCAAAGTTACAGACGGAAAATGGTGTCCCTTGGAAAGCATCTGGGTGCCCACAAGAATATTGGATTCTTCTCTTGCAAAAGCTGCAAGTATTTCTTCCATTCTTCCCGGCCTGCGAACACTGTCTCTGTCCAGACGCAGCACCTTTTTGCCGTGCGGCAGCAAAGTGGAAAGCGTTTCTTCCATCTTCTCGGTGCCCTCGCCCATCGGCAGATAGTGCACGCCCTTGCATTTACTGCAAGGCGAAGGGAACGGCACAGAATGCCCGCAGTAATGACAAACAAGCCGTTCGCGGCCTTTATGATAGGTCAACCCTATTTCGCAACTGGGGCAACGTGCTACGGTTCCGCAATCAAGGCAATACATCAGAGGGGCATAGCCACGGCGGTTCAACAGAATGACGGCCTGCTCTCCCTTTTGCACAGTTTCCTTGATACGGGCTAACGTCTGCGGGGCAAGAATACTTTCGGATGCAGAATGATCCTTGATATCCACAAGTTCAACAGTGGGCAATGTGCCGCCGCCGACTCGCTCGTTAAGCACTATGCCGGGCATATGCCCTTCACGGACCGCGTGGAACGTTTTTACATCCGGCGTTGCAGACCCCAGCACCAGCGCGCCCTTATGCTGCGCCACTCTGAACCATGCAACTTCCTTGGCCTGGTATGAAAGGCGTTCATCCTGTTTAAAGGAAGCATCATGCTCTTCGTCCAGCACGACCACTCCGAGTCGCGCTACTGGCAAAAATAAAGCGGAACGGGTACCGATGATCAGCGTATTACCGCCCTTTCTGGCCTCTGCAGCAAGGTTTAAAAACGCCTGCTCCCGCTCCTGCGCAGGTTGATACCCATGATACAGCACAACCGGAATCCCCGGAAAACGGGTCTGCACGTCACGGTACAGCTTACAAGCCAGCGCAACTTCAGGAGCCAGCAACATGACGGAAAGCCCCTGCTCTATACAGGCACGGGCAAGCTCAAGGTATACGGCTGTCTTTCCGCTACCGGTAATGCCAAACAGCAGACGGGTTTCCGGCTTGTCTGATTCCACTGCGGCAGTGCATTGCGCCAAAGCTTCTTTTTGCGGCTCTGTCAGCTCGAAAAGAGTATTTTCAAGCACGGCGGCGTGACACTCGGTATCAATTCCGCATGCACACTCCGCAGCTGCTTCTGCTTCTAGCGGGCCTACATGGACAAGACCGCGCTCTGCCAGAGTAACCAGAGGAGTCTGCGCTGAGGTACCAAGATCATGCACCAGCCGCCTGCGGGAAAGCGGGCCGTTCTCCCATAGATATTCCAGCAACTCTATCTGCTTTTTGGCAGCAGGGCGGACAGGCCACGGGGGATCCTGAGTAACATGACAGATATCGTTTTCCGCCTCGTCAGTCTCCGGTTCCAGCACCTCTACTCTTCCTGACATCCAATGAGAGGCCAGAACAGCCCGTTCCGAGTCAGCCATTTTCAAAATATCGCGCAAGCGCAGGGTCCTGGGCTTACCGCCAGCACGCACTCGCAGGCGGACAGCCGCACTTCGCAGTCCAGAGGGAAGCAGTATCCCGAGAATATGACCTGTTGAAACCATCTGCCGCAAAGCAAGCTGGCGAACCATTTCCAGATAATCGCCGCCTACAAGAGGCTGCTGTTCCAACGGCCACAGTACAGACTTCAGTTCCACCCCTTCGGGCACGACATCAGACGGACAATCACGTTGCGTGATTATGCCCGCACGTAGCGTTCCACGTGCCCCCAGAGGCACAGCAACGCGCACACCCACCTGCCAGACGGCATCAGGCAACCAGTGCGGCAACTGGTAATGAAGCGTTGAGTAAGGTTGCGCCATCAACGCAACAGCAACGATCTTGATTTGCTCTGTCATGAATACACAAGGAAGCGTTAAAAAATGAAAAGCGGGCGGCAAAGCCACCCGCAGAGCATCATAAAGACAGACCGGTCAGCGTCAACATTTATATGGCAGAAGAGGCCGGAGGCGTTCCACCAGTTCGTCGCGCAACTCTTCGTCCTGTAATGCAAAGTAAATATTTGCGGTAAGGTACTCTGCCCAGTCGCCAGCGTCAAAACGCATACCCCGCATTTTAACGGCAAGCAAGCCACGTCCGTTTGCAAGGCTCTTAAGACCATCAGTCAGCTGAATCTCACCACCGTGTCCGGGCTCCACATTCTCAAGCGCCCTGAATATATCCGGTGTAAGGATATAGCGCCCAACAATAGCCAGACGCGAGGGCGCTTTGCTGATTTCAGGCTTTTCCACAAGGTCATTCACACGGAAGATACCGGGCGAAATTTCTTCGCCGTCAATAATGCCGTAACGACTGACCTTATCCGCAGGAACTTCCATCACGCCCACAACCGGCAACCTTTCTGCTACAGCAACATTGATCAACTGCTGAATGCCCGGCTCCATACCGAATTGCAGGTCGTCACCCACCATTACGGCAAAGGGTTCATTCTGAACAATTTCACGGGCGCAAAGAACAGCATGCCCCAGACCAAGCTGACGCTTCTGGCGGACAGAGTGGATATTGACCATTTCAGCAACATCACGAACCTGCTGCAGCATTTCCGTCTTTCCGGCGCGTTCCAGCACACTTTCCAGTTGTAGGTTGTAATCAAAATGATCTTCAATAATCGTTTTGTCACGGTTAGTCACAAAAACAACATCGGTAAGACCCGAACGCATGGCCTCTTCCACAACATATTGCACAATGGGCTTGTTGTAGACAGGCAACATTTCTTTAGGAATATTTTTTGTAGCTGGCAGTGAACGGGTGCCCCAACCGGCGACAGGAATAACAACTTTACGAACCAGCATCACAATCTCCTTATGCTGACGCAGAAAATATCTTACCGCAGGCTTTGCTGAACTGTTTCCGCAAGATCAGCAGCCAGCCTGCTCACCAGCGTATCATCTTCGCCTTCTACCATCACGCGGGCCACAGATTCTGTACCGGAATAACGAAGCAACACCCGCCCGCGACCGGCCAGTTCTTTTTCTGCCTTTTCAACGGCGATACCAATTTCAGGGCATTCTTCAAAAGGAATTTTGCGCTGTACATGCACATTGAGAAGCTGCTGAGGGAAGGGAGTAAGCAGACCTGCAAGCTCGGAAAGAGGCTTGTCTTTTTCCCGCATGATTTTAAGCAACTGCAGCGCCGCAAGCAAACCATCTCCGGTGGTGCCGTACTCCATAAAGACAAGGTGACCGGACTGTTCGCCGCCCATTGTCGCACCGGTGCGGCGCATGGCCTCAACCACATGCCTGTCGCCCACGGCAGTACGCAGCAATGAACCGCCACGATCTTTCATAAACACTTCCAGCGCCATATTGCTCATCACGGTAGCAACAAGCTGGTTGCCGGGCAGGCGACCTTTTTCCATCATATCCATGGCACAAATGGCCATAATCTGATCGCCGTCCAGCACAGTGCCTTTTTCGTCGACAACAATCAGTCTGTCAGCGTCGCCGTCCAGAGCAAGGCCGATGTCGGCCCCTGTCTCAAGCACTCTTCTGGAGGCAAGCTCAGGGTATAATGAACCACAGTGGTGGTTGATATTCACACCATCAGGGCTGGTAGCGATTTTTACTACATCGGCTCCCAGCTCTTCCAGAGCCAGCGGAGCAACCCTGTAGTTCGCTCCATTGGCACAGTCGAGCACCACCTTCATACCATCCAGAGTAAGATGGCTCGGAAAACTGTTTTTCAAATATACAATGTAACGCCCGGGAGCGTCATCAATCTTGAATGCCCTGCCTACACGTTCCGGCTCAGGATAGTCCCACTTATGATCCAGATTCAGCACCATCTCTGTAATGGCATCTTCCTGAGAATCAGGAAGTTTAAAGCCTTCTTTATCAAAGAATTTAATACCGTTATCATGGAAAGGATTATGGGATGCCGAGATTACAACGCCCAAGTCTGCACGCATGTTACGTGTCAGGAATGCAACAGCAGGAGTCGGCAGAGGCCCGACCAGAAAAACATCCATCCCAGCTGCGCACAGCCCCGAAGTAAGAGCCATTTCAAACACATAGCCGGAAAGTCTGGTGTCTTTACCAATCACCACGCGGTGGCGTTTATTTCCGTTACGAAAAAAAGTTCCCGCGGCTAACCCCAGACGGAGAGCCATATCAGGAACCATAGGGTATATATTAACCTGCCCCCGCAGGCCATCAGTTCCGAAAAGACGAGTAGCCATCTAAGCAATCCCTCACTACCTCAAGCAGTTGTCATGCCGACAATGCCATACGATATTATCTTGATAAAGGCCGTTATTTATTACTGATGCTTACGGAGAGCGCTTCCGGCTTCGCCTCTACCATGATAGCGGAGTCCGGCAGTTCTACTCTGTACGGCAGTTCGTGCTTACCGGAAGACATATTTTCCGGAACTTCCAGCACCGCTCTGATATTATTCAGATATTCCTGATCCTTTGCCTTAGACCGGGGAACTTGCACAACCAGCTTTACATATCGGTTATGCAATTTTCCCGCAACACCTTCAGGCAATTCCAGTGACACCCGCCTCTTAAGTGCAAGCTCATTTGTCACCAGAGTGGTGACTACGCGCACCTGCCCGCTTCGCGGCGAAGCATCTACTCCCTCCGGCAGTGTGTACGCTACAGCCACATCCATCACTTTGTTAGCAGTAGCATTTGCAAAGCGAACAACGGCGTCCACACCTTCCATAGAAGAGACAAGCGACTCCCCTCCTACAATCTCAACTGTATCCGGTTGCGGAATCAGCGCGCTGATTTCCACATCTGGGGCTAAGGCTCCTTGCGGCTGAGGAACGACAGGAAGCCTGCGTTTAAGCAGGGCATCGACCTCAAGCTGCAGACGGGGAGGATCAATTTCCATCACCTGAAACGCCCCCTTCAAGGGCATCTTTTCAGAAGCAAAGCTGATAACATTCGTACCCTTTTTAAGCACGCTTAAATCCAGAGGATACGAAAATTCACGACCGGTCACCCCCCGAATCAGTCCCTTGGGGCCGCTGATGCGCACGCTGATTTTGTTGCGCAGCCCACTCAGAATAACCATATCCGCAGGCATACCGGTCATCTCGATACGCATATCGACCCATGTTTCAACTCGTTCACGGCCGGTTACCATAAACCAGAGAGTAGAAGCGATCAGAAAAGAAAGCAGCGCATATAGACCGCGACGCGTCATATTATTTCTCCAGCGCCTTACGCAACACACGCTTCAGGCGCGCAGCATCAAGTTCTGCAGTCAGCTTGCCCCCAAGGGCTACAGAGACCGCTCCTCTCTCCTCTGAGACAACTACGGCAATGGCATCCGACTCTTCCGTAATTCCCATCGCAGCCCTGTGACGGGTACCATAGTCGCGTCGTTCCTGCACCCGCTGAGTAAGCGGAAGAATACAGCCTGCTGCAACAACTTCATTATTACGGATAATCACAGAACCATCATGTAAAGGGGTATTGGGGTAAAAGACGGTGACAAGCAATTCTTTGGTCAGCTTGGCGTTCAGGCGTATACCGCGACCGACCATATCACCCAGCGGCACATTCTTTTCAATCACTATAAGAGCGCCGATCCGGCGCTGGGCAAGATACAGGGCTGCCCCGATTATTTCATTAAAGGATTCTTCTTCAACTACCTTACGACGAAAAAAGCTACGCGCTCCCATTGCAGAAAGCGCATTGCGGATGTCCTGCTGAAAAAGAATGATAATAACAAGAAAAAGTGAACCAAGGAAATTTTCAAGCAGCCAGTTAAGCGTATACAGGCTGAGTTCCTGAGACATGAAGTAGGCAAACAGCAGAATAATCAGCCCGTAAACTGCTGTTACAGCCCGTGTTCCCCTGATCATCAGAATAACACGATACAGCAGTAAAGAAACGAGAGTGATATCCAGAATATCACGCCACGTAATACTAAAATCTGCCAGCAATACCATAATCGTTCACAAATCCTTTTTCCTTAAAAAAGCTCCTCGGCCAACCGGAGAGTCCGCACAGTTTCGACTACTTCATGAACACGATGGAATCGCGCTCCCTTGGCGGCAATCAGTGCCGTCGTCACCTGTGTGGCTGTCTGCCGTTCTCCTGCGTCAAGGCCTAACAGCTGACCGAACATGGACTTATTAGATAACGCCCCCATTACAGGGCGTCCCAGCTCTAAAAAGCGCGGCATCCCTTTAAGGATAGCCAGATTATGTTCCAATAGTTTACCAAACCCGATGCCGGGGTCCAGAACAATACGTTCTTCGGGAACTCCGGCCCCGATTAATTCTTCCAGCTTTTTCTCGAAAAAGTCCAGAATTTCCTCAACCACATCAGAATACGCCGGCGCGTTCTGCATGTTTTCAGGACGCCCGAGGCTGTGCATTAAAATATAGCCAGGCTTGTATTGAGCCAAAACGTCTTTCAGCTCCGGATCGAATGCACACGCCGAGATATCATTGATAATTTCCGCACCGGCAGCCAATACGGCAGCTGCGGTTCCGGCCTTGTAAGTATCTACGGACAACGCCCACGGAAGCCCGTTATCAGCCCTTTTGCCTGCGAGCGCCTGCACCACTGGCACAACCCGCTCCAGTTCCTGCTCAAGAGAAACAGGGGGAGCATAAGGGCGCGAAGATTCTCCGCCGATGTCCAGCACGTGCGCACCTTCAGCGGCAAGCCGCATGCCGTGGTCAACAGCACTCTGCAACGCATCATGCCTGCCACCATCATAGAACGAATCAGGCGTAACGTTAACAATACCGAAAATAAAAAAGGGGGCAGGCCCAATGGCTCTGCCCCCCGATATCTCCCATTGGATGGGGGGAAGCACGCTACTTCTCCCTCCGGTCAGAGGTTTCATCCTCTTTTTCATCAGCATTCTGCTCTTTCGCAGCTTCAGACTCTTCTGCCTCAAGCAGAAAGTCTTCTTCCTGAGCAGGCTTCTGAGCTGTCTGTTCTGCTTCCGCTTCGGTTCCAGATGCGGGCGCGGCAGGTGAGGCAGCAGGCGTAGGGCCCTGAGCGCTTCCTGCGTGCTGCGTTGCATTAATCTCAGGCACAGGAAGAAGCGGCGTACCTGCAATCAACTTGTCGAGCTCTTCAGCATTAATTGTTTCACGCTCAAGCAAAGCTTCTGCGATGCGATGCAGGGCTTCAATATTCTCCTGAAGCAAAGTACGTGCTTTTTCACGAGCCTCGTCAATGAGGCGCTTGACTTCCGCATCAACCATACGGGCTGTTTCTTCGCTGTAGTTGCGAGAATGAGCCCACTCACGGCCGATAAACACTTCCTCGCCCTGGTCTCCTATTTTCATAGGTCCGATGGCGTCGCTCATACCAACATCACACACCATATACCGTGCGAGCTTAGTAACGCTATCAATGTCACTGGCTGCGCCAGAGGTAAAGTCGACAAAAATCATCTCTTCTGCGACTCGTCCACCAAGCATCATGGCCAACCTGTTATGCAGAGCTTCCCGAGATTCAGAAACACGGTCTCCCTCAGGCAAGGACACAGTTACACCAAGGGCTCTGCCACGGGGAATAATCGTTACTTTGTGTATCGGGTCCAGTTTCGGCAATAAACGGGCAACCAGAGCATGACCTGCTTCATGGTAAGCAGTATTACGCTTTTCTTCTTCGGTCATAATAAGGCTACGGCGTTCCTTACCCATCATCAGCTTATCCTTGGCTGCTTCAAAATCAGCCATAGCCAATTGGTCCTTGTTCTGCTTAGCAGCTTGCAGGGCTGCCTCGTTCACAAGGTTTTCCAAATCAGCACCGGAGAAGCCGGGGGTACCCTTCGCAAGAACCTCAAGATCAACATCACGCCCCAGAGGGGTGCGTTTACTATGCACTTCCAGAATACGTTTACGACCTCGTAAATCAGGTCGGGGCACTACAACCTGACGGTCAAAACGCCCGGGGCGCAGCAGTGCAGGGTCAAGAACATCGGGCCTGTTAGTAGCCGCGATCAGGATAACACCTTCGTTGGACTCAAAGCCGTCCATCTCTACCAGCAACTGGTTCAGTGTCTGCTCGCGTTCATCATGCCCGCCGCCAAGACCAGCACCACGCTGGCGACCGACAGCGTCGATTTCATCGATAAAGATAAGGCAGGGCGCGTTCTTCTTGCCCTGAACAAACAGGTCACGAACACGCGAAGCACCAACGCCCACAAACATTTCCACAAAGTCAGAACCGGAAATGGAAAAGAAGGGAACGCCAGCCTCACCGGCAACAGCACGGGCAAGCAGAGTCTTACCAGTGCCGGGAGGGCCAACCAGAAGCACACCTTTAGGAATACGTCCGCCAAGACGCGTAAACTTTTTGGGATTACTCAAAAAGTCTACAACCTCAGAAAGCTCTTCTTTGGCTTCGTCAACACCCGCAACATCCTCGAATGTGACCTTGGCTCCTTCCTGCGAAATCATCCGTGCACGGGAGCGGCCGAAGGACATCGCCTTTCCTCCCCCGCCCTGCATCTGGCGCATAAAGAAAATCCACACGCCAATAAGCAGCAGCATGGGGAACCACGAAACAAGCAGCGTCATATACCAAGGTGCTTCTTCCTGCGGCTCTGCCTTAACCTGCACTCCCTGCTTGATCAGACGGTCAACAAGAGCGGGATCTTTAGGAGCATACGTCTGAAAGGAATTACCCTCTACAGTCTGCCCTTTAAGTTTATCACCTTGAATAGTGACCTGAACGACTTCCCCCTGAGAAACCTTACTAAGGAACTCAGTGTAGGTCATCTGAGACTGAGGCCCGGGGGGCTGGCTGAACAAATTAAAAAGAACCACCATCAACAAAGAGATGACAGCCCATAATACCAAATTGCGCGAGAACTGATTCAACGCTACTAACCTCCATTCCGTTCAGGACGGACTATTGCTTTCGAGCTAAGAAGTTTAAGGTCACAAGCACGGTTTGGCAATGACTGCAACGTCATTTTTCGGGCTTTTCCGAAACTTGAGTGCGTGAGAGCCTAAAAAACGCATAAAGTGAAGCGTCCGTCAACTCTCTTCTTGGTACGAAAAATAAATCCCCGCACGACAACGCACTTTTCTTTTATGCGGTAACTAACAGCAATACGCAGACAACTTCGCTGTTGCCGTATGCATTGCGATTGAATGGCATACTATTGAACAGCCGACCAGTACGGACCGATCTCGCCAACAGGCTGAAACACTTTCCACTATCATGTGCGCATCAGCAGAATGATGTTGTTAATAATCCAAACTAACCTGCCTAACAGGTATAGTGACTTGAATAGTTAGGAGAGCACCCATGGCGACCGAAAACGAACATCTCTATCTGAAAGTTTTGAACCGCCTGCCCGCACTTATTGCATATATGGACCGGAACCTCCGCTACGTATTTGTCAATGAGCCATACGCCAAGGCTTTTCATCGCGCCCCGCATGAAATTATCGGCAAGCATATGTCGGATATTTTGCCTCGCCCCGCTTATGAGTTAGCCCTGCCCCATGCAGAACGGGCGTTGCAGGGCAAACGCGTCCATTATGAGATAAACCTGCCGGAGCGCTCAGATTCCGGCATGGGATGGGTGGAGGTTCTTTATGTTCCTTCGTTTCAAGAGGATAACGTTGAAGGATTCTTTGCACTGCTGACAAGCATTGACAGGCTGAAAAAAAATGAAGAAGCAATCACTCTTTCAAAGCAGGACCTTGAACTTCAGATAGAAGAAAGAACGCAGGAACTGGCCCGTGCAACGAAACAAGCAGAGGCTGCCAACATGGCTAAAAGCGAATTTTTAGCCAACATGAGCCACGAAATAAGAACCCCGATGAATGCGGTCATTGGCATGGCGCACCTGCTGAAAAGAACCAACCTTTCCTATAAGCAATTTGAATACCTTACAAAGCTTGAATCTGCTGCAAAATCTCTGCTCGGCATCATTAACGACATTCTCGATTTTTCACGTGTTGAAGCAGGAAAGCTGACCATTGAAAATGTCGAGTTTGAAACAGATGAGCTTGTAACCAATCTGGCTACAATGATGAGCTCTAAAGCTGAGGAAAGAGCTATTGATCTGGCTATCTCAGTTGACCACACCATTCCGCTGCGCCTCATCGGTGACCCATTGCGCATAAATCAGATACTTCTCAATCTGGGAAGCAATGCAATTAAGTTTACGCAACAGGGAGAAGTATTTGTTGAGGTACAGGTTCAGACCAGAAGCAGTCGTCAGGTTGTACTGCTTTTTATCTTCACTGATACGGGTGTGGGGATGTCTGAGGAGCAGCTTTCAACGCTCTTTCAGCCTTTCACACAAGCTGATGCCTCCATTTCCCGTAAATTCGGCGGCACCGGCCTTGGGCTGGTAATCAGCAAGCGGCTGGCAGAGCTGATGGAAGGCACAATACACGCCACAAGTGAGCTTGGGAAAGGATCGCGCTTTATTCTGGAACTGCCGCTGAGCCTACCGGAAGGAAAAGAAGAGACGCTGCCCCGCCTGCCGGAAGCTTTCGTTGGCATGCCTACACTTGTAGCCTGTAGCCACAGAGCAACCAGTAAGGTTCTTGACCAGCTTTTAAAGTATTTTTGTATGGCGCCAACACTTGTACACAACCTTGCTGACTTTTTTACTATTCAGACACAAGACAACAAATTCGAACTGTACTTAATTGACTGGCACTCACTAGATATCGCCCCGACGGATGCAATCAATGTCATTAGGGATTCACACGACAGTTCCCATTCAGCAAAAATAATTTTAATTTCCAGCAATACGGATTCAAAAACGGGCAAGCAATTCGACACATCAATGGCTGACAGCAATATTATGAAGCCGTTCAGCCCTTCAATGCTTTTTGATGCCATCACGGATGTATTTGGAACCCGTGTAGTTTCTGAAAAAATTAACGCCTATACTGAAACAGGGGTGTTGAAGGCAATTGAAGGAGGACGTGTGCTGATTGCTGAAGACAACCTGCTTAACCAACAGGTTATTTCAGAGTTGCTTCAAGATGAAGGTCTGATTGTCACATTAGCTGAAAATGGTAGAAAAGCTGTCGATTTATGCGAAATACAAAAGTTTGATGTCATTTTGATGGACATACAAATGCCTGAGATGGATGGCTTTACTGCGACACGTGAAATTCAAAAGCTTGAGGGCTACGAATCGGTCCCCATACTTGCCATGACTGCGCATGCGCTAAAAGGTGACCGTGAAAAGAGTCTGGAATCCGGCTTTAAAGACCATATTACTAAACCCGTTGACCCGGAACAGCTCTTTGCGACACTATTGCAGTGGGTTAAGGTATCTGCCCCGAAAAAGCCGAACAGGTTTCCCGCTCCGGATGTTCAACTAACGCTGGCAAGCCTTGAAGGGTTTGACCATACGATAGGGTTAAAACGATGCGGCAACAGAAAAGACAGATACCTGCGTGCCCTTTCGATTTTTTTTACAGAACACAAAGAAGACCCGACCCGCCTTACGTCATTAATTGGCGATGGACAACTGGATGAAGCAGAAGCCATTGCGCATACACTAAAAAGTGCCGCAGGAACAGTTGGAGCGATTAACTTGCAAGAAGTTACCATTCAACTGGATGAAGCTTTGAAGGTTCATGACCAGAAACAAGCAACTGAACTGACAAAACAGCTGATAGAAGAAGCCCGGATTGTATTCAGCACTCTTGCCAAGTATTTCAGCAACATACCAAAGACATAAAATATTCATCTAACGAGACTGACGGCATGCTGCTTGCAGAATTCGAATGACAACGGCAGTGGATTCATCTCGTAACAAAAAAGCGCAGAACTAAAGGCACGCAGGCGGCCTGCGCCTGCCAAGCTGTTATCCGCGCTGCGAACAGTATTGCGGCGCAGCGTTCTCATCCTCTGGAAAATTACCTCCTATTCCGTCAAAATCCTCAGAGTTGAGGGCACAGTAAAAAACATTGTGTACTTTTGAGAGGTAGTATTGTAAATAGCGGCGTGCATTCACTGCAAGTCTTCGACGAGCTCATGCCCGTCACCCCAAAGGGCTTGCTACTGCAACAAAAATTAGAATTCCCCTTTACGGAAGCGTATCGTCACCGGTGTGGCGCCCGGTCTTCAAAACCGGTGGACGGCTGAAAGGTCGTCGGTAGGTTCGACTCCTATACGCTTCCGCCACTTATTTCGCGCTTCTCATTTATCCTCACTCTCCGGTATGAATTTCTCATTCAGGGGTTGCCCCTGAGAGCAAAAGACTTACATTAAGCACCACATCGCGGTGCGGCTGTTAAGCGGCTGCTAATTTGTTTTATATTAGCAATAATTACAGGATATCTGCAGATGCCTCTTTTTGAATTTGAATGCAATGATTGCGGCTCCCGTTTTGAAGAACTTGTCCGTGGCAACTTCAGCGAAGTGATCTGTCCTTCTTGCGGCAGCTCCAACGTGGACAAGGTGATGTCCATGCCCAGTCAGATTCCCGGCACAGGCCCCAACAGACTGCCCGGCACTCTTGCCAAGGGCGGAGGTGGGCCCAAAATGCAATTCACACCAAACACGCCCACCTTTAAGGGCAAACCCGGTGGTAATTGCGGGGGATGCAGCGGAGGCAGCTGCGGCAGCAACTAATCAATAAAAGAACGGCCGATCACTACCTGATCGGCCGTTCTTTTATTGTTTCCAGCCCTAAAATAATTCGACAGACAAGCGAACCGGTTCTGCGCAGAGCCCAGGTGCCTACGTCTTCACCACGAGATAATGCTAAAAACTAATCGCAGAATGACTTACGGTGTAAGATCTTCGGCTTCAGGCTCACACTCTGTGGCATCTGAATGTTCATCCGGCATCCAAGGGTCAACGTGCACCAACACGTCTATAATATGTGGTCCGAGAGCATAAAGGGCATCTTCGACCCCCAAAGCAATATTGTGCCCGGCATCCACAGAAATAAGTCCGTCCACACGAATGTGCATATCAATTTGCAAGCTGCTGCCAAGGTACCGTGTGCGTAAGGAGTGAACATCCTTCACGCCCTGTACGGAGCAAACAACTTCTTCCAGCCTCCGTGTAGTCTCTGCATCTGCGCCTCTGTCCATCAACGTTTCAAGCGCCGGTCTGCAGATTCCCCATGCGGCGTACAAAATAAAAACAGAAACAATCAGTGCCCCGACAAGGTCGGCAAGCCCCCATGAAGGAATAAACCAGGCGAGTCCCACTGCCAACGCAGCAGGAATGGAACTGAGGGCATCGGTCCGGTGGTGCCATGCGTTGGCTTCCAGCGCCAACGAGCGTAACCGCCTCCCCTCACGCAGAGTCCACCTGTACATAACCTCTTTAACCACAATGGACAGTAACGCGGCACCAAGTGCAATCAGACCACGCTTCTGCTCCTGACCTTTGTCAATAGTGGCTATAGCATCCCACGCAATGCCCACTGCCGCGGCAGCCAGCAATACTCCGATGAAAACTGCCACTATAGTTTCCATACGCTGGTGGCCATGCGGATGATTTTCGTCCGCCGGAGCGCTCCAGAAACGCACTCCTACCAGCACTGCAATATCGGTAACCAAGTCAGAAAGCGAATGAAGACCGTCTGCAACAACGGCCCGACTATGACCGATGCTGCCTGCCACGACTTTTATCGTGGCAAGAACCAGGTTAGCCCACAGCCCTATCCAGGTAATTCGGCTGACTGCGGATACCGTTTCATATTGTGAATGGCTGCTATTGCCATGCATGCTACAATCCTCCAGGCTATTGATACTATGAAAAGAAGCATGCTTCGTCTATGCGTGATAATGACTATATCCTCTGACTACAAGGTATAACACATAAAAATGGCCACCCGAAGGCGGCCAGACTGTTTTACAGAAACGACTCAAAAGAATCATTCGGGAGTAATACCCGCCATCATCAGGCCGATAGCTTCCACCTTGGCAGTATCCGTCTTGGGGAAAATATCCACAAATCGACCACGATACATCACGGCAATTCGATCCGCCAGTTGCAACGCTTCATTCAGTTCACTGGTAATCAAAAGAATACCGGCACCGGAACGAGCCTCCAGCAGCCTACTCCAGACTTCTTCAGTGGCTGATACATCAAGCCCCTGAGTAGGATTCTCAGCCACGATGATATCCGGATCGCGGAAGAACTCTCTGCCGATAACGAGCTTCTGCAGATTACCACCGGAAAGAGCACGCGCAGAGGCATCCAGATGGCCAGGCTGCACATTGAATTCTTTCACAATGTTACGGGTTGTCTCTACCGCTTTCACGCGGTTAAGAAATCCTTTTTTGCAGAATGCATGACGAGTGGTAAGCAGAAAATTATCCACAAGGTTAAGATACTTGCAGGTAGCAAGGCCTTGCCTGTCTTCCGGAATATAAGCGAGCGACTTCCCACGTCTTGGCGGATGCGGGTAGAACTTGTTCCATGGTTTATCCAGAATCTGCACCGAGCCATGTTCCGGCTTTCGCAGACCGCAGATTACCTCGACAAGCTCTTTCTGGCCGTTACCAGCCACACCGGCTACAGCAACAATCTCGCCTTTGAAAAGTCCGAGATGAATGTTCTGCAGCCCTTCACCGCTGAGCCCGTCAATATTGAGAACCTGATCCCCGACAGGGAGAGGCTTGGCATCAACAGCCAGGACAACATCGCGTCCAACCATACGATTTGCAAGAACCGTCTGGTTTGGCACATCAGACTCGTGAAACTCATCTACAATTTCGCCGCGGCGCAAGATGGCAATTTCATCTGCCACGCTCAGAACTTCCTGAAGCTTGTGACTGATAAAAACAATAGATTTGCCATGGTCTGCCATACGCCACAGGGCTTCAAAAAGCTGCTCTGTTTCAGAGGGAGTCAAGACGGCTGTAGGCTCGTCAAAAATTAACACCCTGCTGTCGCGGTACAACAGCTTAAGAATTTCCACACGTTGCTTTTCGCCCATAGACAGCTCTGAAACGAACGCGGAAGGAGTAATTTCCAGACCATACTGATCGGCAAGTTCGGCAACGGCCTGCTCCATTTTGGCAGGCGACAGAAGGAAGCTCCCCTTCTGCCCGAGCATGACATTCTCTGCCACTGTCATGGATTCCACCAGCATAAAATGCTGATACACCATGCCGATACCGGCAGCCAATCCATCTTTGGGTGACATGAGACGGGCAGGTTTGCCATCAATAAAAATGGTGCCTGAATCCTGCGGAAAACGACCGGAAAGAATCGACATGAGAGTCGATTTACCGGCACCGTTTTCACCCAGCAAAGCCTTGATCATCCCGGGGCGGATATCCAGAGTGATGTCGTGGTTGGCCCTTACCTTGCCAAACGACTTAGATATCCCCTCCAGCCTGACAACAGGCGGCAGGTCTACATATCTATCACGGGCAGTGCGCTTGTTCAGCGGTTTTTGCTCTGTCACGGGGCCCCCTATTCGTTCGGCTCAATGTTTACACCAAGTGCAGCAGGTGCATTCCCGCTCCTGCCACGCATGGACGAAATCAGCAGAACAATTACCGTAAGCGCGTAAGGCAACATCAGCAGTAAAGATGAAGGTAACGTTGCGCCAAGCGCCTGCAGACGCAACTGAAATGCCATAACGCCGCCGAACAGATACGCACCGAATACAGCTCTACCGGGACGCCAGAAGGCAAAAATAACCAGTGCGACGGCAATCCAGCCACGCCCTGCGGTCATATTGTTTGTCCACAGATGAGTGTACGCCAGCGAAAGATAGGCTCCGCCAAGCCCCACCAGAAATCCGCCGACAAAAATCGCCAGCCAGCGAAGCAGTACAGGATTAAGCCCGACCGCCGCAGAGGCTGAAGGGTTTTCTCCGGCACTGCGCAGCCCCATACCTAAACGGGTTCTGCTGATTACCAGCCAGAAGACCAGAGGCATAACGTACGACAGATATACCAGCGCATCGTGCTTAAAGAAAATATCGCCGATAACCGGGATGGAAGACAGTACAGGAACCGCAATGGGGGCAAAGCCTTCTGTAGTGATACCAACGTAGGGAGTGCCCAGATAGTCAGCAAGTCCCACGCCCAGAATGGTTAACGCCAGACCGGACACAACCTGATTGCCCTGAAATACCTGACAGACAAGACCGTGCAAAAGACCAAGGCTGCCTGCGGCAAGTCCCGCCATCAGAACCCCGATCCACGGATTGCCTGTCCAGTACGTGAACAAGAAGCCGAAAAAGGCACCAAGAATCATCATGCCTTCTACGCCAAGGTTCAGCACCCCTGCCCGCTCGGTGAACATCTCACCCAGCGTTGCATACAGGATAGGCGTACCGGACTGAATGGTCGCTGCAAGGATAGGAATCAGCAATTCTGCGTACATGGTTATTCATCCCCCTTGCCGCGCGGCTGCAGCGTAAACCAGACAAAAAACTGCCCGGCCAGTACTGTCAGCAGAATAAAGCCTTCGATTATACCACCAAATGCGGCAGGCACCTGCAGCTCGAGCTGCAGATTTTCCACGCCGACGCGAAGACCGGCCAGCAGGAATGAAAAGACAGCGATTGTGGGAATTCTGAGCCGTGCGAGCCATGCAACTACGATTGCGGTAAAACCATAGCCAGCCACAACGTTAGACTGAAGTCTGTGCAGTGTTGTGGAGGTTTCAAGAACACCGGCCCATCCGGCCAGTCCACCGCAGAGCACTAGTACAAGAACCACCAGCGAGCCATAAGGCATACGAGCGTATCTGGCCGCTCTGGGGTTTTCGCCACCGGCCATCAGCTCAAAGCCCAAGCGTGTGCGGCGCAGAAACACAGACAGCAGTCCGGCCACGACAAAGCACAACACAAAACCCCAGTGGATACGGCCCACAATGGCATCAGGAATAGCGGATTCAGGGAACATCGGGGTAACAGGAAAGCCGAAACTCGCAGGGTCTTTCCACGGCCCGTACACTAGGAATTGCAGCAACAGGATGCCTATGTAATTCAGCATCAGAGTGGTGATGATTTCGTTCATCCCCAGACGCAGACGCAGAAAGGCCGGAATAAACGCCCAGAAACCACCAGCCAGCGCTCCGCTTAAAAACATTAGCGGCATAAGAATCCACGCTGGTGCGGCAGGGAACGTAAGAACAGCCCATGTTGCGCCTATGGCACCAAGTGCAAACTGTCCCTCTGCTCCGATGTTCCATATCTGCATTCTGAAACAGACGGCAACGCCGAGTGCACACAGAAAAATCGGTATGGTTTTAAGCAGGGTATCTTCCAGCGCATACACCTGTCCGAAACCGCCATCCCACAACAAATACAGTCCCTTGAGAAAAGGCTTTCCCTGAACAACCAGCATGGCTCCGCTCAGAGACAGCGAAATTACAAGGGCGACAAGAAAAATGAAAAAGGAGCCCCAGTTAAGGGGCTCCTGTCGTTTAACGACTCTATAACCCATCATCGGGCATTGACTCCAGCGATGCAGGGTCTATTCAGTGGTGCCCACTACACCTTCGACAAACCAGTCCATGCCAAGCAGCATTTCGTCGGTTGCCTTTTCACCTTCAGCAATACGCACCTTGCCGCTCTGATCCTTTATAGGACCGGAGAACACGGCAAGCTTGCCATCGATGATGTCAGCCTTGGCAGCAAGTACTTTGTCACGCACATCCTGCGGAACCATGTCGCCGAAGGGAGCAATGTCAGCTACGCCTTCTTTCAGGCCCCACCAGTAATGACCGGACTTCCATGTGCCGTTGCGAACGCCTTCAACAACGTGCTTGTAGAATACAGGCCAGTTCCAGATGGCAGAGGTAAGGTGAGCTTTAGGAGCAAAAGCGCTCATGTCGGAGTTGTAGCCTACAGAGTAGACGCCACGCTCCTGAGCAGCTTCCTGAGGACCGGGAGAGTCCTGGTGCTGAGCAATAATATCTGCGCCTACGTCAAGCAGAGACTTGGCAGCTTCTTTTTCAGTTGCGGGGTCGTACCATGTTTTGGTCCATACCACGCGAACTTCAACATCGGGATTAACAGCACGGGCACCAACGGTAAACGCGTTGATACCGCGGATAACTTCGGGAATGGGGAATGCAGCAGCGTAGCCGATGATATTGCTTTTGGTCATGGCACCGGCAACCATACCGGTCAGGTAACGAGCCTGATAGATACGGCCGAAGTAGGCGCTCATGTTAGGAGCAGTCTTATAGCCTGCGCAGTGCATGAAGGTAACGTCGGGGTACTGACCGGCAACCTTCAGGGTGGGGTCCATGTAGCCGTAGCTGGTGGTGAACACCATATCAAAGCCCTTACGGGCCATGTTCAGGATAACACGCTCGGAGTCGGCACCTTCCGGTACGGACTCAACGTAAGAGGTGGTAACACCTGGAATCTTTTCCAGTTCCATACGGCCCAGATCATGAGCATACGACCAGCCGGCGTCACCAATGGGGCTTACGTAAACAAAACCGATTTTAAATTCGTCTTCAGCCTTTTCAGGTGCTGCTGGAGCGGTTTCCTGTTTGGCCGCGGATTCGGCCTTGGCGGGAGCTTCCGCCGGCTTTTCCTGTTCACAACCAGTCAGGCCGCCAAAAACAAGCATGGCAGCCATGACAAGCAACATAAGCTTGCGCATCGCACGTTCTCCTAGGTGATGCGGGACATCCCAATATACATAGCGGGCAGCGTTCCCCGTGAACACCGCCCAAGCCATCTACACTCCGGTAAACCGGAAAAAATTTTCTTACCTTTCTTCCCTCATATTGACAAGGGGCTGAACATACTGGACCTCAGAGTCCCAGGGGAACAAAATCCAAGTATCCTGGCTGACTTCTGTGATGAATGTATCCACCAGAGGTCTGCCTGCAGGTTTTGCATATACAGTGGCAAAATGTGCTTTGGGCAGCATTTCGCGAACAGCTTTGGCCGTGGTTCCCGTATCAACCAGATCATCAACGATCAGCCAGCCTTCACCGTCGCCTTCAATCCCTTTAAGAACTTTCAGTCCGCCCTGCGCTTTCCAGTCATAGCTGGAAATACAGATGGTATCGACAAGGCGCACTTCAAGCTCACGAGCCAGAATGGCTGCAGGTACCAGCCCGCCTCTGGTTATGGCTGCAATACCTTTAAAAGGGCCAAGTTCGATAAGCCGCCAGGACAAGGCTTTGGTATCTCTATGAAGCTGCTCCCAGGAAACAGGGAACATTTTTTTATAACGATCGGGATCTGCCACGATTTCCTCCTGCCCTGCAGGTGTATAGCTGTGCGGGTCTTTGCCGTGCAATCATATATATGTCAAGCACGGCAGCGCACTCTGAAATAAAACGAAACACCGTTACGCTTTGTAACGGCTTCCTGCGCCCAAAAAGTTACTTATGCGTACCGTTCTTTCGCTCCCACCATGATTTATCCGGCCCTATAAACCACCAGTCAGTATGGTCAGTCCGGGCAATGGTTGCCGCAAGAGTTGCACCAGCTTCTGTACGCAGACGCTTCAAAGCGCCTTCCATCCATTTTCCGGCGTACTTATTCCCCAGATCAAGCTCCTGCTTAAGGTTCAGAATCAGATCAATCTGATCAGCATCCTGTGCAAGCTTTGCCTCAAGGGTTTCGGCGCGCTCAAGCTCATCCAGCAGGTCTAGGATTCCGGACTCGAGTCCGGTGCCTTCCAGTGCATGTTCCATCGCAGCGCGGGGATTGCAGGTATTGTATATCCGGTTCACATAGTTAAAGTCACCGATACGACTTTCATGAAAATCATGAAACAAACACATCAGAGCGGTACGTGCGGGATCGGCCTCCGCTTCACAGGCAAGAACGTATCCCACTACAGAGGTACGAAAAGAATGCTCTGCCACGTTCTCACTGCCCGTTCCCAAAAACTGGTAACCCGAACGGGGAGTCTTACGCAGCATGCCTGCTTCAAAAAGAAAATCCGCAAGGCGTGTCAGCTTGTCACGGCCTTGCAGGTTAAGTTGCGGATTGCAATGCGTCATGGAGAAAAGGCCTCCGGATATTATTTGCACTGTCAGTGCGGAACGACTCCATACGGCATTTCGGCGCTCAAGTACACCCCTGCCCGGCTGCAACAAAGGTAAAAAGTACTCCGGCAGCACCTTATACGAAGCAGCCGGAGCACCCGAATTATACAATTGATTAAAAAGTGTTACCGAACAGCCTGTTCAAACTACGGACGACTGCCCCACCGTCTGCCCATTATCCAGAACAGTGCCAGCGAGAACAAAGCCCCCAACGTGTCAGCCAGCATGTCCTTCTGGGCATCCCAGATGTCTCCCTGACTGCCAAGAACGGCAAGGCCTGCTTCGCCGCCTTCAGCTACTGCATACCACCACTCGATAATTTCATACGCAGCGGCAATGGACATAATAAAGAAAAGTGAAAACAAGGTAGCAATGATCGGACCGGTCAGCTTGCGACGAAGCAGAAGCTCACACATTGCATAGGCATAAAACCCGACTGAAAAATGCCCGACCCTGTCAAAGTGGTTTCGCTCAAAACCAAACAGGTCGGATACAAAACCAAAAGGAACTTCACTGAATGTAAAATGAGCACCGATAGTATGCCAGAAAATCCAGAACGCCATCAGTCCGTAAGCGACATTGGAAAAACGGAACACTTTATAGGTGCAGGCCAGAAGCAAAAATACGAACAGAACCGGAACAACTTCTGCAATCCAGACAGCTCTAGAAGCCGGAGCAATTCCAAGTAAAGCAAAGAAAACAATAAAGACAAGGGACAACATCAACGGGAAGTTGTCCTGAGTAACAGAAATGCGCATAAGAATCTCCACCTTGTTCTAAACAGCGATACCTTACATTGCCGAAACAGGCAGACGTTGTAAATCAGGCAGACGATAAAAAGGCCGGAAAGCCTTTCGGCTTTCCGGCCAGTGTTCTCCGATTCCCCGGGAAAGAAGCTATTAACCGCCAAGCAGCTGCATAGCCATTCTGGGCAGAGAGTTAGCCTGCGACAGCATTGCAACCGCAGACTGGGTAAGGATCTGCTGACGTGTGAACTCTGTCATTTCCTGCGATACGTCTACGTCGGAAATACGAGATTCGGCTGCCTGCAGGTTTTCAGACTGAATCTGCAGGTTGGAAATGGTGTTTTCCAGGCGGTTCTGGAGAGCACCAAGGTTTGCACGGATGGTATCCTTGGAAACGATAGCGTTTTCAATGCCAACCAGTGCGTTCTGTGCAGCAGACTGGGTAGAAATGGTGTAACCGGCGCTGGTTGCGTTTGCCTGGTTACCAACACCAAGAGCGGATGCAGTAGAGGTGCCGATCTGGATGTAGTAGTAGTCTTCTGCGGAGTCGTTAGCGGTACCGAAGTGAACCTTCAGCTTACCAGTGGAAACAAGTCCGCTACCGTCGTGCGTATTGCTGGAAAGGTTACCGTTAAGCAGGTAAATTCCGTTAAAGTCGGTAGCGTTTGCAATACGGGTAATTTCCGATGCCATTGCCTGATACTCGGAGTCGATAATCAGACGCTGGTCAGAAGTATAGGTACCCGTGGCTGCCTGTTCCGCCAGTTCCTTCATGCGGATGAGCTTTTCGTCGATAACGGAAAGCGCACCGTCTGCAGTCTGGATAAGCGAAATAGCATCGTTAGCGTTACGAACCCCCTGATTAAGCGCGGCGATATCGGCGCGCATAATTTCGCGAATGGCAAGACCGGCGGCGTCATCTGCTGCGGTACCAACGCGAAGACCTGAAGACAGTCGGCGTACGGACGTGCTGAGGTTACCGTAGGATTGGCTAAGGTTACGGGCAGCGTTCGTCGCCATCAAGTTGTGATTGATTACCAAAGACATAATATTCCTCCATGAATATTAGTGCATTTTTCAGAGCAAACCTGCTTAGGCCGCTTCCTTGCAGCCGCAAGATGCTCTCCCTGACTACCTATTCGGCTTCTGGCGGAGGAACATTAGAGCCCCTGTCCATTTTTTTCGGACAAAGCAGCTCAGAATAATATAACTGACTGATTTAAAAGAAAAAGCCGACTCATCTTCTGAGCCGGCCTTCAAAATATCGCTTAACAAATGCTGGTTATCCGCCTAGCAACTGCATAGCCATCCTCGGCAGAGAGTTAGCCTGAGACAGCATTGCCACAGCGGACTGTGTCAGAATCTGCTGCCGGACGAACTCTGTCATCTCACTGGAAACATCTACGTCGGAAATACGGGATTCGGCTGCCTGCAGGTTTTCAGCCTGCACCTGCAGGTTTGTAATGGTATTTTCCAGCCTGTTTTGCAACACGCCAAGCGCTGCGCGAATATTATCCTTGGAAATGATAGCACTGTTAATGGCAACAAGGGCCTGCTGGGCCGCAGACTGGGTGGAAATGGCAAACCCGCCATGCGCAGGATCAGCCTGATTGCCCACACCAAGCGCGGAAGCGGTAGAAGTGCCAATCTGTATGTAGTAGTAATCTTCTGCGGAATCATTGGCAGTTCCGAAATGGATTTTCATCTTGCCTGTTGAAACAAGCCCGCTGCCGTCATGGACATCTCCGGAAAGGTTCCCGTTGAGCAATTGGATTCCGTTAAAATCCGTAGAATTGGCAATACGGGTAATTTCAGACGCCATGGCCTGATATTCCGAGTCAATAAGAAGACGCTGGTCGGAAGTGTAGGTACCGGTGGCTGCCTGTTCTGCAAGCTCCTTCATACGGATAAGCTTTTCGTCGATAACAGAAAGTGCTCCGTCTGCCGTCTGCAGCAAAGAAATCGCATCATTCGCGTTTCGTACCCCTTGGTACATGGCCGAGATATTGGCCCGCATCAATTCACGGATTGCCATTCCCGCCGCATCATCCGCCGCTGTTCCTACGCGCAATCCTGAAGAAAGACGCCTGACCGACGTTGAAAGATTACCATACGCCGAGCTCAGGTTCCTTGCGGCGTTCTGAGCCATAAGGTTATGGTTGATCACCATCGACATGCTGTTCTCCTCCTCATCTAATCGCAGACTTCGGCACTTGCCGGGTCACATTCAAACAACCGGAAAGCAGACACCAAAGCAGGCAATACCGTCAGGCGTCATTGTTTTGACACCGGACAAATACAGCTTTGCCGCCACATAGCAGGCAAAACACGCCGCCCCATACGTACACAGCGTTCTGCATGCACGATATATGCCACAGAACAGCCTATTATTATCGCTTCACATCATAGAAAGACAGAACAATCCAAAAACGTGTTGGCTCGACATACCATTTGTTTTACAATGTAAACTCTTACAAACTTTGAAGGGAGACCCGATGAGCACTCATACGCAGCTAAAAGTACTGACAGCTACGGACATCCGTGGATCAAAAAAACAAAGACGCCTCACCATGCTTACGGCGTACGACTATCCGACTGCCTCCATCGCTGATGCGGCAGAAATGGACATGTTATTGGTGGGAGACTCTCTGGCAATGGTAGTACTGGGGCACGACGATACTCTTTCTGTCACTATGGATGAAATGATCCACCACTGTCGGGCAGTTGCACGCGGGACACAACGGGCGCTTGTTGTAGGTGACATGCCTTTTATGAGTTATGAGACAGGTGTGGAAGACGCCATGCGTAATGCAGCGCGCATGTTCCGCGAAGGTGGCGTAAGAGCTGTAAAGCTTGAAGGTGGCTTAAGTGTAACACCGCAAATCAAGGCTCTTACGCAGGCGGGCATACCTGTTGTGGGACATATAGGTCTTACGCCGCAACGGGTGGCTGCGCTTGGAGGGTTCAAAGTGCAGGGGCGTTCTGCTGAAGCAGCACGGTTACTGTTGGAAGATGCAAAAGCACTGGAAGAAGCAGGCTGCTTTGCGCTGGTTTTGGAGGCCATCCCCGCCCCTGTAGCCAGACACATTACAGAGTCCATCTCCATCCCCACTATAGGTATAGGAGCCGGTGCCGACTGCGACGGACAAGTTCTCGTATTTCACGATCTTTTGGGGTTATACGACAAGTTCACTCCCCGCTTCGTCAAGCGCTACGCGGAACTACGGCAAGAGGCAGTAAAGGCTATCGGACAATACCGAGACGAAGTGATTCAGGGGACCTTTCCGCAAAAAGAACATAGTTTTACTATGCCGCAGGAGGAGCTGGAAATGTGGGAAAAAAGCATTAAAGATCGTAATGATTGATTACAAATCCGCCCTTTGCAGGCATATCAGCCCCTTCCAGAAAAATGCAGGACTGCGGCAGAACCCATACGAAACGCTCTTCGGTGACATTTTCCCTAAAACTTGTAACCTGATGGCGCATCAAAGAGTGCAGAGCTGTCGGCTCACGGCTTGAATCGTACAGAAACATACTGTCACCCAGTAATCTTTCGGCCACCGTCCAATGCCGGATGACAGCTGCATCCTGCTGAGGAGTAAACCGCATGAACCGCAAAAGAACCGCCCTTCTGGATACGCCAGTCAGCCAACGGGCAACTGCGTCCCACAAAGCATCTTCAGAAGCAGGAGCTTTTTTAAATGGCAGATATGCCCGCACAGGAAACAGCTCGGCGCAGTAATGCGAAAGCATCTCATGCACTACATGCTCGTAGTCCATAGAGCCAGTAACAACCCCTGAAAAAAAATCATAATCTTTTGAATAACGTAGTAATGTCTCGTGCAGGATTCTTCTGCACTGAAAAGAGCTTAAATTATGCAGGGAACGCAACGCGTTGATAACGGCGTAGAGCGCACAAAAATTATCCAGCGAGCCTTGAGAAAAAGGAGTTTTCATACAATCTACCCTGTTAGACGTCCTGATGATAGCAATAGCAGCTATACTCGCGCCGGTATATAACCTATTTGCTCTTTTCTCTTTACAACAAGGGCCACACAGATTACAAACAAACAACAACTATATGCGGATACATTGATATGCAGATAATCACATCCAAGGATGAACTCCAACGGCTCTGCCTTGACTGGCGTTGCAGCGGCGTAAAAACTGCGCTGGTTCCCACTATGGGCTACTACCACACCGGTCATGAAAGCCTGATGGATTATGCACGGCAACGTGCTGACAAAGTTATCGTCAGTCTGTTTGTCAACCCGACACAATTTGGCCCGCATGAGGACCTTGCAGCCTATCCCCGCGATCTGGCAGGTGATGCGGAAGTCGCTTCCCGCATGGGTGTTGACGTATTGTTTACGCCGCAGGCGGAAGAAATGTTTCCGCAAGGGCACGGCACCTGGGTTGAAGTGCCGGAGCTAGCAAAAGGACTTTGCGGCATCAGCAGGCCTACCCATTTTCGGGGGGTATGCACGGTTGTGATGAAACTTTTGACGCTCACCCTGCCCCGACTGGCAGTCTTTGGCGAAAAAGACTGGCAGCAACTGGCCATTTTAAAGCGGATGGCAAAAGACATGTGCCTTCCGGTGAGCATAGAAGGCAGCCCGATTATCCGTGAAAAAGACGGGCTGGCCATGAGTTCACGCAATATTTATCTGACTCCCGAAGAACGCAAACAGGCTCCGGCACTGCAACTGGGGCTACAACATGCCCGCGATCTGGTTGCACAAGGTGAACGGGATGTAGAAAAGCTTCGTGCCGCTATACGAGGCTACTGGCAACAGCATCTGCCTACGGGCAGCGTGGACTACCTTGAGATAGTCCATCCCGAAACACTGGCACCGCTGGAATCTGTAGGTAGAGACGCCCTGTGCGCAGCTGCAGTAAAGGTGGGAAGAGCCCGGCTTATTGACAATCTGAAACTGGTGTAAGCCTTCAATCAGAAGCAGATCAGGATTGAGCATGCCCGCATCTGAACCGACAGGCGGCTTCTGGGCCGCCATACGCCGCTTCATCAAGGCAAACCTGTTTGCAGGCATACTTGTTCTTACGCCTATTGTAGCAACATTTCTGATGCTACGCGTTGCTGTAAGATGGGTTGATAAACTGTTATTGCTTCTTCCTGCGCAGTATCGGCCCGAAGAGTACCTGCCTGTGGCTGTTCCGGGGCTGGGTTTTATACTGCTGATTGCAGTGCTGCTGATTACCGGCCTTCTGGCCCGCAACTTTCTGGGCCGCAGGCTTGTGGCGCTGGGCGATGCTATCATGGCCCGTATTCCGCTGGTCAGCTCGCTGTACTCCGGTATCAAACAGCTTGTTGAAACAATTTTTACCTCATCCCGCGATTTTCAGCGTGTTGTGCTTATCGAATATCCGCGGAAGGGGTTATATACAATGGCTTTTGTCACAGGTGTCGCAGTAGGCGAAATCCAGCAAAAGACAGCAACTAAAGTATTAAACGTTTTCGTACCCACAACACCGAACCCGACATCCGGCTTTTACCTGATGGTTCCTGAAGCCGATGTCACACCTCTGGAGATGAACGTTGAAGATGCCTTCAAGCTGCTCATTTCAGGCGGTATTCTGAGTTCTGAAAACGACAAGTCGAAAAAACGCAAAAAAGTACAGCCGACACGGCAGGAAAAAACTCAGGAGGAACAAGCATGATTCCCTTCAAGGGCAAATATCACTTCACTTCAGAATCGGTAACCGAAGGACACCCCGACAAAGTTGCCGACCAGATTTCCGACGCTGTCCTTGACGTGCTGTTGGAGCAGGACCCTGATTCCCGCGTTGCCTGTGAGACTATGGTCACAACCGGCATGGCAGTTATTGCCGGCGAAATCACCACCCGCGGCTACGCAGACCTGCCCCATGTAGTACGTGAAACCATTAAGGAAATCGGCTACAGCAATTCCTCTATGGGCTTTGACTGGCAGACCTGCGCAGTTATTTCCTCCATCGACAAGCAGTCGCTTGATATCGCTCAGGGTGTTGACCGTGAAGATCCTGAAAATCAGGGCGCCGGCGACCAGGGCATGATGTTCGGTTTTGCCTGCGATGAAACTGCCACTTTTATGCCTGCTCCTATCTACTGGGCTCACCAGCTTTCGCAGCAGCTGACTGCAGTGCGTAAAGACGGCACCGTAGACTTCCTGCGCCCCGACGGCAAAACACAGGTGTCTTTTGAATACGTAGACGGCAAGCCTGTACGTATCAACAACGTGGTTGTTTCCACCCAGCATGCAGAGTGGGCCAGCCAGACTGACATCATCGACGCAGTGAAAGCCCATGTCATCCGCCCTGTGCTGGAACCCACGGGCTTCTTTGACGAAAAAGACTGCGAAGTGTTCATCAACACTACCGGTCGCTTTGTTGTAGGCGGCCCCATGGGTGACTGCGGCCTGACCGGTCGTAAGATTATTCAGGACACCTACGGCGGTATGGGCCACCACGGCGGCGGCGCCTTCTCCGGAAAGGACCCTTCAAAGGTTGACCGTTCCGGCGCATACATGGGCCGCTACATTGCCAAAAACGTAGTTGCAGCCGGCCTCGCACCCAAGTGCGAAGTACAGATTGCTTACTGCATCGGCGTTGCAGAGCCCGTTTCAGTTCTGTGCACCTCTCTCGGTTCCAGTGACATTTCTGACGAAGTGCTCACCAAAGCCGTGCGCGAAGTGTTCGACCTGCGCCCCTACCACATCACCAAGCGCCTCGACCTTCGTCGTCCCATTTACAAAAAGTCAGCATGCTACGGTCACTTCGGTCGCGAACTTCCCGAATTTTCGTGGGAACGCACCGATGCCGCAGCAGACCTGCGGGCAGCCGCAAAGGTTTAACAGCCTTACAATGCAATATGAAAAGGCCGGAGCATTTGCTCCGGCCTTTTTTAGTATCAGGCAAATAAACTGACTTTTCTTTGGTTATACAGGCGTGATGACAGTTCTGTCCGCGGCCAGCTTTCCTACCCTGTACAGGTAAACAAAATAGGCCAGACCGAATGTCAGTACAGCAAGAATGAACCATAAAATAACATGGCCCAGCTGGCTGCCAAGTTCCAGTTCGCATTTCAGCCTGCCTACTCTCCTTCCGGCAGAAACAACGTAGGTACGGCTGATCACAAATCTGGCAAGCGCGTAAGGGTAAACAAAGGCCCCGATTCCGAGGGTCAGTATAGAGATAATAATCCAGAGCACTGCATGGCCTATGCATTCAGCCATTGTCAGGTCACAATCAAAACGTCCGCTCAGCATTTGAACTCCTTTAGCCTATATATAACAATGAATTGATGCATTGTCCGCACGGGTGCAGACGGTCATGTCCGCATCAGGGCAGTACTTTCGCCCGCTCATTATCATATGTTTTCCAAAAACGATAGAGTTCCTCAACATTGGGGGATGTCAAAAGCGGCATTGCGGCCGTCAGCATATCTGTTGGCCAATTCCACCATTGTAATTCCAGCAGCATGGCAATAGTAGCAGGCTCAAAGCGCATCTTAACTTGCTTTGCAGGCAAACCTGCAACAACTGCATAGTCAGGCACGTCGGACCGAACAACTGCTCTGGCAGCAATAACAGCACCATGTCCTATCCGCACTCCCGGCATAATCATGGCTTCAGCACCTATCCACACATCATTACCGACCACGGTATCCCCCAGAGGTAGATAGCCGTCCGCGGCACCGGCATTACGCCCTTCAGTCGTACAATAAAAAGGAAATGTACTTATCCAATCTGTGCGGTGGCCCTGATTGCCAGCCATGATAAAGCTTGCACCGGTACCGATAGAACAGAAGCTGCCTATGTACAGCTTATCCACATCATCGGAATCCGGCAGAAGGTAGCGGACACAGTCGTCAAAAGAGTGTCCATGGTAATAACCGGAATAAAAACTGTTGCGCCCCACTCTAATATTTGGATTAGTAACCTGTTCACTAAGGGAAACCCCTTTGAAAGGGGTCGTAAAAATACTGTCGTGTCTCACACTCTCTGCACCATATACGTTTTCAACAAAAATCAGATACCGAAATACGTTGTAATCAAATTGCGAGCGCGTTTAGTCAATGAAGGCAAGTCTGGCTTTGAAACCTGATCATCCGCCCCCACAGCCTCACCTTTATGTCTCAGCGCATCTGTAATCAAAGATGAAAACAACATTACCGGCAGCTGATTAAGCACAGGATCTTCTTTGATTCTGCGTGTCAGGTTATGGCCATCCATCTCCGGCATTTCGATATCCGAAACAACCAGAGTCACATAATCACTAATGGGCTTGCCCGATTCCTGAGCTTCCCTCTTCCACGCTTCCAACTGATTCCAGGCTGCAAGCCCGCTGCTGGTCGCCGTTACAATGAAGCCGGCTTTTTCCAGTGTGGCCCCTATCATATTCCGGATAGAAGAAGAGTCATCCGCAATAAGGGTACGCAGACTGTCTCCGGAAACTTCTTCCCGCTGGATAGCTTCCGCATGAGACTGCAGGTCGATATGCGGATTCATTGAGGCTACAATACGCTCCATGTCCAGCAGAAAAACAATGCGATCATCAAACCGCACAACACCTGTTATTGACTCATTACTGAAGTGCTGCAGGTACTGGTCCGGCGCTTCAATCTGCTTCCAGCTCAGTCTGTGGATGCTGGTAACCGCGGAGACGAGAAAAGCCGTAATGGTTCCGCTGAATTCCGAAACGATAACCTTGGCATTCGGAGAATCGATTGACCCTTTCTGCAACCACACAGCAAGGTCAATAAGCGGCAGAACCTTGTCACGCGAAGAAAATGTGCCCAAAGCTGCGGGGTGATGATTTCCGGGCAATCCGATAACTGCAGGGCGCCTGATGATTTCCAGCACCTTAGCTACGTTCATGGCGTAATAGCCTTTATACGGAAGCCCGTCTGCGCCTGTCTCTTCTATAATGAATTCGATTATTTCCAGCTCATTAGTACCGGATTCAAGTAGGATATTGCTTTGTGACATAAGTCACCCCCTATCCATATACTATGCACAGGTAGAGAAAGGGTTACAAGAGTTATAATATTATTCCTTTTTTAACAGACAAAAGAGCCTCCCGACCGTGCCGCAGCAATAACCTGCGGTGTAGCCGAAAATGGGTTGGCTGCCAGCGAAGGAATAGTAAGACTGCCGCTGATACCAAACGGCGTGGACACCAAATGTTCATTATACGCCTGATGCATCAATGGTTCCAGAGTCAGCACGTCTTCCACGTTGTAGGCAAGTAGTGTTTCCAGCACTTTTTCATCAGCAGTCCTGCGAAATAACTTCCACAGCAATACTGCCATATAGCCATCAACGCCTTCCAGCTCGCCACGGTCCATTCCGTAAAAATGTTCAATCCGCTTCAGTCCGCCTGATACGCCAAGCGCTCTGAAAACATACCGCAAATCAATATGCCCGATATCGAGCCGCATCTCCAGAGCCTGTTCGATGAACGGCACGTCAAAACATTTGCCATTAAACGTTACCAAGAGGTCATATGCTCTGATATCGTCCATAAATTCATGAAGATTTCGATCATGCACATACGTTTTAACCTGTTCGCCATCGTACAGGGCGATAGTCGTAATATGCGCAGCAGGCCATGCAAGGCCTGTGGTTTCGATATCAACATACGCAACACGGGTGCGGAAAGAATCAAAAAGGCGCCACTGCTGGTTAGCTGGCAGTTTAGCGCCAAACCACGCAGCATCAGCGGATTGTAACCGGCTCAAAGATTCTTCCGCTCCGCGCCGGATTTTATCGGCACTGCGGCCTAAGGCAGAGGCAGGGGCATCAAGAGCCTGTTCCCATGAATGAACACCCGCATCCCAGAGTTTCTGCTCTGAACCTGCCCCGATGCCCTGAAGGTGACAAAACGTACTTTTCAGCATTATTATTCTTTCCCTGCCGCTTTCTTTTTTTTCTTGTTACCGGAATCAGCTTTCGTATCGTTCACACCGTTCTGCGGGCAAAAATCCAGCATCTCGCACTCGTAACACAACGGCTTGCGGGCATCACATACATGCCTTCCGAACCAAACCATACGATGATTCACATCACCCCACTCTTCACGCGGGAAAAGCGGCATCAGATCTTTTTCCACAATCACAGGATTATCTGACTTGGTGAATCCCATCCTGAAGGCGATGCGCTTAACATGGGTATCCACGGCCAGCCCTTCGTTAATGCCGTAACCGCCCCACAACACAATATTTGCTGTCTTACGGGCCAGCCCCGGCAGTGCCACCAACTCTGCCATGGTGCGGGGCACTTCTCCGCCATGCAACGTGGTCACCATCTGTGCTGTCGTAATCAGGTTTTTGGCCTTATTGCGATAGAATCCTGTGGAATGCACCACTTCTTCCAGCTCGCCCTGCATAGCTTCCGCCAGCTGCTCAGGACCGGGCCAGCGGCGGAAAAGCTTCGGTGTAACCTTATTCACACGTTCGTCTGTACACTGGGCAGCCAGCACGGTTGCCACCAGAAGCTCCCATGGATTTTTCGCATCAAGGTGCGTTGCGGGAGCGGGGTATCGTTGATTCAGCAGGGCTAAAAACGCTGCTGCACGTTCTTTTTTTCTCATCTTGGTCACTCATTTTATTTTCGCGGATTTCAACCTGAAACAGGAATCTCTGCAAGACAGTCATATGGCATAGTGATTAGCCGCATGCAATGTAAAGACTGCGTTATGACACATCCGATTCAACCGCTCCGGAATTATTGCCGTTAGTTTCGCTTTACGGTACAAAAGTTGTCGCAAAGCAGGCAGCCACTGCAACAGCGAGGTTCCCCCATGGCAAAAATAATCTACATGACTGCGTCGGATGAGCAAGAGGCACAAAGAATAGGCCGTACTCTTGTGGAGCGCAGGCTGGCAGCGTGCGTCAATATTCTCGGTCGCATTGATTCCATTTTCTGGTGGGACGGCAAAGTGCAGAGTGAAGGGGAAATCGCCTTCATCGCAAAAACTTCTGATGAAAAAGCACCGGAAGTTCTAGCCGCTGTGCAAGAACTGCACAGCTATGATGTGCCTTGTGCCGTAGCCTTGCCCATTACCGACGGGTTGCCCCCTTTTCTTTCATGGATTGATAACGAAGTACGAAAGGAGCGTTAAGCATATGTCCATTTATATTTCCGGCTCTCTCGCTTATGACCGGATCATGAACTTTCCAGGTAAATTTTCCGACCATATTCTGCCGGATAAAATACACATTCTTAACGTCTGCTTTCTTATCGACAGACTGGAAGAAAAGCGCGGCGGCACAGCGGGCAACATTGCCTACACTTTGGCCCTGCTTGGTGAAAAGCCCAAAATTCTTGCAACGGTCGGCAAAGACTTTGACCGTTATGAAGAGGCGCTGAGCAAACTTGATCTGCCCATGGACGGTATCCGCCGTATGGAAGATCAGTTCACTGCCGGTGCCTACATTACCACCGACCAGAGCGACAACCAGATTACCGGCTTTAACCCCGCAGCAATGAGCCACCCTTGCGACTATGAATTCAATGGAGCCTCTCCGGCTGACGACATTGCCATCGTATCCCCCGGTAACGTTGATGATATGGTGGAACTGCCCCGCAAATTCCGTGAAATGGGCATGCGTTACATATTCGACCCCGGCCAGCAGATTACCGCTCTTACCGGCGAAAAGATGCTGGAATGCATCAACGGTGCACACATGCTTGTAACCAACGACTACGAACTGGAAATGATCATGAAAGCAACAGGTCGCACTAAAGCGGAACTGCTGAACATGACAAATTACATCATCACAACATTGGGCGAGCAAGGTTCCCGTATCGATAACGGCGAGCCTGTGATGGTCGGCGTTGCAGCCGCAAAAGAAGTTCTCGATCCTACCGGTGCAGGCGACGCCTACCGTGCCGGTCTGCTGAAAGGCCTCACTGACGGACTTGACGTTGCTGAAGCTGCAAAGCTTGGTGCGACCTGTGCAAGTTTCTGCATAGAGCATTACGGAACGCAAGAACACAACTTTACCGCTGAAGAGTTCAAAACACGTTATGACGCGGCGTTCGGGGCATAGCGCCAGAGCAGCTTACCCAAACGCATACTGCGGTCACTCTTGCTGCGGAATCCCTGCTTTTCGAAGGGGAAACCAGTGCAGCAACGTGTCTGCCAATGTCCATCTGGTCTTGACGACCTGCTAATACAACAAACAAAAAGGCCGGAGATTCAACTCCGGCCTTTTTTCAGTCATCTGAACAAGTTCAAAACAGACGGCACAGACAACGTCTGTTCACTATCCCTGCTAACGCGGCTTTCTGGAACCAGAGTACAGTTCATATTCCAGAAGGCGGCATTCAATACGGGCATTATGAAACGGAATGCGGCGGTTTGCCTTTAGACCGACTTTGCCCGCCAGTTTCATATTGCCGGTAAAAACATAGCCATTGTAACCGTGACAGCGCTTCTTAAAAAAGTCACCAATACCTGTATAAACCGATTCAAGCACTTCCTCTTCGCCCAGACGTGCACCGTATTCAGGGTTCATCATCACAATATCCCCGCGCCCTGTTGGCTCTGGAATATCAGTCTGAGCAAAGTCACAAACTGAAAATTCAATAAAGCTATCAACACCGGCGCGCTTTGCATTGCTGCGTGCTGCTTCTACAGCCTGCGGATCAATATCCGTAGCTACAATACGACCGCGGATTTCTCCCCTTTCAGCAGATTCCGCCTTATCCAGCAGGTCATCCCAACGGGCAGGGTCGTATTCCGGCAACTGCATAAAGCAATAAGAGTCACGCAGCAGTCCGGGGGCGGAGTTCATGGCAAGCAAAGCGGCTTCAATAGCAAGCGTACCGGAGCCGCACATGGGATTAATAAAGTGCCCCTTGCCTTGCCAGCCCGTTGCCAGAATAGCGGCAGCAGCTAATGTCTCCATCATCGGTGCCTTCCACGGATTCTGCCTGTAGCCCCTGCGTGAAAGCGGCTCACCCGAGGTATCTATGTACAACTTGCACCAGTCGTCACGCCAATGCAGAAAAAGCACTACGCCGGTTTGCTCCGGTCCGGAATCCGGCCTTCTGCCGAAACGACTGCGCATTCTGTCTACAATTGCATCTTTCAAACGCTGGTTAGCAAACCGCGTATCACGGATAGTTTCGTTCTCTACTGAAGAAGAAATGCTCAGGTACCCATCGGGCTGAATAAACCGTTCCCACGGAATCTTGGAAGCGGCTCTGTATAGCGCCTGTGCATCACGAGAGCGAAAAGTAGCAACCTGATACAGAACTCTATTCGCTGACCGCAGGTGCAGATTCATGCGCATGCAATCATGCAGATCTGCCTTTACCTCTACTCCGGCGGGCAGTTCCTTCTGCACCTTGAAGCCAAGAGCAGTCAGTTCCGCAGCCAGAAACGACGTTGCCGCCAACGGGCATGTCACGAGAACAGTCGTTTTATGTGAAAAATCAGCCATTAAATACTATCCTTTGAGTTTCAGACGCCCTTAACCGGCAAGGACCGAAACTTTATGTAACAAATCTTGTTTTATCGCGGCTGCGTTGTTGCGCCGCATTATATCGTACTCTTCTATGGTATACCGCATATGTAATTTATACAGATTACTGGAAGCATTGCCGTGTTCCGGCATGCTGCTCACAGCGGCTTTACCGCTGCGCTTCATATGGCGTACCACAAGGTGCCCCTGATATACCGGCACTCTGCCCTGTAATACATGGCGCAAGTCATGCTCAAGGTCGTCATACTGCGAAGGAGAATAGCGCAAATCGAAACCACCGCCGGCCCGCAGAGCCTTCAGGGAGAACATATGACAGCAGCCAGTGACAGTTGCGCAAGGGCGAGCATACGCAAACTGTCCGAAATCCATATCCTGATGGTGCAGCGTCGACACCGTAAAACGTCGTTCTCCGCTTGATGCAATCTCTTCGGGCGTTTGTTCCGGTGCGGGGTCCACATGCATATCCACAGCCTGCATGAGCGCCGGATTGGCATGATCAACCACTCTGCAACCCCAGGCGGCAGCATCAGCAAACTCCTGCTTCACCGCTCCCAGACGGCCCAACCAATCGACCGGCAGATCAACGTCGTCGTCGAGGTAGGCTACCCAGCTGCAATCGTCAAGCTCTGAAAGATGCATAAGCCAGTTACGTGCGGCAGGGGCTCCGACATTGCATGGAAGCGTAACCACATGCATCCGCTCGCCGAAAGTCTGTTGCCACTTTTGCAGTACTGCAGGAGTTTCATCCGTGGAACCATTGTTCAGCACAACAATTCCGGCATCATACAATTCGGAAGCAAACAAACTGCCCAAGGCTATATCCAGCGCCGAATCCTTATTCCATGTATACAGCAGAACAGCACCGCGTCCTTCCGGCTTTGTCTTTTTCATATCAAAGCCCGTCAGCACATCATGCAACCTCAGCGTCAGGCTGCTGTCCCACCCGCGCCGAACAAGGGCAGACTTCCATACCCGGGTGGCATCATCCCGCGCACCTGCACGTATGAGCGCTTCTGCCCTGCGTATAAGGTGCTCTGTGACTTCAGGCGAGCTTTCTGACCAAGCTTGTTCATATAATACAGCAGCACCTTCGAAATCACGTTGCAAAAATTTCCAGTCTGCCAGCAGCCTCTTCTTGACAGGCTCAGGAAGTGTTGCCGACGCAATAGCCGCCATACCACGATCAAACATCCCTTCATAGGCAGCCACGGCAAGATGTTGCTGCATCCAGAACGTATTTGCAGAATCTTTTGTCGCCTGTTTGTCTAAATAAGAAAGCGTCAGTTCCGCATCACGCTTTTGCAGCAATCTGTTCAGATATCGTAAGTCTTCAGGCTGCTTCCAGCTCTCTTTCACGGCAGCGGCTGCATTTCGTACAGAAGGGCTTAAAAAAGGTTGCATGCTATCCAGTGCCAGCAACTGCGAGGCAGTGCCACCATCAAGAGGTTCTGCTTCCCATGCGGCTAGAACAAGTTTTTTTCCCAGTTCCAACAAAAAGTTCCGCCCGGCAGCATCCTCCTGTCCTTTCTGCATTGCGGCTCTCAGGGCCATATCCCCGACATTCAGACGATGCATTTTGCCTGTACTGCCTTTGGCAAGCTCGTCAAACAGCTCTGCACCCCCATGTTCTTCAACTGCGTTCCAGTTAAAAGTCACACCTGCCTCCTTCTTGTCGGACATATTTCTGCCTGCGCCTATGCTTCCGGAACCCACTACTCGCTCATTCCTTACTCATGGTTGACTTACAGCCCAACCAGCTACAAAATAACAAGTTACCTTTGCAGGCTTTGTACTGCAACGGTTCTTTCACTCCTTATCAGCCAAAAGGCTGCAAGCATTACCAGTACGGTCAGACGCGGTTACAGAATGAACGACTCTCGCACCACACTCCTGCAACAGCTTTGCGACACGCTTCCGCTATGGACGCTTGGAGTTGAAGGACTTTCAATACGATTGATGCACCTTGATCAAGGGTTGCGCGCAGTCGCCGCGGGCACAGCTACCCGACAAGCAATTTCTGCCATCAACACTCACACTGTCTGGTCATGGCAAAAGCACCCGCTGGACAGGAAACTTTGCCGCCACATGCTTGCGCTCGTTCAGAATAATCCTGATCAACAAGATGCCGCGGGGTTAGCTGCAGCCATTTTGCAACGCAACGCCATTCCGGGAGACTTTGCACTGTGGCGTGAACAAATAGCAGCAGACCCGTATGCGGCAGGGCATAGCCTGATAAACAGAATGCGAAATGAATCCCAGTGCTGTTTCTGGCTGGGCGAAGCATTTGAATTATGCCTCAGCACATCCCAGCCGGATCGCTGGCAGGAAGTACTTGCCGCCCTGCCAGACTTTAACGGTGCAGCCCTCATCCGCCAGCGTATGCAGGCGGAATGGATAGTCCAAAGCGCAAAACAAAGTTCACCCTCAGATTATGCCGTATCCCTGCATGGGCTTGCCAACTTACAAGAAGCCTGCGGCAAGGCGTTTGACCTGTGGGTTACTGAGATGCGCATAGAAGCGGCATTAAAAGCACAGCATACCGAAGCAGCACAAAAAACTCTCAGCGCACTTTGGCAAACGCACCACTGGCATCCTGCAGTAACACAAGCTCTGTACAGCCTGATGTCACCGCAAAAACTGCCCTCTGAAAAACTGCAAACAAGCCCTCCGGCCATTTTGCTATATTCATGGAACAAACCTCAGTTGCTGTGCCAGACATTGGAAACATTACGTGTATCTGACATAGGCAACGCGCCAGTTTTTGTATTAGATAACGGCTCTGACAAATTTTCTGCGGATTCAAGCAGTACTACAGAGGATATGCAAACCATGCTGCAGAGCATGGCAAACCAATGGCCGGACAGCGGGCTGAGCACTGTCACACTGCCAGTCAACATCGGCGCACCTGCCGCACGCAACTGGCTGCTTTCGCTTCCTGAAGTCAGACAGCGCGAATGGGCTGTTTTTCTGGATGACGATGTCGTAATGCCGAAAACATGGCTGACTCAGCTCATGGGCACCGCCTATGAAGATAATAATATCGCAACAGTAGGCTGCGCAATTCTGGACCACACTCCGCCCCATGCAGTGCAAAGCGCCGATGACTTCACAGTAGATCCAGAGGTAGGCCAGCGAAGTTTTGTTGACCTTGCGGAAAACGTACTCATATATAGCAACGCAGCCGGTTCCCGTTCAATAATTTCCAGCATGCACACCCGTCCGTGCCTTTCTGTTTCGGGCTGCTGCCACGCTATTAACATACGTACAATTGAACAGTGCGGCGGCTTTGACGTCCGGTATACCCCGACCCAGTTTGATGACCTTGAGC
This sequence comes from Oleidesulfovibrio sp., assembly GCF_047973035.1. NCBI lineage: Bacteria > Pseudomonadati > Thermodesulfobacteriota > Desulfovibrionia > Desulfovibrionales > Desulfovibrionaceae > Oleidesulfovibrio > Oleidesulfovibrio sp. Next base: position 120,058 of record NZ_JBKEBF010000020.1, read on the forward strand.
GTGACCTGCGCTGTGCGCAGGCCGGATTTACCACCATGTTTACCGGCAGTGTGCGCATCGCCCATATGCAGCATTCCAGCATGAGGCAGGCGGTCAGTAACGCAAAGCGCGGGCACATCATGGGCAACAAGATAAAACTGGAACACAGCTATTCTGCCGCAGCAATTGCGGCCATGCGCCAGAAAACATTACTTGCGGCAACAACAGATCTTTTACGCAAACACGCAGCTCTCTGCAGGATATATTCATAATCATGGCCAGTTCCTCACCACTCTCCGTCATCATCCCTGTCTGGAATCAATGGAATCTTACAAAAGCTTGTCTTGAAAGCCTGAGGCAGCATACCCCCGGCAATTTTTATGAAGTCATTGTCACAGACAACGGCTCCGACGATGAGACAGTTTCTCAACTGGAATCACTGGGTACAACGCTCTTCGGAGCCAAGTTCAAACGCATCCGGCTGGAAAGCAATCTGGGATTCGGCCCTGCATGCAATCTGGGCGCAGAAGCGGCATCTGGTGAAAAACTGTTGTTTCTGAATAACGACACCCTGCTTACCAATGGTTGGCTTGCTCCGCTGATGAAGTCTTTCGACGAAGACCCGCGGCTGGGAGCCGTTGGTCCTCTTTTGCTGTATCCCGACTCCGACCGTGTTCAACATGCGGGAATAGCATTCACCCCTGCCCTGCGCACCCAGCATCTGTATGCAAACTTTCCTGCCAGCCATCCCGTGGTACAAGTACGTCGGAATCTGCAAGCCATTACAGGGGCATGCCTCATGCTGCCCCGCAAACTCTTCATGGCGTGCGGCGGATTTTACAAAGGCTACAAAAACGGCAGTGAAGATCTTGAGTTATGCTCCCGCATTCGCGAGTTAGGTAAGCGTTTGACCTGTATTCCGCAAAGCAAAGTGTACCATCTGGAAAGTCAGACTCCGGGCCGTGGTGATGATGACGATTTAAATGCGGCGCTGTTAAACGAACGTTGCAAGGGGTGCTTCGGACCGGATATGCACAAGTACGCAGCCCGGGACGGCTACCGTTTTGCGATAACACCCTGGCTTGAATCGTATGTAACGCTGCCTGATGAACGTGAGGCAGAACTGAATGAACGCCTGAAAAACGGCTTTGATGCGGGAGTCTGCTGGCAGAGCTTGCAGGAAGAGCCTTTGTGGCAGACAGGATACGTTCTGCTTGCCAGCTATCTGGAACAGTCAGGCATGTTTGTAGAGGCAAGCGGCGTGTGCCTGCTGCAGACGTACTTTTTCCCTATGTTGCCCCACTACCGCCAGCTGGCATCGACTGCCGCAATGGCAGGCAACGCCGATCTAGCAGAACAGGCAATCGCCAAAGTCGAACATATCGATTCATTACTTGAAGATGTGGGGGCATTGACAAAAAAAGCCGCAGGGCTTGCAAACTGGGCACGAAAGGCCGGAGAGTCTGACCTGCAGAATATGTACGAAGGCTGGCTGCGCGATTTAGGCCTGCTTTAACTTGCCGGATCAAAACAAAGCCCCGCATCCGAACACGATGCGGGGCTTTGTTTTTACAGTTTAGGCAGAAGGCCGCTCTTTGCCTCCGGACCAGACTGCTTAATTTTTCTTCTTTCGCACATAACACCTGACGGTGCCTTGGGGTCTGCGCGATTACTTATTTAGCCACGCATCAAGCTGTGCCGAATACTCTTCATCCGGATATGTAGGAACATCGTACTTTCCTGCAAGCTGGCGCTGCCTTGACGCTTCGGCGAGAATAACCGCAGCCGCCACGGAAACATTAAAACTTTGAATCATACCAAACATCGGGATGTACACTTCTCCATCGATGATATCCATCAACTCTTTATCCACACCGCTGTGCTCATTGCCCATAATAATCGCAGTAGGCTGCACCATGTCCCATTCATTAAGCGGGCGGGCATCGGGTGAACAGCTGGTTGCAAGGATACGGCATCCTTTTACTTTAAGAGCAGCAGCAAGCTCTGCGGGGTCATCGTGCCGTTTAGTTGCTACCCATTTACGCGCAGAAGCGGAAGAACGTCCGCTCAACGAAGGAAACGGTGTATCTGTGTAGTAAAGATGCACCTCGGGCACACCAAAAGCATCGCAGCTGCGGTAAATGGCGGAAACATTATGCGGGTCGTGAATATTGGCAAGAACGAGCGTAAGATCCTTTTGCCGGAGCGAGAGAACTCGTTCGATTTTTTGCACACGGGCTGAAGTGCGTTCTTTCGTCATAATAATACCACCAATTGTTGTCGTAATAACTGATCTACCCGCTGTACGGGCCCGCGTTACATACAGTGTTATGCCCCGCCTGTCACCCCGCACGGTTTTATAGACAACCGGCTTGTGCAACTTTTTGCAGCACATAAAAAATATCGGCTGTTCACGATGTCTAACGCAACACACCAAAAAACAACAACTATTTCCCAACATGCTGACTTTTTTTCAGTTATTAACACTATAGTCTATTGAAAAGTGTCCATACGTCCGGTAGAACTTCAAAGGCATTTGCGATTGCTCTGGGCAAACCGCAAGTATCGCCTGTTTCACCATTTTTAGATACAGGCGGTTTTTTGGTTTCATTTAACGCTTATTTTAGTAGCTGCCAGTCTTCCCCAAGTTCAGTTCGGCAGCTTTTTTTCAAACAAGGAGGCAAGGAACGGTGAACCGTTGGAGCTTTTCTAAACTTTTTACCGCAGTACTGACCATTATTGCGGTATCTCTGCTACCCTGTCTTGCACTGGCAGCAGGCGGTCATGGTGCCCCCCATCTTGACGGGGCTCAGCTTGGCGTAATGTGGGTAATCCCCTTCGCCTGCATGCTGCTCTCCATCGCTATCTTCCCGCTTGCCGCACCGCACTTCTGGCATCACCACTTTGGCAAGGTTTCCGCTTTCTGGGCGCTTGCCTTCATAGTTCCTTTTACTCTCAACTTCGGATTTTCGCTTGCACTGTACGAGCTGATCCACACCCTTTTCCTTGAATACATCCCGTTCATCATCCTGCTGCTATCCCTGTTTACCGTTGCAGGCGGCGTGCGTCTGACCGGTTCACTGGTAGGTACTCCGCTTGTGAACACCGGCCTGCTGCTTGTCGGTACCGTACTGGCCAGCTGGATGGGAACCACCGGCGCAGCCATGCTGCTTATCCGCCCCCTGCTGCGCGCAAACTCTCACCGTAAGTACAAAGTGCACTCTGTTGTATTTTTCATCTTCCTCGTTGCCAACATCGGTGGCTCGCTGACTCCGCTCGGTGACCCGCCACTGTTCCTCGGCTTCCTGAAAGGTGTTTCCTTCTTCTGGACCACCAGCCATATGCTGGTTCCCATGATTCTGGTAGCATCTCTTCTGCTGGCACTGTACTTTGTGCTGGACACCATGCTGTTTGCCAAAGAAGGCAAGCCCACCCCTGAGGTGGACAACTCCGGCGAAAAGCTTGGCCTTGAAGGTAAAATCAACCTGCTGCTGCTTGTCGGCGTTGTGGGCTCTGTTCTGTTGAGCGGCCTGTGGAAGCCCGGCGTAAGCGTCGACCTCTACCACGTACCTGTCGAACTGCAGAACATCGTTCGCGACATTCTGTTGCTTGTTATCGCCGGTCTCTCTCTGAAGCTGACCGACCCCGAAAGCCGCAGAAAGAACGACTTCAACTGGTTCCCCATTGTAGAAGTTGCAAAACTGTTCTCCGGCATTTTCATTTCCATGATTCCCGCCATCGCGATTCTTAAGGCCGGCGAATCCGGAGCCCTGCGCAGCGTTATCGAAATGGTAAGCCACGACGGCCAGCCTGTTAACACCATGTACTTCTGGCTGACCGGTATTCTTTCCAGCTTCCTTGACAACGCTCCGACCTACCTCGTGTTCTTCAACACTGCAGGCGGCGACGCAGTACACCTGATGAACGACCTGTCCCAGACGCTGCTGGCTATCTCTGCCGGTGCAGTGTTCATGGGCGCTAACACCTACATTGGTAACGCTCCCAACTTCATGGTTCGTTCCATTGCAGAAGATCAGGGTGTTAAGATGCCCAGCTTCTTTGGCTACATGATGTGGTCCGGTGGTATCCTGATCCCCATCTTCGTAGTTGTATCATTCGTTTTCTTCTAGTCGGGCCTGGAAGAAAGCAGAAGCATGATGTGGGTGCCCTAGGGCAGGACTCCTCCTGGGCACCCATTCATGGACAAAAATCGGGGGCGGAAAATTTTTTCCGCCCCCGAATCTTTTTGAAAATCAGGCGTAATAACACCAGCCAATGGTAGCATCATGCGGCATCAAACACGCCCATGCGCCTCCCTGCTACAACTCTCATGTAGTTGGCACAAAAAAAGCCCGATACTACCTGCATCGGGCCTTACTATTCAAACACAGCTACCGTGTTACTCTCCGAAAAGCTTAGACTTCACATCACTCCAGACTGCTTCCGGAGTAATTTCCGTCATACATCTATGATGCCCTTTGGGACATTGTTGAGGGCCATGCAGACCGCACGGGCGACACTCAACATCCGCTTCTAAAACAGCAGAGGTTTCACCTCTGGGATAAAAACCTAACGCACGTACGGTAGGCCCGAACACCGCAGTCACAGGAGTACGCTGAGCCCACGCAAGATGCATGGGACCTGAATCATTGGTCACATAGCATCCCAGCCGCCCTAGATGCGCAGCAAGTTCCGGTAATGTTAACTTGCCGGAAAGATCAAGAACCGCGTCCTGCTTTCCTGCCGTGTCGATTCGTTCAAGCACATCACGCGCCATATATTCTTCACCGGGACCTGCAAACAGTATCACCTGCGCACCGGCAGCAACCGCACGTGAACCGACTTCTGCGTAGGAAGCAGCAGGCCAGCGTTTCGTTCCCCACACAGAACCGGGGTGCAGACCAACTACAGGGCCACGCACATAGCGGGCAACAAACTGTTCTGCGCTCTGCTCTGCCTGCTCCGGCAAAACCAGTTCAGGCCAATCCTGCACTGCAGAAATACCCAACGGCTTAACCAGTTCCAGAAGCCGTTCTATTTCTTCCAGTTCGGCAAATCTTCGCGACACTGTGTGCGTATAAAAATATCTGTTGATACAAGGTGACTTGTAACCGATACGCACTTTGGCGCTTGACCACCGGGCAATCATCCCGCTTCTGAAACTGGTATGTGCAGAAATAAACAGCGAGTAATTACGTGCGGCAAGTTCACGTCCCAGCTTAAGAGCGCCTTTGGCCCCTTTCTGCGCACCGTTCTTGTCATAACCATATACGCCTGCCAGTTCCGGCTGCGCGGCAAAAAGGCCTTCAAATCCTTTCCGCACCCAAAAATCAATTTCTGCATCTGGATAAGCATTTTTCAAAGTGCGGATAAGCGGAAGTGTAAGAACAGCGTCTCCGAGAAAAGCAGTATTCCATACAGCTATGCGTCGCACGCGTCATCCTCCAGCACAGTAGTCACCCAACGTAAGGCACTTGCAAGATTATAAGCGACAACATCAGGTAAAAAAGTATCCCCGACAGCAGCAGATACATCGTTCTTGCGAATATCGACCCACCCTTTCAATTGCGCAGCTTCATCAGCCTGTACACCCAGCCCCAGCTTTTCAGCTTCTGCCATGCCCTTACCTGTCAAAACAAGGATACTTGCGGCCAGACCGGCATTTTTGCCAAAAGCCACATCTGCATATTTATCCCCGATCATCACACTTTTGCCCGCATTCAGGCTAAAGGCCGACTCAAGCATGCGCCACATACCTATTTCAGGCTTCCGACAAAGGCACTTTGCAGGTGTCGCGTCAGGAGTATGCGGGCAATGCACAGAGGCAGAGACAACCGCACCATCTGCCTGCAGCATTTCATCCAACCGGATACGACACTGCTGGTACTGTTCTTCAGAAAACATACCACGACCGATGCCGGACTGGTTTGTCACGACAAACAGTTTTTTCCCCGCGGCACAAGCGGCCGCCAGCGCCTCGCCTGCTTCCGCAATAAGCTCTACGCCATCAGGGTCGCATAAGTAGTGTTTATCAATGATTATGGTTCCGTCACGATCCAAAAGAATCGAATCAATACAAGGCAACGGTATCTCCTGAGTAAAAACGGGGTTACCAGCAACAAAATGAATCAGAAACACGCTTATACTCAACAAGCGGCAAGGCTGGTTACATGGCATGCCCCATGGCTTTTTGCAAGAACCAGCTACCCCGAAAGCAGAAATACAAAGCGTAGCAATCAGGGAGGAACACCGCCGAAATTCGCCGCCTCATTTGTTGAAAATTTAACAACGCGTTGCTATACTCTTTTTCTATGGCGCACTCTCGCTTTTTTCTGCAATTTCTTTTTGCATCCCACCCACCTGTAAAGTAGAGGTCACGCACCCCTTATGCTCGAATTTATTCTGGCTGTCTCTTTTGCCGTCATCATTTCAGCCTCCTGCTCTGTTACAGAAGCTGTCCTGTACTCAGTACCATGGAGCCATATCGAACAGCTGCGTAAAAAGGGCAAACGTTCCGGTGAACTGCTTTTTTCACTACGCTCAAACATAGATAAGCCCATCACGGCAGTGCTCACTCTGAACACTGTTGCCAACACCGCCGGAGCTTCCATTGCGGGTGCTGCTGCTGCCAAAGTTTTCGGCGCAGAATATATGGCTACCTTTGCGGCATGTTTTACCGTTGTCATTCTGGTCTTTTCAGAAATCATCCCCAAGACTCTGGGAGTTACATATTGCCGTCCGCTGGCTAGCGCTGTTGCCGCCCCGCTTAATTTTCTTGTATGGGCACTCTCGCCCATCATAATCGTCGGCGGATGGATTACAAAGTTGCTCACGCCAAGAAAAACCAGACCGGAAGCATCCGAAGAAGATATCAGGGCGCTGGTCAGCCTTTCGCGCAAGTCCGGCGTATTAAAGCCATACGAAGAGATTTCTATCCAGAACATTCTTTCTCTGGATAAAAAGCGTGTGGAAGAAATAATGACTCCCCGGACCGTTGTATTTTCATTGCAGGCAGACATGACGGTTGAAGCTGCGCATGAACAACCCGGATTCTGGAACTACAGCAGAATACCGGTATGGCAGGACGACAACGAGGATATGGTCGGCATTGTCATGCGACGGCACGTCTTGCAGGAAGTAGCCGCTGACAGGCATATGACACGTCTCTGCGAAATCATGACCCCTGTCACCTTTGTGCTGGAGTCATTGACTCTGGACAGGCTGCTGACGCAAATGCTTGAGCGTCGGGTACACCTTGCTGTGGTTCTGGATGAGTACGGAGGAGTAGCAGGAGTCGTTAGTCTGGAAGACGTATTAGAAGAAATTCTCGGTAAGGAAATAGTTGACGAATCAGATCAATTTGTTGATTTACAACAACTTGCACGTACAAGAAGGGCCAATTTAACGAATAGTAAAGAGTCCTGAAGTCTTGATTCCCGTCGGGAAAGCCCGTATTGCGTAAAGGCAGATAACATTCGAAATAATTTGCGGTGCAACAAGCCACGAGTTTCCGCATTTCTTATAGATACCGTTCAGAACCAGTAACACACGGAGAATCCATGCCGAAAAAAAACAGCAAGACCATCTACATCGCGGCCCTTATGCTTTTTCTGGGCGGCGTAGGATATCTGCTCTTTTCCGGCTTATCCCAGAACAGCGTCTACTTCCTGAACGTTTCCGAGGCACTGGCCATGCCCCCCGATGACCTGCATTCAGTCCGTCTTTTCGGCACAGTAAAAGCCGAAGGACTGGAGCACACCAAGGAGGGCCCGGGCGTCAAGTTCCAGATTGAAGACAAAGAAAACACCATACGCACCATGTGGGTTGAATACAAAGGAGCCGTTCCTGACACATTCAAACCCGGTGCAGAAGTCATCGTGGAAGGCGGAGTTGATACCAAATCCGGTACATTTGTCGCCAGAACTCTGATGACCAAGTGTCCCTCGAAGTACCAGAAGGAAAATCGGGAATAGCTATAAGGCAAACAATCAGGGCCGGCTGCCGCCGGCCTTTTTTGCAAACCGTTCTCTCTTTCCCTTCTTTTTTTACGCGTAAACGCGGCTCTGCCGTATGAAATAATCCTGTAAAGGAGACCACATGCACCTTACGGGGTATTTTTTGCTCTCAGCCTGTCTGCTTTTTGCTCTGGGCTTCAGCTGCATGAGCATCGCACAGGTTTGGCACGGGCGTAACAACGCCCTGCACTGGATGGAAAAAGGCCAGCTGCTGGTCACAGGCCTGATGTCTCTGGCCTCATTGATTCTACTGTATGGCCTTGTCACTTTTGATTTCAGCAACGTCTATATTGGCAGTTACACTGACAAACTGCTGCCTACGTTTTACCGCGTAACGGCATTCTGGGCCGGTCAGGCTGGTTCACTACTCTTCTGGGCATTATGTGTAGCGCTTTCGGGCGTCTACTTTATGTGCACAGACGGGTACAAGCACCTTTCCCAAGGCACTAAACTGTACTTCTGGATTTTCTTCATGATTGTTCAGGGGTTCTTCATGTTGTTGCTCACAACGTGGAGCAACCCCTTCATGACAGTAAACCCTGCGCCTGCCGACGGTAACGGCCTCAACCCGTTGCTGCAGAACCCCGGCATGATCTTCCATCCGCCTCTGCTGTTTCTGGGCTATGGTGGTTTTGCCGTTCCCGGCTGTCTTGCGCTGGCGCAGGCTATGAACCGTAACTCCAAAAACGAAGTTTCATGGATCGAAGCCAGCCGTAACATTACCCTGATCGCATGGGCAACACTGACAGCCGGCATCATGCTGGGTTGCTGGTGGTCCTACATGGAGCTGGGATGGGGTGGTTACTGGGCATGGGACCCTGTTGAAAACGCTTCGCTCATTCCCTGGCTGGTAGCTTCTGCCTACTTGCACACTGCCATCATTGAGCAACGTCGTAACAAGCTGCACAAGACCAACATATTCCTTATGGCCCTGACGACCATCTCGGCCTTCTTTGCAACGTACCTTGTGCGTAGCGGAGTTGTGGACTCGCTGCATGCGTTCGGCGACGGCGGTGTGGGCACGCCCCTGCTGACCTTCATCCTTGCCTTTACCGCACTTGCAATCATTGTCCCCCGTATCTTCCCGCAAGAAAAGGGAGAGCCTCTCTCCGGTCTTGCAAGCCGCGAGGGATTCCTTGTCATCGTCGCCTGGGTTCTGCTGGCCCTCAGTGTCATCATTCTGATGGGCACAATGTGGCCTGTTTTCTCCAAATTCTGGAGCGCGAACCCCGTAGGACTTGAACCTGCATTCTACAACAGAGTCTGTCTGCCTCTCTTTGTCATGCTGACTCTGATGCTGCTTATTTGCCCCTGGCTGGGCTGGAAAGAAGGTCTGCGCAACGCAAAGCATGCGGCAATTGTCGGCGCTGTGTTTGTAGCTGTCGCCGGCGGCCTGTTCTTTGCCGGTATCCGCATTCCTATGGCCCTTCTGGGCGCAGCCGGTGCCATTGCCGCCATTGCAGGCATAATCCTGCTGTTCAGCACGGAGCCGCACTTGCGTAAAAACAGGTCCTCCCTTGCTGCTTACGGTGTGCACATCGGCCTGCTGCTCATGGTGCTGGGGGTTGCGTTCTCCGGTCCGTACAAGGTGGAAAAAGAAGTTGAGCTTGCCCAGAATGAATCCGTCAATCTGGACAACTACACAATTACTTACAAAGCCCTGTTCGAAGGTGAAGCTCCCAACATGATCTTCATCGAAGCCGAACTGGAAGTAACCAGAGACGGCAAGCCTGTGGGTACGTTGCATCCTCAGCGTCGTATCTATAACAACTTCAGCCAGAACCAGTACGCAGAAGCGGCTATCATTCCCACTCTGGGCAGTGAACCATACGCAACTCTGCTTGGAGTCACTCAGGACGGCAAGGTAGTGCTGCGCGTCAGCATCAACCCGCTTGTCAACTGGCTGTGGATCGGCAGCACTGTTGCCAGCCTGCTTCCTCTGCTGGGAATGCGCAGTGTACGCAGACGTAAAAACAACGCAGAGCCGGTGCAGGAACATGCTGCTTAAGCTGGAAAAAGTAGCCAAGTTCTACGGCACCAAGCTGGTAATCAAAGATGTCAGCCTGACTGTCGAGTCTGGCTCCATCACCTTGCTGGCCGGCCCGAACGGCGCAGGCAAGTCTACTCTGCTGCGCATAATGGCCGGTCTGGCCCGTCCTTCTGCGGGACGGGTGCAGTGCAATGCCGAAGAACATAAAATTGGCTACCTCGGGCATCAGACGTTTATCTATCCCGACCTTTCCGCCTGTGAGAACCTTGCGTTCTGGGCAGGATTGCACGGGACAAAAACGGATGAAGCCTCTTTGCTTGCCACTCTCGACCGTGTGGAGCTGAAGCGATTTGCCCATGAACGGGCAGGCAGCTTCTCACGCGGCATGGCACAGCGACTTAATCTGGCACGCATCTTTTTGCTGCAGCCGGATCTCATCCTGCTCGACGAGCCGGGAACAGGACTTGATGTACGGTCTATGGCGATGCTGCGGCGCGAAATAGAAGAAGCCCGCACGCGCGGTGCCGGTCTGGTATGGATCAGCCACTCTGTGGCGGACGACCTTACCATTGCCGATGCCGTCATCGCCATCGGCGATAAACGCGTACAATACAACGGCCCTGCCGCAGAGTACATTCCGGAGGCAGTATGCTAAGCAACGCAACACGCATTGCAGCAAAAGACCTGCGGCTTGTAATTACCCGTGGCACCGGCCTGACTCAGGCTCTTCTGATGGGACTGTTGCTGATCTTTGTATTCAGCTTATCCCAGCAGATTGGTGAAGTAATGTCACCCCAAGGTGCGGCGGCCATCTTCTGGCTGGCCTCCGCATTTTGTCAGGTTCTTATATTCAATACGTTATACAGTCTGGAAGAAGTGAACGGCGCGCGCTTCGGCCTGCTGCTGGCTCCGATGCCCATCCAGGCCGTATGGCTTGGCAAAGGCATTGCCGGTCTGCTGCTGCTGTTATGCGCTCAGCTGATCTTCATCCCCGCAGCGATTGTCTTTCTGGGACAAACTGTTTCGGCAATGTGGCCTACGGGACTCCTTATCGTGCTGCTGGTCGATATCGGCATCATCGCTTTGGGGTCGTTGTTGGGTGCTTTGGCACAGGGACAGGCTGCAAAGGAATCCATGCTCAGTATCATTCTGTTTCCGTTGCTTATACCTGCCCTGCTGGCGGGTATACGTATCGGTGCAGCAGCCTTTTCCGGCCAGCTGCCCGAAGGCGCAGAGTCATGGATAGGCATTGCCGCTGCATTTGATGCGCTTTTTCTGGGCGCAGGACTAATTCTCTTCCCCTTCATTTACAGCGGGGAAGGCTAACTATACGGGCAGCCTGCTGCCTGATTTGAAGACGAAAACCGAGGTACACATGCGCGACTCTTACAGTCCCCGCACCGCGCTGCCGCAATACTCTGCACTGCTTGCGGGTCTGGCATTGGCAATAAGCCAATACTTCATCTTCGTGTATGCCCCGATGGAACAGACCATGGGCATCGTACAAAAGATTTTCTACTTCCACCTGCCGCTGGCATGGTGGTCGTTGATCAGCTTTTTTACGGTATTCGTGGCCAGTGCCATGTACCTGAAAAAAAGAATATGGTTCTGGGACAACCTAGCTGGTGCCGCTGCTGAAGTCGGCGTACTGCTTGCCGCACTTGCTCTTGTTACCGGCTCTATCTGGGGACGCCACTCCTGGGGCGTCTGGTGGACATGGGACCCGCGCCTTACCACTACTCTTGTAATGTGGTTTGTATATGCGGGTTATCTGATGCTCCGCTCCATGGGGCTTGCACGCGAACGCCGCGCAGTCGTATGTGCTGTACTCGGCATTATCGCTTTCATTGATGTACCGCTGGTATTCTTTTCCGCACGCTTATGGCGCTCCATTCACCCTTCGGTATTTGCAAGCCGTGGCGGCGGGCTGGAGCCGGAAATGATGACAACGGCCTTGGTATGTGTTGCCTGTTTCGGCTTTCTCTGGTTTGCGCTTACCGCAATCAGAACAAGGCAACTGGCAGACACTGACAGGCTTGATTCAATAGCAACAACAGACGACCTGTAAGGAGGCCCCGCATGGATTCTTCCAACTGGCTGCTTATGGCCAACGCCGCAGTATGGCTGGGCGTGGGCGCCTATGTATTCTTTATTGCCCGTTCTCAAACTCAGCTCGACAAGCGTATCCGCCAAATGGAGCTTATCAACGATGACAAATAATGCGACTCAGGGCCCCGCTTTCGGCCCATCCCATAAAGTGACCAAAGCAATACTGGCAGCGCTGGGTGTATCCCTTGTTGTCATGCTTGCCACGTCTTTTATCTATCGTATGAATCATCCTTCTCTGACAAAACCCGGCAGGGCTCCCCAGCAGGCAAGCCAGGAACAGATGATGGATCAGGCATCCACCGATGAGCTTACTCAGCTTATGCGGATGATGCAGGAAGACCCCAATAACACAGAAGTTCTTGAAACGCTGGCCCAGCGATTCATGGATGCCGGAGACTGGGACAGAGCTCAGACATTCCTGAACAAGCTTGTCATAGCAACTCCCGGAGACACCGGCCCTCTCTATATGCTGGGAATAACCCTGTATCAGCAGGGTAAGCATCAGGAAGCTGCCGACACCTTTGAACAGCTTCTTGCGTTACAGGACGACCCCATGGCCCGATTCAACCTTTCGGTATTATACGGGCATTTCCTTAACCAGCCGGACAAAGCCAAGCCTCACCTTGAAGCTATTCTGGCATCAGATCAGGCCAGCGACGAGCTGAAAGCACGCGCACAGGACGAACTTGCGCGCAAGGCACACGGGGACAAATAAATATGAAGCCGGCACTGCACCATAACCATGGTCCGGCCGGCCAGCACCCCACCCATAAAACCTCGGGCAACAGGAGTTCAGTCCTGTTGCCCGTTTGTGTTTCATCCGGTATATTTCAGGCAGACAAACCATCGGGCTGTACAACTTTCTCTTCTTCACCGCACACTCATCTGAAGCCCGAAAATTCACCACATTCACACGCTTCACGCTGTAGCGAACGCCTGATGTCTATTGACATGATACACATAAAAGCACTACTAAGGTCGATTAACTTTCTTTGATTTTAAACCGCTTTCCCGCCCGAGGGAATACGGCATAGCGCAGGCGGCGCCCTTGTCCGATTAGGCTCCGCCGTCTGACGGAAACCTGTTTGGAGAAATATCATGAGCACGATTCTTGGCAAAGCTCTGACCTTTGACGATGTGTTGCTTGTTCCCGGCTACTCCGAAATCACGCCGGATCAGGTGGACGTTTCGACCATGCTGACCGGCCAGATCAAGCTGAACATCCCGATCATCAGCGCCGCTATGGATACCGTTACAGAGTCTGCCATGGGCATCTCCATGGCTCGTAACGGCGGTGTGGGTGTTATCCACAAAAATATGACCATCGATGAGCAGAAGCTTGAAATCGAAAAGGTCAAAAAATCTGAAAGCGGCATGATCATTGACCCTGTGACCATTGACCCCGACTATTCGGTTGGTCAGGCCTTGCAGGTGATGGCAGAATACCGTGTTTCCGGTTTGCCCGTGGTCAAAGGCACCGAGTTGGTCGGTATTCTTACCAACCGTGACGTGCGCTTTGTCACCAACCTCGACGGCACCAAAGTCCGCGAAGTAATGACCAGCGAACGTCTGGTTACCGTGCCCGTGGGCACCACTCTGGACGAAGCCCGTCACCACCTGCACGAGCACCGCATTGAAAAGCTGCTCGTTGTTGACGAAGAAAATCACCTGCGTGGCCTTATCACCATGAAAGACATTGATAAGGTGCAGAAATACCCCATGGCCTGCAAAGACGACAAAGGTCGCCTGCGTGTCGGGGCTGCTATCGGAGTCGGTAACGAGTGCGAAAAGCGTGCAGAAGCACTGCTGAGCGCCGGAGCCGACTTCCTTGTTTTGGATTCCGCCCACGGGCACTCCCAAAACATTCTGAAGTCTGTTGAAATGATCAAAAGCACGTTCCCCAACTGCCAACTGGTTGCCGGCAACGTAGCTTCTTATGAAGGAGCCAAGGCTCTGTTCACCGCAGGCGCGGACACTGTCAAGGTAGGCATCGGCCCCGGATCAATCTGCACCACCCGCATTGTTGCCGGAGTGGGCGTGCCTCAGATCACCGCAGTAATGGAAGCCGTAAAAGCGGCAAAAGAATTTGACCGCCACATCATTGCTGACGGCGGCATCAAATACTCCGGCGACGTGGTAAAAGCCCTTGCAGTAGGCGCAAACACCATCATGCTGGGCTCTCTGCTTGCCGGTACCGAAGAAAGCCCGGGTGAGACAGTTCTGTATCAGGGCCGTACTTACAAAATCTACCGCGGCATGGGTTCCATCGACGCCATGAAGGAAGGCAGCTCGGACCGTTACTTCCAGGAAAAGTCCAAAAAGCTTGTCCCTGAAGGCATCGTTGGTCGTGTTCCCTACCGTGGCCCCGTGGGCGAAACCATTTACCAGCTTGTGGGCGGTCTGCGCTCCGGCATGGGTTACACTGGCGCAGCTACCATCAAAGAGCTGAACGAAAAAGCCAATCTGGTTCAGATATCCCCTGCCGGTCTGCGTGAATCACACGTTCACGATGTGATCATCACCAAAGAAGCGCCCAACTATAATATCGATAAGTAACAACCCTTTCCCAAGCGGTGTGCACTATATCACACCGGAGGAAGCAGAATGGAAAAGCAGAATAAAGTCATTATCGTGGACTACGGTTCGCAGGTTACTCAGCTGATTGCACGCCGTATCCGCGAAGCCGGAGTATATTCCGAAATACACCCCTGCATTGTCACCGCGGAAGAAGTGAAGGCTATGGAGCCTTCTGCCATTGTTCTTTCCGGCGGCCCTGCCAGCGTACTGGGCAAAGACTCCCCTACTCTTGATAAGGGTCTGCTGGAGCTTGGTGTCCCCGTACTGGGCATCTGCTACGGCATGCAGCTTTTGGCACACAACCTCGGCGGCGAACTTTCCTGCTCCGAAACCCGCGAATACGGCCCTGCGGATTTGACTCTCAGCACTGAAAACGTTCTGTGGGAAGGTTTGAAGGTCGGCGAAACCTCCAGAGTGTGGATGTCGCATGGTGACAGAGTAAAGGCTGCTCCCGCAGGCTTTAAGGTTATCGGCAACACCGAAACGCTGGAAGTTGCCGCCATGGCTGACGACGAACGCCGCATCTATGCAGTGCAGTTCCACCCCGAAGTTCACCACTCTGAAGATGGCGAGCACATTCTGCACAACTTCATCTTCAAGATTGCCGGCATCAAAGCAGACTGGTCCATGTCTTCCTTCTGCGAGCGCGCAGTTAAAGAAATCGCAGAACAGGTCGGCCCCGATGAGCAGGTTGTCTGCGCACTTTCCGGCGGAATTGACTCCACCGTTGTTGCCGTGCTGCTGCACAAGGCCATCGGCCACCGCCTGCACTGCATATTTGTAGACAACGGTGTTCTGCGCCTGAACGAGGTAGACGAAGTTTCCGGCTACCTGCGCGAACACTTCGACCTGAACCTGACTGTAATTGACGCCCGCGAACGCTTCATGAAGCTGTTTGAAGGCGTTGAAGACCCTGAAAAGAAACGTAAGATCATCGGCTACACCTTCATCGATGTGTTTGATGAAGAATCCCAGAAGATCGACAACGTGAAATATCTCGCTCAGGGCACTCTGTACCCCGATGTTATCGAGTCTATCTCGCACAAGGGTCCCTCTGCTGTTATCAAAAGCCACCATAACGTTGGCGGCCTGCCCGAGACCATGAAGCTGAAGCTCATCGAGCCCCTTCGTGAGCTCTTTAAAGATGAAGTACGCAAGCTTGCCGTTGAACTGGGTCTGCCTGATTTCATCGTCTGGCGTCACCCGTTCCCCGGTCCCGGCCTTGCAATCCGCGTTATCGGCGAGGTAACCGAAGAGCGTCTGGATATTCTGCGGAAAGCTGACAAAATCGTACAGAATGAGTTGACTGCGTCTGGTTGGTATCGCAAAGTGTGGCAGGGATTTGCCGTACTGCTGCCCCTTAAAACCGTGGGGGTTATGGGCGACGATCGCACTTACGAGCATGTAATCGCACTGCGCGTGGTGGATAGTGTTGACGCGATGACCGCAGACTGGGTACGGCTTCCCTCTGAAGTACTGGAACGCATTTCCAGTCGCATCATTAATGAGGTAAAAGGCGTAAACCGCGTTGTGTACGACATTTCGTCGAAGCCGCCCAGCACCATTGAATGGGAATAACGGGCAATAAATCAGCTTAAAGGCGGAAATCTAACTATGTTCGGCATCGGAACTACGGAACTTCTTGTTATCCTTGTTGTAGCTCTAATCGTTCTTGGGCCCAAAAACCTTCCTAAAGCGGCAAGGACTCTGGGCAAAGGACTGGCTGAATTCCGCAGAGTTTCTACGGATTTTCAGCGGACAATCAACACTGAGATAGAGCTTGAAGAGCACGAAAAACGTAAGCAGGAAGCTAAAAAAGATCTGTACGGAGACGATGATGCTCCGAAAAAGCAGACTGTGGCCAAAGCTGAAAAAAGTGCAAGCTCCAAACCTGATATTGCTGTAGCACCTGACGTCGAATCGCAGCAGCCTGTTGTGACTGCCGAGGCAGAGCCCAAAGCCGAATCTGAGAAAGAGAAGGTAAAGGCATGAGCGACGAGCTGAAGCGTAACACTGACGCAGACAACCGGAATGAAGATGTAGCTGCTTCTGAAAACAAAGAAGCTGCAAAAGCATCTGATGATGCAAATCAGGCCGAAGCTGCCGACAACCAGCCTGAAGCAGAAGCAGCAGCGACTGCAGATCAGGACACGGAAGCAGAGGACCCGAAGTCCGACCGCGAAGAGCCTGATTCTGCCGATGACCCGTCTGCCGAAGCCGCTGATGACGTTAATAATGAAGCCGGGGCGGATACCGCCCCGGCTCTTTCAGAGTCTGTACCGCCTGTACCGGCGAAGGATCGACCACATCCCAATTCTATCTTTGATGAAGATGAGGATGAAGCGGACGAAGAAGAGCGTCCGATGACTCTGCTGGAGCATCTGGACGAACTGCGTTTTCGTCTGGTGCGATGCAGCATTGCCATAGGCATTGGCTTTCTGGCCTGTTACGGGTTTGCCGAGCAGCTTTTCAACTACCTTGTGGCTCCGCTGCTGGCGGTAATGCCTGAATCAAGCACGCTCATTTTTACCGAGCTGCCCGAAGCGTTCTTCACTTATCTTAAAATTTCCGCCGTTGCGGGCATGTTCCTTTCAAGCCCCTATATTTTCTACCAGATATGGGCTTTTATTGCTCCAGGCCTGTATGATGAAGAGAAAAAGTACATAGCGCCAATGGCCGCTATTTCTGCTATATTCTTCACAGCAGGAGCCTGCTTCGGTTATTTTATTGTTTTCCCATTCGCTTTTGATTTCTTTATGAGCTTCAACAGCGAAACTATTCAGGCAATGCCCAAGCTTGGAGAGTACCTCAGCTTTTCTCTAAAATTGCTTATCGCATTCGGTCTGATATTTGAGATGCCTCTTTTTGCATTCTTTGGTGCACGCATCGGCATACTTACCGCAGAAAAAATGCGTAAAGGCCGTAAGATTGCCACGCTGTGCTTCTTCATTGTTGCAGCAATTCTGACACCGCCTGATGTTGTTTCTCAGTTGCTGATGGCAGGCCCGCTGCTTCTTTTGTACGAAGTCAGCATTTATGTAGCCCAGATTTTCGGCAGAAAATCCAGAACCGAAGAAGAAACAGAAGAACCTGAAGAATCTGAAGCTTAGCATAGTCGCTGGCTAACCATTTGAAAGAGGAGCAACCATGACGCAACGTGTGGCCGAACTAGCCCGCACTACTACGGAAACCGATATTTCGCTCAGCCTTAATGTTGACGGCAGCGGTAAGGTTTCAGTCTCTACCGGCCATGGGTTTACGGATCATATGTTGACTCTTATGGCGTTCTGGGCTGGCTTTGACCTGACCATAGCTTGCAAGGGGGACATGCATGTGGACGCACACCACACGGTGGAAGACGTCGCGCTATGCCTCGGACAAGCGTTTGCTCAGGCTTTGGGAGACAGAAAAGGCATTTCCCGCGTCGGCAATGCCAAGGTGCCGATGGATGAAGCCCTGACCGAAGTCAACCTCGACATCTCAGGCAGACCGTATCTGGTCTACCGCGGGGAGGAGCTGTTACCCCCTGTTATCGCAGGAGACGAGGCGGACCTTTGGCGGGAATTCTTTAAATCCTTTGCGAACGGCGCCCGAATAAATCTCCATATCTCGTTGTTATATGGTAAAAACGGTCACCATCTTCTGGAATCAGCGTTCAAAGGGTTAGGACTTGCTCTTCGCCACGGAGCAACTAAAGAACGCGATGCACTGCTTAGCACCAAGGGGAGTCTCGATTAATGCGAATTCACTTTTCTACAATCAAATTGTTAGTTGCGGCCATCGGCCTGCTTATGCTCAGTGCATGTTACAGCCCCAAACAGGGCCCCATACCGCTTCCTGACATTAATATCGGCATTACGGGCTTTACCCAGCCGACAACGACAGCCAGCCTGCTTGCAGGGTATATTCCTGAAGAGCAACAGGTCGTTGACCCGCTGGTGCTGGGTAGTCTCGACAAGAACTTTGCCTACATCCTCAGCGAAACGACAACGCGTAAATTTGTATCCAGCGAACAAGGCCGTCAATGTCAGGAAATCGAAACAGCCCGTCAGGCCGAAAACCCCACAAGCGCTTTCGGCTACTGGCTGAACGTGGGCCGTTGCATGAATGTTGACTATCTGCTCATTCCACAGCTCGTAGACTGGCGCGACCGCAAAGGCAAACAAATGACCGCTGCCAGCCCTGCCAGCGTCACGCTGGATTTGTTTCTGATGGATGTGCAGGGGCAGACTCTGGTCTCCCGCTACCATTTTGAAGAAACTCAGCAGACCCTTGCGGAAAACCTGCTCAATTTCAGCAAATTTGTTGAACGCAAAGGAAAGTGGATCACTGCGGAAGACCTTGCCAAAGAAGGCTTGTACCAAGGCATTAAGGAGCTGGGCCTGTGATCATCTTTCCCGCCGTCGATATCAAAGGCGGCCGTGCAGTAAGACTTAAACAAGGAAGAGCTGATCAGGAAACCGTGTTCTCCGGTGATCCTGTTGCCATGGCAAAGCACTGGCAGGACCAAGGTGGCAAATGGCTTCATGTTATCGATCTTGACGGAGCATTTTCCGGCGATCCGGTAAACAAAGAACTTATCCGCACCATCTGCTCCGGTGTATCCATACCCGTTCAGTTGGGCGGGGGAATTCGGGATATTGCCACGGCGAAAGCCTACCTTGATGCCGGTGTTGAACGTCTTATCATCGGTACGATTGCTCTGACAGAACCTGAACTCTTCGGCGCTATGTGCAAAGAGTTCCCCGGACGCATCGGCGTTTCGCTGGATGCCGAAGGCGGTAAGTTGAAGACAAAAGGCTGGGTCGAAGATTCCGGACTTACTGTCTATGATGTGCTGCCCCGCATGACAGAACAGGGTGCCGCTTTCATCATTTACACCGACATTGACCGCGATGGCATGCAAAGCGGCGTGAACGTGGAAGCGCTGGCAGAACTCGCACGCCGTTCAGAGCTGCCTGTCATTGCGGCTGGCGGAGTTGCCACCATGGATGATGTGTATAATCTCTACCCCCTTACGCGTGAAGCAAACCTGCAAGGAGCCATAACCGGTAAAGCCATCTACGAAGGCTCACTGAACCTTGCAGAAGCCATGAGCTGGATAGCAGCACAGCAGGCATAAGACCTCCACGCAATCCAAAGCAAAATAAAGGGGACTGAACTCAGTCCCCTTTTTTATATCTTGTTTAACACTTGGAGAAATTCCAATGCAGCATACGTTTTTACTTCAGGAAGGCTTCTGGCAACTATCCGGTAGATTTTCAAACATCAGCGGCATAGAGATTCCTGTTGAGGGTCGCACTATTGTCACGCATACACCCGATCAATGGTCAAATCATGCCTTTATGCGCATATTGACGGCCCAGCCGCAAGATATTGAAACGGTGTACACTTTTGCACCAATCCCCCCGAAAGCCACATTTGTCCAATGGGATTCTACGAGCCCTATGCTGGGAAACGTGCCTGGCTGCTTTGCTTTTGTCGATGACACGATCATCTCATCCTCCATTATTGCTTCCACCGGACAACATGCCACCGAGGCCCTGAGATTTGTCAACGAAAACAGGTATGAAACACGCGGTGCTTTATTCCAGAGCGACACGTTGCTCGCATCATGGAGGGTATTGATGCAACGAATCGAACATACGGACAAATTACAATAGCAGGCTTTCAACAGGTGGTTAGCCTGAATTGCAGTCCGCTATCCAAGTATCACTCTATCAAAAAAACTCTCAGGGAGCCTGCACTCCGGTCACCGGAACTTGAAACATGCAGACCTTAAAAAGCCCCTTGAAGTGAACAGACTTTAAGGGGCATTACTTTAGTAAAAAGGGCCAAACTGCTTAACTTCAATCTCCGAAAGCGAAGACCGCAAGCGTACTCCGTGCAGTCAGGCCCCCCTTTCCGACTGTCCAACTGATTAACGATACCGCCAGTCGGCAGCTATCAACTACTCTTTGTGCCGTACCTCTTTTATGATTCCTTTCCGCAAGGCTTGCCCTGATGCCCGAACAGAAAGCACAATGCACTTTGTACCTTTGTGGAGAACAGCTTCTCTGACAGCAGGCTTCCTGCCACACGTTTATTAATCTCTCCCAGTGTAGGATACGGATGTACAGCCCCTGCAACAGCTGAAAGTGAAATATTTCCGGCTTTGATTGCCACCCATTGATTTATAAGTTCTCCGGCATGAGGGCCGCAGATCTGCACTCCCAGAACTTTTTCACGCGCATTCAGAAGCATTTTTACCCGCCCTTCCGGTTCACTTTCAGCCAGCGCTCTGTCATTACTGCTGAAGGCCTCTGTCCGGACGGAGTATTGCAGCCCTGCGGCTTTTGCCACGCGCTCGTTCATACCGATAGAGGCAAGTTCCGGCTCTGTAAATGTACACCAGGGCATATTTGTATAATCCGCCTTACGAGGCAGGCGGAAAACAGCATTGGCAATGATGATGCCCCCCTCATAACCGGCAGCATGCGTAAACTGAAACTTTCCGGTCACATCTCCGGCAGCAAAGATATGCGGTATATTTGTCCGCATGCGTGCATCAACAGGCACCCCGCGGGCAGAATAAGAGACTCCGGCATTTTCCAGATGCAAACCTTCAACGTTAGGCTTGCGTCCCAGTGCTACCAGTAGTTCCGAAGCCTTCAGAAGTTTTTCTTCCCCTTTATGCAGCAGGCGAACGTGTACGCTACCCGCGCTACGCTCTACATGCTGCAAAGAGGTGCCGGTCAGAATAAGCACCCCTTCGCTTTCCAGCCTCTGCTGAACAATAGCGGCCATATCTTCATCTTCACGGGTCAAGACCTGATCCGAGCGCTGAACCACTGTCACCTCTGTTCCGAGGCGCTGGAAAGCCTGCGCCATTTCCAGCGCAATCGGCCCTCCTCCCAGAACGATCAGCGACTCCGGAAGCCCGGAGAGAGAAAAAATTTCTTTATTGGTCAGAAATCCGGCTTCTGTCAGGCCGGAAACAGGAGGTATAGCAGCAGAAGATCCTGTAGCAACAACAATCTTGGCACCGGTAGCGCACAAAACGCCACCCTGCCCTTTGACTTCCACCGTATGCTCATCCGTAAAGGCAGCTTGCCCGAACCGGACATCAGCTCCCATCCCAGTAAAGCGTTCAACGGAATCATGCACCTGAATTACAGCCTGAATATCTTTAATACGCCGTGCCACAGCGGCAAAATCAACAGGCGGCAGCGCGACATCGGGCAGCCCGTACTTAGAGGCTTGCTGCATTTGCCGCCGGACAGAGGCTGACCGGATAAGTGCCTTACTGGGAACACAGCCATAGTGCAGGCAATCGCCGCCAAGGGCATGGTCCTGTTCAACCAAAAGAACCTTCGCCCCCAGCTGCGATGCGCCGGCAGTGACGGTAAGCCCCGCAGCACCGCCGCCTATAACAATTAAGTCGTAGTCATATTTAGGCATCAATGTTCTCCTTTTTGCCACGCCACGTGGCTACCCTTTCCAGAACCTTACGAGCGGCCAGAGGAAAGATACCGAGCAATGCAAAAGAAAAGAGAAGTGACGGAGAAAGTATGCCAGAAAGCGAGTTGATGGCCCCCAGCTCGCTTCCTGCATTTACATAAACGACAGTTCCGGGAAGCATACCCAGCTGGGAAACCCAGTAAAACGTGGTAACGCGTATAGGAGTCAGCCCCATGGCCAGATTAATAAGAAAAAAAGGAAAAACGGGCACTAATCGCAGAGAAAAAAGGTAAAAAGCACCATCCTTGCGAATGCCGTCATTAATGCGCATAAGACGATCTGCAAACCGCCGCTGCACCCAATCACGAAAAACAAAACGGGAGGCAAGACAAGCCAGAGTTGCACCGATAGTAGAGGCAAAAGAAACAGCGACAAGCGTTGCCCAGAAGCCGAACAGCGCCGCACCGGCCAAAGTCATCACAGTGGCACCGGGAAGTGAGAGCGCCGTGACCACAATATAAATTGCCATGTAAACGGCAATAAGCGACATGCCTTTTTCTGCATACAAAACGGCAAAATCGGCCTGAGACTGCTTTACATATTCCAGCGTAAAAAAACGGCCCCAGTCGTTATATAAAAATATACCGACAAACAGCACAACTACAGCAACCAGCGCAAGGCGCTTCAGCACCTCAGGTTTCATTCACACTCTCCTGCATTGCAACGCTCAGGCTGCGTTATGTACAATTAGGCCACTACACCGGAAAGCTTGTCTGTTTTCAGCATCTGCACTCCGCACACTGCCGCCCCCCACAGTCCCGACTCTTCGTTTCTGTTCAGCTTGACGGGAACATTTTTAAGCAGATGTCCGTGAACGTCGCTCAGCACAAATTCGCGGCCGAATTCAGGGTGCATAACCAGCACTGGATTACCGGAAGCCAGCCCGCCGGCAATATACACTCCGCCTAGAGCCATGGTTTCCAGCACATAATCATGACATGCGCGACCATAAAAGCGGGCAAACCATTCCAGCACCACAGGGTGCTGATCCAGTTTTTTTGCCACCTCGCGCGAAGACATTTTCTCTCCGGTATGAAACTGATGCAGCAAACGCAGACCGGTACCGGTTACAACAAGATCTCCGATAACCTGAGGCCTTCCTGTTGTACTGCGGACAAATTCTGCAAATTCCATTTCTTCACGGTTTACAAACGGAAAAACAGAATGTCCCCCCTCGGAAGGAACAGTGATGTATCGTCCTACACCATCGCAAACCAGCAGGCACTTTCCAAGCCCTGTCCCACCGCCGATAACAGCAACAGGTGCTGCATCAACAGCGGTTCCTTCCAGCACGGTTTCCGCATTTGCCACTGCGTCTGAAAGGCAGGCAAAGGCCTGAGCTTCAAAATCGTTTACCAGCCGGCCCCGCCGGATAGCAAACTTACCGCACACAGTTCCCAGATCAACCGCCCATGACGCATTGGATATTTTGCAATACGTTCCGGATTTTTCAATAGCCCCTGCCACCGCAGCCACCATAACATCCGCGTCTTTGGGCAGCAGAGAAAAGCCTTTCTCTGCAAGCTCGCTCAGCAATCCGTCAAACGAGCCTGCATCCTGAGTGGAAAGCCATACGCTGTCATCAAAATGCAGAACGCCGCCATCATCCAGTCTGAAAGCAGCAAAACGGCTGTTTGTTCCACCGATATCAATAGCAAGAATACGCTTCATGACACCTCCTTCAAAAAAAACGGCCTGATATTGCTGCATATCATAGTGCAACAGTATCAGACCGCATCATAAACAACTTGGCAGAGTTCGCAAAGCAAGAACCCTGAATGAAGAGCAGCCAGCACAGCAAACGGCATTGGCAGTTACTGAAACGGCATCACTTCCTCTGCCTCAACGTCATCGGCATTTCCCGACAGCAGTTCTATCATGTTGCGCAGGTGAATGTATGTTTCCGGAGGCATTCCCGTAAACCGCAACGCTGTCTCATCAGCATCCACTCTTGCCACTTGTGCATCAACAGACAGGACAATACCGTTTTCCAGTGTCAGCAGAAAAGTGCACTCTGCACCTTCCGGCATAGGAGCCCCCGCAATGCACAAAGCACCTCGTAAACTCAAATCAAGTGTCTGAGCTAGACTTCTACTGCCCTGATATTCCAGATGGACAGAATACTGGGCGGGAACCCGCAGCCGTCTGCGTCTTTCGTCCATTCCAAACCTCCGTAACACAAGCTGGCCGATCTAGAACTCCTCAGGTCGCCTTACATAAGGTTCAGGCAGAAGTTCAGACAGCATTCTTTCTTCATATACACCTTTTTCAGGTTCCAGAACAGAAAGTATACCACGTCCGAACTCATATAAAAACTGTCTGTCCGAAGCGGAAGGAGGAAGTACCCTGCCGTCGGAATCCACTGACACTATAGCCCTGATTCCGATGTCACCATCTGAAACGGCCTTCACCACTGCCGTCTTCAGTGCTGTCTGACTCAGGTTAAGCATAGGATTTTCAACATTGCAGCCGGTAAAAATTTTACCGGAATGGGTAAGGACAGCAGCCCCCAAAGCCACACGGGAATACGGAGCATAAGAATTAATCGTCGCCTGCTTGGCCTGCTTGATCAGTTCCTGCCGTTCTTCCGGCAGCAGTTCAGGCACAAACCATTTGCGGTAAATTCTGTCGTATTCACCGTTTCGCATGACTTCCAGCATGCCATCGTTCATCATCTTGAGCAGTGCTGTCTGTTCCCTGTTCACGGCAAAAAACACATCCGTAATATTTAACGGCGTTCCCACGGTGGAAATACCGCCAAGCTTCAGCTTGTTTATATAGTAAGTGGCTGTTCTTTCCGGCCCCCCGTAAGCGACAACTTCATCGTTATACAACGCCTTCAGTGCATCAATCTTCGTGTTGAACAGCTTAATGTTCAGTCCGCCAAATCCTTCCAGCACCCGCTGCTGCAACGAGCCCTTTTCCACTGCTACCCGCTGCCCCCGCAGCAAACGGACGTTACCGACCCGATTATGATTTTTGGTGAACAGCATGATTCTGGAAGGCAGGGTAGGCCGTTCTGCAAAGCGGTACAGCAACTCGCGCTGAGGGGTTTTAGCCATTCCCGATGTAACGCTGATATTACCTGCAGACAGTTCTACCAGCACCTGATCCCACGAAAGCGGTCGCAGGATCAGCTTTACCGGCTTGTCCCGCAAAATAGCCTGTAGCAGTTCCACATCAAACCCTGTAGGCACCCCTTGTGCCTCTTCAAAGGAAAACGGCGGAAACTCTCTGTCGAAACCATAAACTACTTTAAGAGGAGCCGCGGCATGTGCAGGCTGATAACCAAGGAAGGGAACAACAATAAACGCAAACATAAACATCACGCATACCAGAGCCCGCGATGTTTTCTTATCATTACGGTATATCTGTGATTCAGCGGTATAAGACAACATGAACTACCCTCGTATGTTTAAATGCGCATGGAGCCGCCTGTAGCGACACCATGTACCTGTACATATATCCTTTTCGGCATATGCGGGCTGTAGTTTAGCCCTAGGGTACATACGCCCTGCTCATCTCTTTACAAAAGCCTGTGCAGCGTACCATCGTACTATCTGCAGCGTACCGGGATCGGTAACAATCAACGGGAGCGGAACCAGCTGCGCAGGGGGAGTCATTTCCACCATACAAAGCGAGTCATCCAGACTGGTCGCATAGCCTTGCCGTACAGCACCGGCAGCTTTCTGCTGACGCTGGGCGCCAACGTCCAACGACTCCATCATACCGATAATGCACGATGGTGCATGATTTACATTAACCAAGTGTACTTTCCTGTTAATATCCGTAACACGCTGCATATAACCTTCATAGCCTAACCCGCGTCCTTTTACTCCATGCTCGGCAACATTCAGTTCAGGACCATCCATATAACGCTCACAGGCTGCTGCAAACAATTTCCATGCACGGCATACAATCGCCCCGTAAGCTTTCTGCTTCAACCACCTTACCGGTAAAATTCGGGCAAGCTTCACCAAAACTAGGCCCGTCGTATCTACTTCACATACCTGACCACGGTCCGACGCGTCGTCAGATACGGCATACATATACAACTTGTTATCTACAGACATCTCAAGCTCCGCTAAAAGGAGCTCCAGCAGCTGGCGCCCAAGCAGCCATTCCAAACGCAACAAAGCACAGCACGCATTATGCAACAACTCTTGCAGCATCGGCTCCTTAGCCTGCAAAGCTTCCATCTGCTTTTCTACTGCGCAACGTTCCCCAAAAAAACTATCTGCCATTTCGGTAAGCAGTTCTGTCTGCAAAGCTTCCGTGTAATCACGTTCGTACGCCATCAGAGTATCTCCTCTGGTCGTCAGATATGGCACTCTATCCGCAGCAGTCGCATGCAGCAACCGATTGCAGACATTGCCTGCCATAATCGCGCATGGTACGGCCTCATTAAAGGAGTAATCATGAGTAAAACTAATCTGACCCAAGCCATAGAATTGCTGGGAAGCACACTGCTTGGCAAGGATATGATGCTGGCTACGGCAGAATCATGTACCGGCGGATTGATCGGGGCTTATCTTACATCCGTGGCAGGAAGTTCAAGCTGGTTTACAGGCGGTATTATTGCTTACTCCAACACCGTCAAACAGCATGTACTGGGTGTGAACGAGGAGGCCCTTGTCAGCTATGGTGCGGTAAGTGCCCCTGTCGTGGAAAAAATGGCCGCTGGAGCCTGCCGGCTGCTGCATACTCAGGCTGCCATTGCAGTATCCGGCGTTGCTGGTCCTGCTGGTGGCTCCCCCCTCAAACCAGTGGGAACCGTCTGGATTGGCTGGTGCGTGAACGGCCTTGTATCCAGTCAGCACTTTTTATTTGAGGGAGACAGAGAATCTGTAAGACTTCAGACAGTTGAGCAAGGGATTAACGGATTGCAGTTACTAATCAAAGTCTGAGCACTCCTTTGAAACCTTGATTTCACAGGATCAGAAACACATTCAGAAAATACACGCAAATGTTGCCGAGAGGCAGTCATGAACACTTTCGCAGCCCCGCAGCCAGACCCGATGAAAACAGCCATGAACGTTCAGACAAAAGAGTACGTCAGATTGTTCGCAGGAATAGCCATGCCGGAAAAATACAAGCAGCTACTGGCAGACCTGCAACGGCGTATGAAACATCATATTATCAGGCCACCATGCACAGGGCTTAATATGCCCGCGATCAGCTGGGCCTGCGCAGAGACATGGCATCTGACATTACGGTTCATCGGCAATATACCGACACAAAACGTTCAGTCCATCATCGACAACTGCCATACTATCAGCTGGAAACCGTTCACAATTACCCCCGGAGCAGGCGGCACTTTTCCATCTTTACACACCAAAACACCTACTCCCTCTGTCTTGTGGCTGGCACTCAAACAAGGTGAACACGAAGTTTCAGCTCTGGCAAAATCCGTCAATCAGGCGCTACAGCCTATCGGCATCGTGCCCGAAAAGCGTTCCTACCAGCCGCACCTTACAGTTGCCCGTATACGACGAAACAACAAGCCTGACAAAAAAGCCGTTGCATCAAGTGACGCAACGGCTCTGGCAACCAAAAATTCCCATACAGCGAAGCCTTATCTCACCTGCTGGAAATCAATCCTCGCGGAGGCGGGCCAGACCGTCTGGCCCCCATACCGCGTGGATAGATTTGTCCTTTGGCAAAGCAGGCTCACCTCGCATGGTGCAGGTCACACTCCGCTTGCAGAATTTCATGCAACAATTTGAAACATGGCTAAGCAGCTTCCTGCTTATGCAGCAAACAGAGGCCTTTTAAAGGTTGAACCACACCTAGACTGAATAGTCGCCCCGATTGATTTTGAAGCGTTCCGTAGTGGTCATCACTTCAAGTTCATTCACCATCTGACCCATACCGGGGTGGCGCGCATCTAAATCAGGCACCGTCTGGCGAATTCGGGCGAGGTCATTTCCAATACTTTCCAAAGTGCTGTAGGCTGAACGCAAATCAGTGCCAGCCCCTTGCTGACCAATAATACGGGAATAATTTTCCCAATTGTCCAGCATGCCATCCAGCGAGTCTGCCACGCCGGAAAGCGGAACCGAAGACGCCTGCTGTGTGGTCTGTTGCACCATCAACAGCGGATTAACCGCTCCCGCTCCGGGAGGCGGCAGCGCGGCCTGCGCTTCTTCGGTACCTTCAGTGCCTTGCAGCTTACCAGCCAGCAACGAATCAAAGCCCGGAGCAGCACTCCGTTGCTTTTTCTTCGCTTCTTCCTGCTGCAATGCCTGCAGTTGTTCGTTCGTAATCTTCATGGCCTGCCCCTGCTGTTAGGGTTTTGTTTTTTTAGAAGCAATAACCCTGCCAAGCCGCAACCAAAAGCTATTTATCTAAAATATATGCCAATACTACCAAAAAATGCGGCAAAAGATGCCGTTTCGCATACTATCCTGCCTGTATTGTTACGGCAGAATTTACGTCATGTCTATTGCACCTGACAGCTGAACCCGCTATATTATTAGAAAGAATAATATCCGCGCCTTAAGGCGTTCATCATTCAAGGCCAAGGAGGCTCTATGCTCGCCATAAAAAAAATACTCTGCGCAGTTGACTTTTCCAATCACAGCAAGGCGGTAGCAGAATATGCCCGACTGTTTGCCAAGCCTCTGGGAGCAGAGGTCATTGTCGTTTACGCGGCCCCCTCGCTTAGTCAGTATGTAGGATTTCATGTTCCTACTGCATCCATCGAAACCCTTGTAGGTGAAATTGTAACCGGTGCGGAAAAAACGATGGATGCCTTTGTTACAGAAAACTTTGCCGACGTTAAGGCTTCCGGTCGCGTTGTCACCGGTTATGCTGCAGAAGAAATTCTCAGCGTTGCTGAAACCGAAAAAGTTGACATGGTAATAATGGGTACCCATGGCCGCAAAGGTTTTGACCGCATTCTCTTCGGTTCCGTAGCAGAAAAAGTAGTAAAAAGTGCCAATATGCCGGTGTTGACCATTCGACCCGAAAATGAAGAGTAGCAATTACGGGCTGCTTGCCCCGTAACGCCAGCTGGATTATTCATTGGGGCGGTTCACCGGAACCGTCCCTTTTATTTGATAAGTCAGTACACACTAAAGGAGCGCCCCATGACCACCCCCGCAAAGCGGGATGATACCGGGCTTCCGGAAGCCGTTACAAGCATCCGGCCCGAAGTAGCGGCTTTCAAGCCATACACGCCCGGCCTCTCCATTGATGAAATTAAAGAACGTTATGGCCTTTCGCAGGTCATCAAAATGGCAAGCAATGAAAATCCGCTGGGCACATCTCCTTTGGTTCAAGCTACGCTGCGCTCCCATTCCGACATGGCTTTTCGCTATGTTCAATCCGGTAACCCCAAACTTGTTAAAGCCATTGCGCGCAAGTTTTCCGTGCCGGAAAATTCTATTGTAATCGGCAACGGTTCCGATGAAGTAATCGACCTGCTGATTCGCGTAAAAGCTCAACCCGGGCAACATAATATTGTTGCATTCAAACCTTGCTTCAGCATGTACGAACTGCAAACAAAGTTCTGCGGTGTAGAGTTCCGGCAGGTGCCGGTTAACAGCGATTTTTCTTTTGACTGGAAAGCACTAGTTGCAGCAACGGATGAAAATACAGCAATTGTTTTCATCACCACGCCGGACAACCCCTCAGGCTATTGCCCCCCCGTTCAGGATGTAATTGACCTGGCCAAAAGCCTGCCCTCCTCATGTCTGCTTGTTGTGGATGAAGCATACATGGACTTTGCAGAAGATGAAACCGCGCACTCTATACTGCCCAAGCTGGAAGCATTCCCCAACGTTGCAATTCTGCGCACTTTTTCAAAAAGCTACGGCCTTGCCGGACTCCGGCTCGGCTTCGGCGTAATGCATCCTGCACTGGCAGACTATGTCAAACGGGTGCGCCTGCCTTTCAGCATCAATATTCTTGCAGAGTTTGCAGGCATCGCGGCACTGGAAGATACAGTATTCCACGCAGAAACGCTCAAGATCACACGTGAAGGCCGACAATATCTATCATCTGAATTACGTCAGGCAGGGTGTACTGTATATCCTTCAGCTGCAAACTTTATCATGTTTGCACTGCCTGAGAGATGCCCCCTTGATGCACAGGGAATTTTCGAGGCATTACTGTCACGAGGCATCATCATCCGTCCGCTTCGCAGCTATGAGCTTGCTCACTGCCTGCGGGTAAGCATCGGTAGCACGCAGGAAAACACCTTGTTCATTGATGCCTTCAAGGAGGTAATCCGTGGCTGATCGTATTACGGTTACACTAGACGGCCCTGCAGGCGTAGGGAAGACCACTCTGGCACGTAATGTTGCAAAAAAGCTGGGCATCGCCTACATGGACACCGGCGCCATGTTCCGCAGCATAGGTTGGAAACTGGGCAAAGAAGCTGAAAAGCTTACACCTGCGGAAATTGAACAGCGCCTTACAGCCTTTGAGTTCTCTCTCAGCGGTGCCGGTGCGAAAACAATTCTGTACCTGAACGGTACGCCTGTAGGTGACGAAATCAGGACCGAAGAGGTAGCCTTGATGGCCTCTGCAGTTGCAACTCTGCCTGTTGTCCGTACTTTTTTAAAGGCAAATCAGCAAAAGCTTGCCGCGCAGGTATCTCTGATCGCGGAAGGTCGCGACATGGGCACGGTGGTTTTTCCCGAAGCACGTTACAAATTCTTTCTGGATGCCACCCCCGAAGAGCGTGCCCGGCGACGCTATGATCAATTAATCGCTGCCGGAGAAACTCCGGACATGAAAGAGTTGACGGAACAGATTCGTAAACGGGACCATCAGGACCGCAGCCGTGTTGTTGCTCCGCTTCGGCCTGCTGATGATGCAATCATAATTGATACTACCGACCTTGATATTGAAGGCGTTTTTGCGGCAATCATCAGCAATATACAATAGCTAGTCCATTAGCCTGTCATCACAAAAGCACTGGTTCCGGCCAGTGCTTTTATTTTTTATATACACTCATTAAATATTCTATTGACAGTTGCTTGTTACCCCCCCCATAAACATACACTTAAGAATGTATAAAAACAAATCTGACGGAGGCCACTAGCCATGAACACTCGACAGCCTAGGTTTCTCGCTGCCGAGGAGCTTACCTTCCTGCTGGAAAACACATGCATGCAGATTAACAAAACAACTGCTCACCTTGAGAATAACGAGGCCGTGCTCAATTCGGTTGTACCCGTAAAGACAGTTGTATTGACTACCGTTATCGTAACATCAGCTATCGCCGCGGTTCTTATTTCTACACCGCTGGCACTATTCTCCGGTGCGGTTGTCGCCGGACTGTTGCTTGCTGAGCGAAAACGACTGACCTGCAAAGCTGTTTCCACAAAGGCATTTGGGCTTAACGTCAGAGCCTTAAACTTTCTTTGCAGGTCTTTTTTTGAGTTGGTTGCACTATCGTCTCTTTTTCAGAGGCATCAGGCGCAGTTTTGCCCTGCATCAGTGCAGCCGATGTTGAAATAGTAACTTGGTCACCACGGCATTCCCCCAGTGCCGTTTGACATACTGCCCTCCTCCCCCCTCATTTCAGGGCAGGCACGCTCCTCATCGGGCCGGATTTGAAGCAGCAGATCCGGCCCACTTTATTATCCCGCGTAACAGAAAAAACTAAGCCAGCGGGATAACACCCCTCTGGCTTAGCAGGCAATCAAAAAAGTATTTCAGGGGCACAACTACGTAAACATACACCCTTCCAGTGCAGCACACAGTTCGTCTTCTTGGTCTTTAGTTAATGATGTTTTCAAAATTTTGCCTTTCCCTGAAAACTGTTTAATTTCATCTAGGAACTTGTCTCCAGTGACCTTTCGTTCCAGTATAAAAAGTGCCGAACTGCCCGGTTTAAAAGACTCGGCGAGGTCTTTCATCATCTGATCACTGATGCCGACATCGGAAAGAAGACCGGAAATTGCACCAGCACCAGCCCCTACTGCCAATCCCAATAATGGATTAAGGAACATTAATCCTATAAGAGTCCCCCAGAAGCCACCTCCCACAGCTCCGGCAGCTGTCAGATTTACTGCTTGGTGTAATTTAATTTTTCCCTTTTCATCTTTGGTGACAAGAACCACATCTTCCATCTCAATCAGATATTCACGTTGCAATTTGACAAGTTTTGCACGCATTTCGAGCGCAGTATACTCATCATCAAATAGCATAACAATTAGATCACTCATATATTCTCCTCCCGTATGCTTGTTCATCATCAACAAAAGTTTCACGCACATTACTAATAGCAGGACATAGAAATTTTAACAATACGTTTTGACAAATGCATACGCACTATATAGCTATCACCTAACAAAAATGCTCTATTAATTAATCATTCAACTAGCTCAACAGTTCAGGAAGCTCTTTTATAAAACTAGATTACCTAAATGATGCTAGAGAGGACCGTAATTGCATTTTCGAGACAATGTTGTCGCAACAAAGGGTTGTCGGAATCATCAGCATTAGCAGGTGTAGTGTAAGCATAAAAAAGATAGGATTGGCACTATGTCCATACGCCCCTTCTTTACGAGGGAAGTCAAAGCACTGGAAAGCGGCTAAGCTGCGCATACGTTTGCTTCCGGGGAATTTTCCACAATGCGCATTTAGACTAGATATGTATAAATCTGCTGAGATAGATAGTCATATTGGTTTAGCGGAGTAGGAGTAACTTCAAGCAAAAAGAACTATACTGGTTGTGGAAAAAGATCGTGCAGGAAACCAACGGATGAAACTTGCCCAACAGAATCTCAAATTATGAGTGTAAAGTTTTTCGACGTTGTACAATTATCTTACTTCAGGGCGCAATGATGAAATTACTTTTACTATCAAGTTGTTAAGACAACACAGGCACGCCCTGTACATGAGTATTACATGTTGGTAAACTTAATAACTATTAGAATAAAACAGCTACCATTACTGTTAGCAGCTCATTTTTACAACTATACTTGTAACTGGCACAAAGTGTGCTTCCAATTAGGTGGGGCGATCTTAACAACGATAGTAGGGGGGACACATTATGAAGAGATACGTTAATCGTACTGTTTTTAGTTTTCTTTTGATCATTGCAATGGCGTTACCAGCTTCTGCTGCAGTAGTTAATTCTTGAAACTATACCTATAATGCAGGCTTCTCCAGTTGGACCATGCAAACAGGGAAAGATAACGTCACCCACACTGGGCTGACAACTGGCGGGTATAATCCAGTTAATGGTGTGGACGCTTACGCTGAGCTTTGGTGGGGGTCAACGACTTGGGCTACTCAGTCAGAGGACCGCAGTGGAATAACCCTCGGCGTACCTGTCCATGGTGTAGTGAATACAAATGGTGCTTCTGCGGCGGCCATGAGTATGAGCCATACGAACAAACCCGTATTCGGGAATTGGCTTCTTGGCGGAACAGTAACTGCTGCTTTGGAACTTTCAGCACGGGATCCCTACAACAGCACTTCCAAAGTTCTTTCCACTGCATTGGAGTTCGATTTTTATGAAACTCCTAATACCCCCGGGTATGTTTCCGATGTATTCATCTTGACCAATCCGGGCGCTACTACCGAAGGATTTGAGTATGACGGGGAATGGTATACTTTAGATTTTACAGGCAGCTTTGATCTGATCCCGGACAGTTATGTTGAACTGCTTGGGCTTGATTCTTCGCAAAAGCATTATGGCTGGGTAACTGAAGAGAACGCCATGACGACTGTGGGCACAAGTTTCACTATCAGTCATATTCAGCAACCCACACCGACGCCAGAACCAGCGACTGTTGTTCTTCTTTTACTGGGGTTAGGTACGCTTGCAACTGTCTCGCATATGAAACGTCGTAACGCAGCATAACGTACTTTAGCAGGCTCTGGATTCAGAGCCCGCTTTTTCTGCATACAAAAAAGCCCGCTCACAGAGCGGGCTTTACTTGCATATGAAGGCGGTTGTTACTGCGCTTTCTTATGAGAGGTTCTGGGCAAAATCAAGTTCAGAACTACGCCTACGATACCGGCAAGGCCGATTCCCTTAATGGAGAACTCACCGGCATGGAAAGCCATACCGCCGATACCAAACACAAGAATCATCGCCATGATTGCGAGGTTACGGGGCTCCATAAGGTCCAGCTGAGCACGCACCAACGAGTTCATACCCACAACAGCAATAGCGCCAAACAGCAGAATCATAATGCCACCCATGACAGGGGTAGGAATGGTGTGCAGCAGGGCGCCCAGCTTGCCCACAAAAGCGAGCAGAATTGCAGTGATAGCAGCCCACGTCATGATGCCGGGGTTAAAAGAACGAGTCAGCGCAACAGCACCGGTTACTTCCGAATAGGTAGTGTTAGGCGGACCACCAAGGAAAGAAGCAAACATGGTTGCCACACCATCACCCATCATTGTGCGGTGCACGCCGGGCTTATCGATGTAGTTTTTACCTGTAACGGAACTGATCGCCAGTACGTCGCCAACATGCTCAATTGCAGGAGCAATTGCTACCGGAACGATAAAGATGATCGCCTCGATATTAAACTCGGGGGTCACAAAGTTAGGCATAGAGAACCATGCGGCTTCGGCCACTTTGGTAAAATCTACCATACCGTAAGCAAGGGCAGCGATGTAGCCTGCCACAATACCGCACATGATAGGCACCAACCTGATAACACCGCGACCGAAAAGCGATGCCGCAATAGTCGCGGTCAGAGAAATCATGGAAACCACAAGCGCATCCTGACGGGCAAACAGCTCGATAGAACCATCGCCGGATTTACCGATGGCCATAAATACCGCAACAGGAGCCAGTCCCAGACCGATAACCATGATAACCGGCCCCGTTACAATGGCAGGCAGAACACGATCAAGAATCTGCGTACCCTGCACTTTGATAAGGCCGCCCAGCAATACATACAGCATACCCGCAGCGACAAGGCCGCCCATGGTTGCTGCGACCCCCCATGTTGCGACACCATGAATAATGGGTGCAATAAACGCAAACGATGATGCCAGAAAAATGGGCACCTGACGTTTGGTAACCAGCTGGAAAATCAGCGTACCCGCGCCTGCGGTAAACAGGGCAACGTTCGGATCAAGCCCTGTCAGCAGCGGCACCAGCACCAGCGCACCAAAAGCCACAAACAACATCTGCGCGCCAATAAGGCTGTCTTTCAGTCTAAACGAATATTCCGTAGAATCGCTCACCACTCCCTCCGTAAAATCTCATATGCTCCGTTATTCACAACAAGGGCGGCCCCTTTGCAGAAGGCGCCACCCCGTATTCCAGCCATTGGCCCAAAAAAAGAGCATTTCCACAACGGGGAAAAAAGACCGCCGTTGTAAAAATGCTCTGTGCGTTTAAACGCGCAGATACCTATTTGGTACCGAAAATCTTGTCACCGGCATCTCCGAGACCAGGCAAAATGTAACCATTCTCGTTCAAACGCTCATCCATTGCGGCAATATAAATATCCACATCGGGGTGTGCATCCTGAACACGCTTCACACCCTCAGGTGCAGCGACAAGGAAAAGTCCCTTGATCTGCTTACAGCCGGATTGCTTCAGCAGGTCGATGGTTGCCACCAGCGTACCGCCGGTTGCCAGCATCGGATCAATGATAAGAGCAAGACGCTCGTCAATGTTATTGGCAAGCTTGCTGTAATAAGTCACAGGCTCAAGGGTTTCTTCGTTGCGGAACATGCCCACAACGCTTACCTTTGCTCCGGGAATCATATCAAGCAGACCGTCAAGCATGCCCAGTCCGGCGCGCAGAATCGGAACAACGGTAGTTTTCTTACCCTTGATCTGCTCTACTTCGACAGGACCGGCCCAGCCTTCGACCTGAATTTTTTCAGTAGCGAGGTCTTTGGTTGCCTCGTATGTCAGCAGACGGCACACTTCATTGGAGAGTGCGCGAAACTCGGCTACAGGTACATCGCTCTGACGCAACCGGCCCAGTTTATGTTTGACCAGCGGGTGGTCCACCACGTAAACAGCCACTCTTGGTCTCCTTAGAGATTGCTTAAGTTCATCTAGTTCGTGTTCAAACTTTATCCGGAGGTGTGTAGTATGGCAACACACTTTCGTCAAGGACAACATAAAAAATTGACTCAACACACTGATAACACACACATTAAACAAAACAGGACTAGTCTGGAAACAGAAGTGCCTGCTACATTTTCCGGTGAACGAGTTGACCGTTTTGTCGCAGCTATGCTTGTAGATTCAGCTATTTCCCGCGCAAAAATTCAGAGGGCAATAACTGACGGCCAGCTGCAGATTGACGGAACAATCTGCACCAGCCCGAAACACAAGCTTAAAACCGGCCAGACCATCAGCTTCAGCTTCGAGCAGGCAGAGTCCAGCGTAACACCTGAAGAAGGCAGTCTGGAAGTACTGTACCACGACGAACATATGATCGTAGTAAACAAACCCGCAAGGCTTACCGTTCACCCTGCTCCCAGTTGCCCCGAGGGAACTCTTGTTCACCGTCTGGTGCATCATTTTCCTGAACTGCAGGCGCAGGAAGGTTTCCGTCCTGGCATTGTGCACCGCATAGATAAAGACACCAGCGGCCTTCTGCTGGTGGCCCTTACCGAAGAAGCCCGTCTGAGACTGAGTGAAGCTTTTGCTGACCGAACAATCAATAAAGAATACCTTGCCATTGTGAAAGGAGTTCCGGCTACGGCAGAAGGCGAAATTGATGAGCCCATAGGCAGACACCCGAATCATAAAACCCGAATGACGGTTATCCGTGGCGGGCGCGAAGCCCGCTCTTCATGGCGTGTTCTTATGGCCGACCCTGCCGGTGGCGGCGGAACAGGTTGGGCGCTTACCGCAGTGCGCATCTACACAGGCCGCACACACCAGATTCGTGTACACATGAGCCATATCGGTCATTCACTGTGGGGAGATGCCCTATACTTCGGCATGCCTGATAAAGACGAACTGTCACTCACGCCCTCCCTTGCGCACACTGCAAACCGGCAGATGCTGCACGCATGGAAAATTGCTTTCGACCATCCCATTACCGGCAAACCGCTACAATTCACTTTGCCCCCACCGGCAGACTTTACCGCGATCATTCGCGATCTGGGCAGACGAAGCCAGCGCGTAGTGCTTACCGGAATGCCGGGATGCGGCAAGTCGGCCGTACTTCAATTAGTTAAAGAACAAGGCATACCGACATGGAGTGCCGACGCATGTGTAGCCGAGTTGTACGCCCCGGGTGGGGACGCGTGGCACGGTTTACGAGGGCGCTTCGGCGACCGTTTCATTCCCGAAGACAACGCTCCGGTAGATAAAAAAGCAATGCTGCATGCCATGCAATCGGATAGTAACATCCGCAGGGAGATAGAAGAAATTGTTCACCCTGCCGTGCGCTACCATCTGACAAAATTCTGGAACATGCACAAAACAGCTCCGCTTGCTGCAGCTGAAATCCCGTTATTTCTTGAAACAGGCTGGAAAAGCGACGCAGATGTTCTTGTAGGCGTCTACACACCTGCTGCAATGCGGGCAGAACGTCTGCGTACAACCCGTGGCTGGAATGAAGAAGTCATTGCTTCAATGGATGCATGGCAGTGGCCGGAGGCCGACAAAATGCGGGCCTGCAATCTGATCATCGATAACACAGGTACAGAGCAGGATTTAAAACACAAAACAAAGGCATTGTTACGAACGCTTGAAACATTGCGCGAACATAAACTGGACAGGCTGGTCAGCACGGCAGTCCGACTGTGGACAAAATAAAAAGCAGTTGTACAACCCGCTGAGTTTACGCACGCATAACGATTGAGCCAAAAGCCGTTCCTTTCTCCGCAATCAGAAAAATGTCATGTATGTGCAATAGGAAAAAACAAAAAACGGTTTCAAGAAAACGTACGCGGTAACATCCCATCAAGCACCATGGCTAACAAGCGGTAACTACGGAATAAAACTACAGCGCTACATACAATGCGATACACAGCCTCTATCGGCACCAACTGCACACGGAGCAGAAATGTTTCCCATTCGTGATTCCATTCCCAGAGTTCACCGCCCCTGGGCGGTCTGGACAATTCTGGCATTGAACATTGCGGTATTTGTCTTTGAACAGGGAATGCCGGACTTCACCTTGCTCCGCTTCATGCATTTATACGGCGTGGTGCCCATGCGCTTCACATCGCCGGAGTGGGCGCTTTTCAGTGGTTATCCTGACAGTTATTTTCCATTTCTCTCGCACATGTTCATTCACAGCGGCTGGCTGCATATGATTGTGAACATGTGGACCCTGTGGATTTTTGCCGACAATATCGAAGATGTCATGGGGCCTGTGGGGTTTGCGCTTTTTTATCTTCTGTGCGGACTGTCCGCCACGTGCGTTCACATACTGTTCAATGCCGACTCCAGCATTCCGGTAGTCGGCGCATCAGGCGCCATTGCAGGCGTAATGGGAGCCTATCTGCTGCTTTACCCGCATTCAAAGGTTCTTACGCTGATTCCGGTACTCATCTTTCCGCTTTTCTTTGAATTTCCCGCCAGCATTTACATGGGGATCTGGTTCATCACGCAGTTTTTCTCCGGCGTAACCAGCATTGTCACGCCACAGGCAGGCGGCGGCATCGCATGGTGGGCACATCTCGGGGGTTTTCTGGCAGGTATGGCGCTATTACCTGCATTCCGCCGCAACGACAGATGCTACTTCTGCTACAGGCCGGACCCGCGAAGACGTAGCGGTGTCATCGAGCTGCCCAGACAGGACTAATCTGCCACAGCACATCGGAATTGCATGACAAACAAAACACATCGTGGCACACTGCCACCCGATAACAATAATAGTACGCCTGCATCCCCCGCAGTCAGCGACTGCTTTCGTTGACTTGCCCTGCGGGATGCAGCATAACAACCTTCCGCCGACGGCGCTGCTACCATCACAGCAATACATATGCACTCCGGTAGTTGCCCGCTACGGGCCAGCAGATTCCCGGGCCTGAGACAGTGCTGAACGCACCGTACATCGCCAGACAATGGATACAATATCCTTGTTGCCTTCCGGAAAACGCCTACGCCGCGGCAAATTCGCAAGTGGGGTTCACTCATGCTCGAGATAAAGAATCTTCGTGTGAAGATCGGCGATGTTGAAGTGCTCAAGGGCATCAACCTGCACATCAATGACGGCGAAACCTTCATTCTGTTCGGTCCCAACGGCTCCGGCAAAACAACGCTGCTGATGACGCTGATGGGCTTCGGAAATTATACCGTTACCGGTGGCCAGATTCTCTTCAAAGGTCACGACATCACCCATATGCCTATGTACGAGCGTGCTCGTCTGGGTATCGGCATGTCTTTCCAGCGCCCGCCTACCATTCACGGTCTGAAAACCCGCCATCTGGTAAGCATGTGCGGTCAGGGACGCAAAGTTGACGTGGACGGACTGGCCCGTAAAGTCAACTTTGAAAACTTCCTTGAACGCGACATCAATGCAGGTTTCTCCGGCGGCGAAATCAAGCGTTCCGAACTTCTCCAGCTGATGGCTCAGCAGCCTGATCTGGTGCTGTTTGACGAGCCTGAGTCCGGCGTTGACCTTGAGAACATGGTACTCATCGGCAAAACCGCCCGCCAGCTTCTGGACGGCGTGCCTCCGGCAAGCTGCAGCATGAAAGAGCACCGTGCACAATGCAAAACTGCAGGGCTTATCATCACCCATACAGGCTACATTCTTGAGTATGTCAACGCAGATCGCGGGCAGGTAATGTACAACGGGCAGCTGTGCTGCGAAGCACGCCCTCGTGATATCCTCGACCACATCTCCAAGCACGGCTACGAAGAGTGCCTGCGCTGCCTTACCCCCACTAACGGTTCCATCAAGGAGGCCCTGTAGTCATGGGTAAAATTGATCTTTCCCGTTATTCCTTTAACGGCGGACAGGCCAGCCAGATCAGCGACCTGACCTCGCTTTCCAGCGAAGACAAACAGCGCCTGCTCTATGCCGGTATCGACGTAAACCAGTCCAAGGTCGGCGGCAGCTTTATGCACATGAACCACTCCGGCGTTCACTGCCAGACCCGTCAGGAAGGCCTTGAAGTCATGGACATCAAGGACGCCTACAACAAATTTGACGGCCTGCCTGAATACTGGTGGAAAATGGTTGATCCCGACAAAGACGAGTTCACCAGAGCTGCCTACGACAACCTGCACGGCGGTTACTTTATCCGCGCCCGCAAAGGCGTAAAGGTTACCGATCCTGTCCAGTCCTGCCTTTTCATCAAAGACAGCGGACTTGCTCAGAACGTGCACAACATCGTGGTTGTAGAAGAAGGCGCAGAGTTGCACATCCTTTCCGGTTGTGCCACCGCTCATGGAGCCAAAGAAGCTGCCCATATGGGTATTTCCGAATTCTACGTAAAAAAAGGCGGCAAGCTGACCTTTACGATGATTCACAACTGGGGCGAAGACACTGCCGTACGCCCCCGCTCTGCCGGTGTGATGGAAGAAGACTCTGTGTTTCTTTCCAACTACGTGCTGCTGAAGCCCGTAAAAGACCTGCAGATGTACCCCAGCATCACCCTGAACGGTTCCGGCGCGGTAGCGCGTTTCAACTCCGTCATGGTGACCCCTCCCGGCAGTTATGTTGACGCGGGCAACCGCATCATCCTGAACGCTCCCGATACCC
This sequence comes from Oleidesulfovibrio sp., assembly GCF_047973035.1. Lineage (NCBI taxonomy): Bacteria > Pseudomonadati > Thermodesulfobacteriota > Desulfovibrionia > Desulfovibrionales > Desulfovibrionaceae > Oleidesulfovibrio > Oleidesulfovibrio sp. The sequence continues at coordinate 160,848 of NZ_JBKEBF010000020.1, forward strand.
GCGCTGAAATCATCGCACGTACACTGACCACAGGTGGCACTGTGATCAACCGCGGCTTCATCGGCGGATACAATGTTCCCGCCAAGGGCCATCTGGAGTGCAAAGGGCTTATTCTGGGCGGTGGACGCATTCACGCCATCCCCGAACTTGATGCCACCATCGACGGCGTAGAGCTGTCGCACGAAGCCGCTGTGGGCAAAATCGCGCAGGAAGAAATCGAATACCTGATGGCGCGAGGCATGGACGAGGACGAAGCAACCTCGACCATCGTTCGCGGCTTCCTGAACGTGGATATTATGGGGCTTCCGAAAGAACTGGAAGACTCCATCCGCGAACAGATTGACCAGCTTGATGCCAGCGATGCCATGTAACCGGCCAAATAACCTTGTCTGAGACAATGCATCGGCCCGCCGGAAGTTCCGGCGGGCCGTTTTTATTATCTGGTACCAGCACCCTGCCCCCGTAAAAAACCAAATGCCTCTACTCAATAACAGGCACAGCATCTTTATGTTCGCGCAGTAAAAAGGTATGTGCTTTTATCAGGTGCTCTTTTTACCTCGCTGCCAGCCAGCGCTGCTAAGCGTAAGACACACCTAACAAGGCGCTTTCTCAGCATCATCACGGCATCCACTCTGACCTGTTACGGACAGTGGTATTCTTCTGATTTCTGTTCTGAGCCCCGCTGCCATACGCATTCTTGCCTTTGCTGGCTCTTTTTTCTATCTTGCCGCCACAGTCTGCACAGATAGACACCGTTCAGTTCAACCATTAACCGGCGATGCCGGAAGCTACAGGAATTCACATGCCAGGGTACAAAGGGCACCTGACCGGATGTACTGTTGTAGCAGGCGGCGCGCTTGCCGGTCTGCTTTATCTCAACGTTATTTCCGCGCCGCCCCTGACCATTGCATCACTTTTTGCGGTTGCACTTATGGCAACCATGTTTCCGGATACGGACACCGAATCCAAAGGGCAGAACTTCTTTTATGCGATCATGGCAATCGTAGATGTCATCCTGATCATCAACAAAGAGTACGAATGGGCTGCACTGCTGGGACTTTTTGCGATGCTTCCCTCTCTTGGCAAGCATCGCGGCTGGACACACACATGGTGGGCCATGCTTGTTGTTCCCTTGCCTCTTATCTTTTTGCCTATGGCTTTCTTCCATACACCCTGGGATGTGACCCTGCCATTTTATATTGCTGCTGTTGTCGGTTACGGCACACATCTGGTGCTTGATACGCTTTTCTGATTCCCGACAGTCTCTGCAAATACAAACGGCCCATGGCAATCGCCACGGGCCGTTTCGTTCATTAAAGACAACAGCAGGCTACTGTGCAAACTCCGGTGCCCACAGATAGTAGAATCCTGTATCAGGTACGTTCAGATACTGAGACAGCGGCACTTGTACCAGTGGTGCAGTACCAGCCTGGGCGCTTACGGTATTATAAGGAGTATCGTTGGGGAATGGCTCTCTCCGGTAGACTACAACTGTGGCTTCCTTCAGGCCCGCAAGTTTTGCGGCTTCTTCCACGGCCTCATCAAAATACCCGATACGATCTACCAAGCCCAGACTATGAGCTTCGGAGGCTGTCATCACACGGGCATCGGTATAGGAAGCTTCCTTACCCTGCAGGCCGCGACGCTGGCTTACCAGGCCGACAAAGCGGCTATTCAACGTCATCACCATATTCTCTAAAATTGCTTCTTCTTCCTTGGAGTTTTCACGGAAAGGCGAACCGACGTCCTTGAACTTTCCAGACTTGGTTGCAATAGCTTCCACACCGATCTTATCCATCAGGCCTGTTACGTTAGGCCGCAGGAAAATTGTACCTATGCTGCCTGTAATTGTAGACGGATGCGCCAGAATACGGTCTGCCGCAATGGATACATAGTACCCGCCGGATGTGGCCATATCCATTTGCAAAGCAACCACGCGGACTCCGGTCCGCTGCTTGAACCGCATAATTTCATTAAACAGCATATCGCTGGCAGTAACGCTGCCGCCGGGTGAATCAATGGTCAGAATGACGGCTTTTATGTCCGGGTCCATCTCTGCAAGACGCAGACGTGAGACCACGTTTTGCACCAGACCGGGCTTATCGGTAAAAAATCCACGGTCAGGCTTGTTATCAATCACTCCGGTGACAGGCAGTACAAGAATCTTCTCATCACCTTCACCCTGCAGCTTGTACTCCTGCAAGGCTTCCGGACCGCCAAACAACTTCACTCCAGATGCACAGCCCGTAGCGAACAGGCAAAACATCATCAGACATACAGTGGTCAGTCTCAACTTCATATACACTCTCCCTCAACTCATTCGGAGTCGATAATCAGGGTCAAAATACGGTCTTTGCTTGACACACAGCCCTAGGGTGTCAACAATCTCCGTTGGAGAATAGCATGACTGACACTTTTAACAATCCTTTTGCAGCCCTCGAACAAGATAACTTCCCCGAAGCGGAAGAAGAGAATGCCCCTGCTACCGGACACTCATCCCCAGAAGATGAAGACGCCGAGCTTTTTGCACTGGCAATGCAGTCCTTTCATTCAAAGGCCGGCATGCCGGAACAGACTGCAGGATCCGGCAAAAAGAAAATAAAAAAAGAAGCTAATTCCGGCGGAGTTCTGCTGGGAGAACATGAGGCATTCAAGCGCGTGGCTAGCAAACACTTAGCAAACAACGACGACCGTAAGACCAAAGCTAAGCAAAAATCACGGACTGCGGTTAAACACCAGAAAAACAATCCGGTGCCGCAACCTGATGAAGACATGTTGTTCAGCAGAGCCATGTCCGGAGTTGCCCCGCTCAGCAGCAAAGGACGAGAAATCAACCCGGAAGTGGCGCTGAACGAAAAAATCACGGCTGATTTTGATCCGCGTGCTCAGCTGCAGGAGTTTATTGAAGGTAAAGTCCAGTTTCAGATTGAGTATACTGACGAGTTCATTCAGGCCCATGTAGAAGGGCTGGACCCCGTGGTGCTGGGTAAAATGCGTGCTGGTCAGTACAGCCCTGAAGGCCACCTCGACCTGCACGGGCAGAATATTATTCAGTCCTACGGCGCCATGATACAATTTTTTCAAACCAGCTACACCAAGGGTAAGCGCTGTGTTCTGCTTATCCCGGGGCGTGGGAAAAACAGCCCCGAAGGATATGGTGTTCTGCGCGAAAAAATTCAGACATGGCTCACCCGCGACCCGTTCAAACGAGTAGTGTTAGCCTTCTGCACCGCTCAACCGAAAGATGGCGGAGCCGGTGCTTTGTATGTGCTGTTGCGTAAGTTCAAAAAAAGCTCAGGAAAAATCCACTGGAACCGCACCCCAAGCGATGCGGATTTGTTTTTGTAGCCCAAAAGGCGCTGCGACCTGCAAGTCAGCTGATACATGCTGCAAAGTCAGGCAGTCAGATTAGGTACACGACACAACACCAACACAAAGGAAATACTTATCATTTTTCTTGGTAAAAACAATTCTTACAAGCATTATTAAACTTTCCAGAAGGCGGCAGTACCCTCAACGAATTTTCAACGATAGCTAGCGGGGGGGCCTTTCCCTCAGGATAATCCGAATGCCTCACACCCCGGCCGTTTATCCAATTTTATAACACAATTCTCATCTGCGCTGCGTAAACCTTATCGGCAACATTATGATCGTTCATGCACTGGTGGATAATAGAAAGGCACCCGACCACCCCGCTCTCTCCGCCGAAAAAGGATTGTCTTTTCATATTCGGACTGCAAAAAACTCGATTATCTTCGACATGGGTTGCGGTCGCACATTTTATGACAATGCAAAACTGATAGAAATCGACATTGAACATGCCGATATCGCAGTAATTTCGCATCGACACCATGACCACGCCAATGGGCTGCCCCACTTCCTTCATCATAATCAGCACGCCAAAGTGTTTTTACGCGAATGTGAAGCCCGATCCTATGTGTTTAAGTTTCTGGCTGTTCAGCTCAATATAGGTTTCGACTCTGCTCTGCCGGAGCATTACCGGAACAGATTAATTTTTATTAATCAGACTACAGAGATACTTCCCGACGTATTCGCTGTTATCAATTCCAGCGACAGATACCCCCGTCCTGCTGGTAACCAATACCTATATTCAGGCAACAAAGAAGGTCTCTTGCCGGATACCTTCGAGCACGAATTGTTTCTAATCATCAGAGAGCCTGATGGCTTAGTGCTCTTCACGGGATGCGCCCATGCTGGTGTATTAAATATGATCGAAACAGTGCGTACAATTTTTGAAGGCGAGAAAATAAAGGCCGTCGTGGGCGGCTTCCATCTGGTCGGCATCCCGATGCTAAACGGTCTTGAATGCCGCAAGTCTGACATTATTCAATTGGCAAAGCAGCTTGCACAGTGCCCGATAGATACGTTTTATACCGGACACTGTACCGGCGTAAGAGCCTACAGAGTTTTGAAAACTATTTTGGGCGAACGTATTAACTATATACCGACAGGAAGCCGCATCAACACTTAAGCTGTGTTTGCCCATTGAATGTTTCAACCATTCCATAAAAAACGGGATGCCCTGACCAAGGCACCCCGTCTGAATTACATGACCGGATTGTTGCGGCTGCTAGCGGCGCATTGCCTTACCTTTTTCATAGGCTGCAAGCACAGCATCAATAATGTGTCCGCGCACGGCAGTACGGTCGAGGTGATTAATTCCGGCAATGGTAGTTCCTGCAGGCGAAGTGACCATTTCACGCAGCAAAGAAGGATGCATGTTGGTCTGCTCTGCCAGAGCGCACGAGCCGGAGAATAGTTCCTTAACCATGTCGGTTGCGTCCTGTCGCGTAAATCCCACAGTGACGGCTGCTTCTATTACAGCTTCAATCATGTGGAAAACATACGCGGGGCCGCATCCGGCCACAGCAGTGAATGCCTCGAATTTCTCTTCGGGCAGTACAACAACCTTGCCAATTGAACTGAACAGGTCCTGAACGGTCTGCGCGGCTTTGGCGGGCAATGCAGGGTCATCAAGGCATACGCCGTAGATGCCGCGCCCTACCATTGCGGGAGTATTAGGCATAACGCGCACCACAGGAGCAAGTCCGTCCGCTGCGTTGCGCATTGCTCCCAGAGTCACTCCGGCAGCAATGGAAACCAGCACTTTGTCCGCATTCAATGCCGGACGAATAGCCTCTATGACATCACAAATCTGGTCGGGTTTAACACCCAGAATAATGATGTCGGCACGCTCTGCCAGAGACAGTGCGTCAGAAAACACCTCAAGGTCGATCTCTTCCCGCAGTGCTTCCACCCGGGCCATACTGCGATTGAATCCTGCCAGTGTCACCCCTTCGGCACCGGCAAGTCCGCGCATGATAGCCCCGCCCATATTGCCGCATCCGATGCAGCCCAGAACCGTATTGCTCATTAGCCGGTAATCTCCATGGCGTTAAAGAAGTAACCCATCTCAAACGCAGCGGTTTCGGCAGCATCAGAACCATGAACCGAGTTGGCTTCAAGGCCTTCGGCAAACTGCTTGCGGATGGTGCCTTCTGCAGCGTTTTCCGGGTTGGTAGCGCCCATCAGTTCGCGCCAGCGTGCAACGGCATTTTCGCCTTCCAGCACCATGGCAACGATGGGACCGGACGTCATGAAATCAGTCAGGCTGCCAAAAAAGGGACGCTCTTTATGTACGTAATAAAAGCCCTCTGCCTGCTCTTTGGTGAGCTGCATTTTCTTCATGGCAACAACACGCAGGCCTTTATCCTGAATAATTGACAGGATAGGGCCTTCGAGATTGCGCTTGGTTGCGTCGGGCTTGATGATGGCGAAAGTTCTTTCTGCCATGATTACGATCCTCCAGATGCAGTGTGTTGTGTGTGATATGTGTGTGCAAAAACAGCACGCGGCAACTTTCCCGCGCGCCGACAGTGTTTATTGCCTGTCCTGCACCACTTTATCAAGTCCCATTACACTGACAATCCGAACATTCCGGTTGCGGATGCGCTGCCATTCTTCCAATGCGGCGAGAGTTTCGGCTGTAGGATGTCCGATAGCAATGGCAGAACCTTCGCGCTGGGCAATACGCGCAGCTTTTTCCAGTTGATGAACAATACTTTTTTTGTCACGCACCACGTCGAGAAATACCGACCTGCGATAGGCAGGCAGACCGCTGGCTACAGCTTCGTTGTACAGTACAGAACCGCCGTGAGTGACGCTGTCCAGCACAAACATATTACGACCGTAAAGCTCGCTTAATACCGCCTTCACACCGACTTTATTCTGAGTAAACCGCGAGCCCATGTGGTTATTGATGCCGACAGCATGGGGTACCATCTTCAGATTCTCTGCCAGAACAGTATGAATCTGGTCGGCATTCATGGTTACAAACAAAGCCCCGGGGCCCGGATTCACTTTAGGATACCCTAAAGGCTCCATAGGCTGATGCACCATGATCTCACGCCCTTGCTTCCAGCCGTATTCCGCTGCCCGCCGCGCATGAGAAGACCGCGGCCAGATAGCAAGAGTTACGAGATAGTCGAGTTTTGTCAGCCGTTCCACAGCGCGCATGCTTTCGCCGATATCATCAATGACAATGGCAAGACGGGGTGCTCCGGCAGGAAGCGGTTGCGGAGCAACACCCACCGGCGGAGGCTGAATTCCTTGTTCTCCGGCTATGGGACGCTCTGCTGAATCAGGCATTGCAGGTTTAGTAGTATTCTCAGCCTGCGCAGGGATGCCGTCCTCGCCGTCTGCAATCTGCTCATCACGAAGCGGCAAAAAAGACAACTCGTGCGTGGGCACACCTTCAATGATTACGCGATAAACATCGTCCTGCCCCTTACGCAAATTTGCAGAGGGAGCCCATGTTGCAAGCGCAGTCCGCAACCCTGAAATAAATCTTTCACGCAGCCCGTCTACAGCCACGCCAAGCCGCTGAAAATGATATTCTTCGCCCTTCTGGCTGCGGACTTCCACACTCTCCAGCAATAACGACCTGCGCGAAAGCTCAAGCCGCTCAAGAGTACGCAGCAAGGCATAGTCCACTTGCTTGACTGCCTGCTCCAACGAACCTCCGAGAGCCTCTTCGTACGGCAGGCTGGAAGGATCAAGCAAATCGCGTACAGAAGGCAGCGCCTCACCAGTTGCAGTCTTTTCGGCTATACGGGAGTCAGGCTCTGTTCTTGTCATGCTGAAGTACACCAGCATCATACTGCCGGTAAGCAATACTCCGCAGGCAAAAGCCACCAGGCCTAAAAACAGCCGGCTGGTAAAAAAGCCTTTCCGGTCGGACTCTTTGCCTGCCTCTGCGCGGCCTGCAACGGCAGAAATCTTGCGCAGAATCCGCTTAAAGGGAGTAGTCCCTTTTCCTGAAGGTTCTGACGGCATCGTCATAACGTACTTGTCCCTTTCTCCAACGGTCAAAGGGCGCGGTTTCCCGCGCCCTTACATATTCAGTTGTCAATCATTGCCATTTCCGGCTGTTGCCACTCTAGTGAATAGCCTGAAGCCGCGGCAGTTGCTTTACCAGTTGCAAGCCCATGCGCAGCTGATTGTCACGGGCAAGGCTCTCAATGGCGTCCTGATCACGCTTCGACTTATCAGGAGTTTTATCCTTGCCATTCTCAAGGTGTCTTGCCAGATCTTTTTCGCGCATCACACCGAAGGGATGGGAAGGCTTGCCTTCTTCGTCCTTTGCAGGCTGCACAAAGGGCAGCTGGATGTCAGGTTCCACACCTTCTGCCTGAATGGAGGTACCGTCAGGCGTATGATACAGCGCGATGGTCAGCTTAACACCGGAACCGTCGGCCAGAGGAATAACGTTCTGAACCGAGCCCTTACCGAAGGTACGCTCGCCCAGCAGCAACCCACGCTTATGATCCCGTAGCGCGCCAGCAACAATTTCAGAGGCAGAGGCAGAACCGGCATTCACCAGAACGACCAGCGGAGATTCTACATCGTTAGCCTGTGCGGTGGCTTTAAAATCTCTGTTGTTGTTCTCTATACGTCCCTTAATGGACACGATAGTTCCCTTGGACAGGAACGTATCCGCCACATGAACAGCCTGATCAAGCAAGCCACCGGGGTTATTACGCAGGTCAAGAATCAGCCCTTTGATCGGTCCGCGCTTGCGCTCTTCACGGATAGCATCATGAAGTTCGCTGGTAGTCCGCTCGCTAAAGCGGGACAGGCGAACCCAAAGGTAACCGGGCTCAAGCTCATGCGCTTTTACACTGATGATCGGAATCGCATCACGCTCTATGGTAACAGTTTTAGGCGTATTCTCGCCCTCGTGCAGAATGGTCAAATCCACAGTGCTGCCTTTGGGACCACGTATGCGGCTGACAGATTCATCCAACCTCATATCCTGAGTAGGCTTGCCGTCCACGGCAAGAATGAGGTCACCGGCACGCAGACCGGCACGGTCAGCCGGAGTATCAGCAATGGGTGCAACAACCATCAGCCGGTCATTCTGCTGAGTGATTTCAATGCCGATGCCGTAAAACTCACCGGAAGTACTTTCCTGCATTTCCCGGTATTCACTGGCATCAAGAAAAGCCGAATGGGGATCGAGGTTTTGCAGCATTCCGCGGATGGCGCCTTCCATAAGCTCATCACGCGAAACATCGCTTACATAGTAACGCTCAACCAGATCAAGCACCTGACTGAAGCGTTTGAGCGACTCAAAGCGCCCGGACCCGTCCGTAGCATTACCGGGTCCGATAGACACAGTAAGCGTCAGAAAAACAATAAAGGTGGCTGTCCACAAGGACAAACGCATAATAAATCCTCCGATCACCCTGAAAGCACTCACTTTAACGAAGTTAACCACGATTCAGGGTTAATTGCTTTTTGATGAAAACGCAATTCGAAATACAAACCATCGCTGTTCACATCCGGATAGAAACCTGCTGTACCGATCAGATCCCCCTGCTTCACGTTCTCCCCCACCTGTGCAGAGCTTTCTGAAAGATACGCATACAGGCTGTAATATTCTTCACCATGCATCAGAATCACTACCCTGCCAAAGCCTCGCAGCACGTCATTATGCATAACTTTGCCCCATGCAACAGCCTGCACGGGTGTGCCCTTTGCTACGCGAAGCCCGATACCGCGCACAGGAGGAGACGCTTTGGGCTTGTATCTTTTTACTACAGAACCCTTTGCAGGCCAGGGCAGCACTCCTTTAAGCAAGGCAATATCTTTGCCGCCACGCTGCTTTTCCAATTTAAAATTAAGGCCACGGATAACATCCAGCACATTACGCAGCTCTGCTTCTGCACTGGCTTTGTCCTGCTTAACAGACTTCAGTTTGCGACGGTACTGTAACTTATCCTGCAGCAGGTCTTTTTTGTCGGCATTTACCGCAGCCAGCTTTTTCCGGGCAGATTCAGCAAGAGCCTGCCTTTCCTCCAGCGTTTTTTCAACCTCTAGCTGCTGTTTCTGCAACTCTTTCTGCCGTGCGTCTACTTTTTCGTACAGAGTCTTTGTCCAGATATAACGCCTGCTGGCAGCATCCCACCCTTCCGGGTGGATTACTCCGGTGCTGTCGCGCTGCACGCTAAGCGGCCAGAGCGTTGCAAGCAGCTTTGCCAGATCCTCTTGCGATGCCTGTGTTTTCCTGGTCAAAGCATCCAGTCTGCTGCTGACTTTCTGCAGTTCAGCCTCTACGCCGTGCAGCTCTTTTTCCTGTTTATCAATGGCAGCTTCCAGCCGCTTAATGCGGTTTTCGGTAGCCTGCACATCTTTACTAAGCCTCGACTCCTGACGAGACAGTTTTTTCAACCGCTCTTCGCGTTCTCTGGCTCTTTGCTGCTGTTCTTTGATGGACTGCGTTATATCCTGTCCCGACACTGGTGCGGGCACAAAACCCAGCCCAAGCCCGACAGCAACTAACAAACTACCCATAAAAAATTTGTTACGCGTCATCAGGGCACCTCATACTCAAGATAAGGCCCCAGCGGACACTCACTGCATTTCGGAGCAGACTTATGGCACCACTCTTTTGCCACCCGTACCAGCAACGCATGGTATTCGTTAAACAGTGATACATCTGCAGGTAACACGTCCATGAAAAATTCACGCATCTCATCATACAGCACATCTTCAGGCAACAGGCCATGCCTTGTCAGAATTCTTTTTGTATAGGCATCCACCACAAAGCTGGGCTTATCAAGCGCATACAAAAGGATAGAATCGGCTGTTTCCGGCCCTATGCCTTTTACCTCCAGCAGCCTGCCGCGCAATTCGTCTATAGAAAGCAACGACAGGTTGGCAAGAACACCATCGGCTTGTGCATTAATAAAATCAACGAGAGCCTGCAGCTTGGCAGTCTTCTGCCGAAAAAAACCTGCCGGTCGTATTAGTTGTTCGAGCCGTGCAGGTTCAATGGAAGCGAGGCCTTGTTCTGTCAGACCTCCGGCAGCGCGCAAAGCATCAATGGCTTTTTCCACGTTCTGCCAGTTTGTGTTTTGGGTAAGAATAGCCCCGACTGCAACTTCAAAAGGAGTCTGAGCAGGCCACCACCCGCTCGGCCCGAGACGGCCAAGCATGGCGCCAAAAAGTTCCATTAAATACGTTTCCCGGTTCATGGCATTGTGATTCTATAGAGTTGCACGACGAAGCGCAATGAGCTGCGCTGTACTTTACGCTATCTTCGGGCTACATTCCGCGCCTTGCGTACATCGCAATAAACAATTCGCCGTGATGAAGTTCCATCAGCGGCAGAGAAACAATTTCATGAATACGCAACAAGCAGACCAGATACCACAAATTCCTGTAGATGACAGCAAGGTTCATAAAATTATTGTATGCCAGTTACGCCAGATCGGTGATGTGGTGCTTGCCACCCCTGCCATCGAACTGCTCGCACGCCGCTTCCCCTATGCAGAAATACACATTCTGACTGAAAAGCGCTGTGCTTCCATGCTGGAAAACAACCCGTTCGTCCATAAGGTGTGGAGCATTGATAAAAAAGAGCTGACCAATCTTGCAAAAGAGGTAGGTTTTTACTGGAAAGTGGCAGCAGAAAAGTTCGACATCGTTGTCGCATTTCAGCAGCTGCCCCGATGCCGCTGGGTTCTTGCTTTTTCCCGTGCGCCTATCCGGCTCAGTTATCCTCCCGCCTGGCACAGCCGCATGCTCTTCACCCACTGGTATCCGCTGGAGCCCGGATACTCTGCCCGCACAAAGGCAAACGTCATGAAGCCGCTGGGCATCAGCTGGAACGGCGAAAAACCACGGGTGTACCTGCTGGACGATGAGATGGAAAAGGCGGCAAACATCCTGCGTACCTTGGGTCTCACATCGCAACACACGCTTATCACACTGGACCCGACACACCGCAGGGCAACCCGCCGGTATCCGGCCAGACATTACGGCAAAATGGTTGCAAACCTGTACAGCCAGAACCCTGACCTCCGCTTTCTGTTGCTCTTCGGTCCCGGCGAAGAGCAGGAAGCGCGGGCAGTAATGGACGCAGCCCGATGTAACGAAGCATTCATCGTGCCGGACCGTATTCTGACGCTCCGCGAGATGGCGGCCTGCATAGCTTACGCCAGAATGCACATAGGCAACTGTTCCGCCCCCAGACACATTGCAGTAGGCGTGGATACCCCCACCATGACGATTCTTGGCTCAACCACATCATCGTGGACTTTCCCGTCGGCTGAACATGACAATATCATTCTGGGACTGGGCTGCCAGCACTGCAACAAGGACACCTGCAAGCGCGGTGACTTTGCCTGCCTTGAACAGCTTTCTCCGGAAACTGTGACCGAACGAGTTCTCAAGCATATGGATGTGACCAAAGACACTCCTGCGGCAGGACGCAAAGTGTAGCAAGGCACCTGACAACACTTTGTCTGCATCCTTCAATACCAAATGAGTACAGGGTGATAGCTTACACACGGCATCCCCCAGCTTATAATACAAAAAAGCGGAGTAATTACGACTCCGCTTTTTTACATCTCAACTTGCATCATACCGTAACAGCATGATTTTTACGATTAGCACGTACTTTTTGGGCAGCTATTTCCAAAATGCTCATATAATCCGGCAAGGCGCTTGTCCGTCGGTACAATTGCTTCTGCCGCCGGATCAGCAGTCAGGACAGGCGTTAGAGCCAAAAAAGAGCACTAACTTGCTAATCCCAGATAAGTGCGGCCCAATCGCCCTGAACATGACGACGTGCGGCAGGCAATCCGAGTTCGGTGTATACCGCTTCCACACTGTCTGCCTGCAACTCAAGCAGGCCGGAAAGCACAAGGCAACCACCCGGCTTCATCATGGACACAATGTCTTCAGCCAGTTCTTTTAACGGCTTTGCCAGAATATTAGCCAGCACCAAATCATACTGTTCGCCTTGCACCACTTCCACGCTGCCAAGACGCACCTCAAACGAGTCATCCACATTGTTGATGACTTTGTTTTCGGTGGTGTTCTCCACAGCCAGAATGTCAATATCCGAACCTACACCGGTAAGTCCCAGCATGGCACAGCCAATGGCAAGAATGCCGGAGCCGGTACCCAGATCAAGAAAGCGCATGCCTTCTTTGATACGGCCTTTGTCTGCCAGCTCAGAAATAGTGCCCAGGCAAAGCGCCGTGGTCGGATGATGTCCGGTACCGAAAGCAGTTTTCGGCTCAATGACAATAGGCATACGGCCGTTCAGCTCAACCTCGCCCTGCATCCACGGGGCAATAACCATAAACCGGCTACCCGCCTCAACAGGGGTGAAGTAATCACGCCATGCAGCCATCCAGTCCTGCCGGGGCACACGTTCACGCTCAATGCGGGCATCGGGCACCATGGACTCAACAGCAGTCACCAGCTCTTCACAAAACTGCGGGTTCTCGCCGTAAACGCGAAAAAGAGCCTCGCCAGTGGGCAGATAATCTTCTTCCCATCCCTGTGCCACGTGCAGCGTCAGAATACCGGTTGTGATATCCGATGCTTCATCGGGCACTACAATATCAATACGAATCAAGTCGGCCATATTATCCCCTTGCCTGATAACGCTTCATCTGCTTCTCCAGCCGGCGGCTGGCAGAGGTGAGCGCGTAACAGATAAGGAAATACATGACAAGGATTGTAAAGTATATCTCCATAGGAGCAGAAAGCGTACGGTTGTTGACCTGCACCGCAACACGGGTGAGCTCTGCAACACCTATGACATATGCAAGCGAGGTATCTTTTGTCAGACTTACAAACTGGTTAACAAACGAAGGAATCATATTGCGCAAAGCCTGCGGCAAAATGACATACCGCATCGCCTGAAACTTGCTGAGTCCGGTACCACGGGCCGCCTCCATCTGTCCTTTAGGCAACGAGATAACGCCCGCCCTGACGATTTCGGCAATATAGGCACTGGTAAAGATAATAAAGGTAGCAAGAGCGCATTCTGCCTCCGGCATGGTCTGCCCGAAGACAACAGGTGCCAGAAAATAAAACCAGAACAACAGCAACAAAAGCGGCGTACCGCGGATTATTTCGATGTAAATGATTGCAGGTAACCGGACGAACCAACTTTTGGAAAGACGCATAAGGCCAAAAACCAGCCCGAGCCAGAAAGCACCGAAGATACCGCCCAGCGACAGAAGAATACTAAGAGCGATACCTCCCAGCGGCCCCTCAGGGTACGAGCCGATGAGCAGATAATCAAAGTTATTCCATACTACATCCCACTGCATGGCTTCCCCCTAATATTTGACCGTACGCAAGAAGTACTTGTTGTACTGGGTCACCGAAAAGGAAACGACCAGCGAGATGCACAGGTATACCAGTGTTGCCACGGTGAATGCCTCAAAGCCACGGAAGGTATAAGACTCAACCTGTCTGGTCATGTACGTCAGCTCGGCCACGCCGATAGTCATGCATAACGAAGAGTTTTTAATCAGGTTAAGAGCCTGCGAAATAAGGGGCGGCACAATGATACGAAATGCCTGCGGCAAAATAACGTACCGCATGGACTGCAGAAAACTCAGACCGCATGCGCGCGAAGATTCCAGCTGGGTTTTGGGGATTGCGTTAATCCCCGAGCGGATTTCTTCTGCAATAAAAGCTGCCGTGTACACGGTAAGCGCGATAACGCCGGCAGCAAATTCAAAATCACGTTCATACAGCCACTCAAGCACAGGGCGCGGCAGCAGACCGTCAGACCCGAAGTACCAGAAAAAAATCTGCACAAGCAGCGGTGTATTACGGAAAAATTCTGTAAATCCTGCACTGAACCATACCAGCGGGCGAACGCGCGACAGGCGCATAACAGCTATTATCGTACCCAGCAGCAAGGCCAGCAATAACGATACAACCGAAATTTTGAGCGTGAGTACAAGTCCGTCAATAATCCACTCACGGTACTCGCCCGTTAAAACGACTTGCCAATCAAACGTGTAATTCAAGGTGCTCTTCCAGTGAAAACAGGGAAACAGGGGCGCGGCGCAAGGCCACGCCCCCGCAAGAAATCAAAACCTGAGCCGAAGTCTTAGTTAGGCCACAGTTCCATCTGCCAGGTAAGGGGCAGGAAGTACTTGGTGTTGGGGCCGAACCACTTGTTGTAGACTTTTTCGTACTCGCCGGAACGCCACATATCGTTCAGGGCTTTGTTTACGAAGTCACGGAAGTCGGAATCGTTTTCGGGCAGACCAAGGCCATAAGGCTCTGCGGAAATGTATTCACCGACAATCGCCCACTTTTCTGGTTCGGGGTCAGAGTTCTTCAGGCCCAGCAGAATGGTGGAGTCGGTAGTTACTGCGACGGCTTTGCCCTGCTTCAGAGCAAGCATAGCCTGCGGGTATTCGTCAAACGACAGAACACGGCAATCGGGCTGTGCAGCCTTGATGTTCTTTTCAGAGGTAGAGCCTTTTACGGTGGCTACCTTTTTACCTTTCAGGTCGGCAACGGACTTGATGCCGCCGTCTTTGGCAACCAGAATTTTCTGACCATCCATGAAGTAGGTGATCGAAAAATCAATTACGTTATCGCGCTCGTGCTTATGAGTCATGGTTGCGGCTGCAATGTCAATGGAACCCTGAGTAACCATAGGAATACGAGTGGCGGAAGTTACTGTTTTCAGTTCCAGCTTAACGCCCAGCTGGTCTGCAATGTACTGGCACACATCTACATCAAAGCCGACAAGCTGTTTTGTGTTTTCATCAATAAAACCGAAGGGAACGACGGAGTCCTTTACCCCTGCAACAAGCACACCGCGCGCTTTGATATCATCGATCTTTCCGGCAAAGGCCGTACCGGCCGACAAGATCATACCCAACGCAACGGCAATCAACAGAAGTCTCTTCATGTGAACAATCTCCATTTTTAGTCGTTTTCCGGCTCATCCATACTCGGCAGCCGTCTGTGTACCATCTGATTGTTATTACAGTATTTCCTTAAGAAACGCCTTGGTTCTTTCATGTTTGGGGTTAGAGAAAAACTCGACAGGCGAAGCTTCTTCCACAATGACGCCTCCGTCCATAAACACCACTCTGTCCGCCACTTCACGGGCAAAGCCCATTTCATGTGTGACACACAGCATGGTCATTCCTTCACGTGCAAGGTCTTTCATACAGTTCAGCACTTCGTTGATCATCTCGGGATCAAGTGCAGAAGTAGGCTCATCAAACAGCATCACCTTGGGGCGCATGGCAAGCGCACGTGCAATGGCCACACGCTGCTGCTGTCCGCCGGAAAGCTCTACAGGATATTTGCTGGCCTGATCATGGATGCCTACCCGCTCCAGCAGCTCCATGGCTATGGATTCGGCTTTTGCCTTTTCCATTTTACGCACTTTCAAAGGAGCCAGAGTCACGTTTTCCAGAACTGTGAGGTGCGGGTACAAGTTGAACTGCTGAAAAACAATACCTACTTCTGTCCGCAGATCATTCACATCGACACCCTTGTCGTGAATAGAGCGACCTTCCAACAGAATTGAGCCTTTCTGAATATCTTCAAGCCTGTTCAGACAGCGGATGAAGGTAGACTTGCCCGAACCGGAAGGACCGCAGATGACAAGCACTTCACCCTTTTCAACAGACTCGCTGATGCCTTTGAGGACATGAAAATCCCCATACCATTTATGAATGTCGTTAAACTCGATCATTGCCATAATGTCAGAAGCTCTCTTCCCGTAGCCGTGCAGGCCTACAGCTAATCAAAATTGTCAAACAGGAATTACCTTGACCATCAAATGAGAAAGGGGCACCGAATGCATAAAAAGAAAAGGGGAAATCCCCCAGAGATAAAAAATCTGCTCTTCCCAAGCAGATGCGCCCTGTCCTCACGATTACAGACCGAACACTGTATTCCTACGCAATGACAAATAAGATTGTCAAGCCGCACGTATAACATATTTGTCAAACCACAATAAACCAAGATGTTACACTTGAGACTGCGCAGCAAAAAAGCCGCACCAAATGGCACGGCCTCAGAAAAAGAAGCAGAAAAACATGGACTACAACCTATGAATAAATATCAACAATGCTCCCGACTCCAGAATATACCGGCCCCATAACATCTTTGTTGAACTGGTAAGAGTGTGACACGGGATCGCCTTTCCCGAACACGGGGCCATTCATATAATCCAGCGTCTTAGACACCACAGCAGCACCGAACGTTTCCTTATCCATCGGTGCGCTGGAGGCAGGAGACGAGGTCACACCATTCATGTAATCCAGTGTCTTAGATACCACAGCCGCACCAAACGTCTGCTTATCATACCCGCCACCGCCAATTGTCATTCCATCCATGGCACACATTTCATCCTCCATGTTTTTCCGTTTTCGTAATGATACACTATACGCCATATCAACATACCACATGCAAAAATCCTGTCACATTATATTTTCGCGTCTGGCACCATACAACGCAAAAACGGCGCAGCCGCATCAGCGACCACGCCGTTTACAATTTCATCATAACAGGTTGCACCGCAGTGCAAACAGGCTGTTCAGCAACCGGAAATCACGCCGCTGCTTTCGTTACAGCGCGGGTAACCGGCGGCAGTTTATTGTCACAGACTAGTTTGCCGTCCGTTCGCTCAGGATTTCTTCCAAAGCCCGAAGGAACGCAGCCAGATGCTCTTCTGCGATATTCAGGGCAGGAAGCAGGCGCAGCACACGCTCCTGCGTAAGGTTAAGCACAAAGCCCCGCCGCAGCAGCTCATCCCATACATCCTTGCCGGGAAAAGTCAGCACGATACCGATCATCAGACCAAGTCCGCGAACCTCCTCAATAGTACCGGGAAGACGCTCACCAAGTTTGCGCACATCTTCCATGAACGAAGAACCTACTTTGTCAGCACGTTCTGCAAGCGGCTCATGCTGCATTATGTCCACAACTTTTTCCGCTACGGAAGAAACCAACGCTCCCGCACCGAAAGTAGTTGCATGGCTACCAGGCTCAAAACCACGGGCAACATCATCAGTTGCAAGCATAGCACCCATGGGCAGACCGTTTGCCAAAGCCTTAGCACTGGTAATCACATCCGGCTCAAGCCCGTAATGCTGATACGCCCAGAAACGACCGGTACGGCACATGCCCGTCTGAACTTCGTCCACCATAAAAAGGATATCTTTTTTACGGCAAAGTTTCTGCATACCACGGGCATACTCTAAAGACATAGGACGGATACCGCCCTCTCCCTGCACAATTTCAGCCAGTACAGCTACTGTGTCCGAATCTATGGCGGACTCAAGCGCCTCGAGGCTGCCCCATTCCACCTGAAGAAACCCTTGGGGAATAGGGGCAAAACCATCCTGAAACTTTGCCTGTCCGGTGGCAGCCACAGTGGCCAGCGTACGGCCATGGAACGCACCGGTCAGCGTAATCACCGTACCGGCATCACGGCCTTTTACCCGCTGGGCATAACGGCGCGCCAGTTTGATTGCGGCTTCGTTAGCCTCTGCACCGGAGTTGCAGAAAAAGGCCTTATCAAAGTGGGTAGTTGCAAGCAGCTTTTCTGCAAGATTAAGCTGTTCCTGCTGATAAAACAGGTTGGACAGATGAACCAGCTTACGCGCCTGCTCGTTCATAACATCTGCCAGAACAGGGTGACTATGGCCGAGGTTGGTTACTGCGATGCCGGAAAGCAGATCAATATATTCATGGCCATCAAAGTCTGTAAGAACAGACCCCTGTGCTGTTTTCACAGCAAGAGGATAACGGCCGTAGGTTCTGCAAAGAAGGGATTCTTCCCGCTCTTTAAGCTGGGCAAAAGAGGTCATGATAAACTCCTGTCCGGTAATAAATACATCTTAAAAAGGAAATACAGGCTACAAACTGCCAGTATGGCCGAAACCACCGCTTCCGCGCTGCGTATCACCCAGCTCTGCAACCTGCTGCAGTTCGGCCTGATAAAACGGCTGAAACACAAGCTGAGCAATACGCTCGCCTCGTCGCAGTCGTCGTTCTTCACCGGACGTATTCAATAACGAAACAATAATTTCACCACGATAATCAGGGTCAATAACCCCTACCCCCTGACTCACAGTCAGGCCTTTTTTTGTTCCCAGCCCGCTACGCGAATACACAAAGCCGGCCACACCTGCCACCATAGGTTCGATAGCAACACCTACAGGTATTGCCAAACGGCCTCCGGCAGGAATGACAGCTTCTTCGCTTTCCAGACATGCCCGCAGGTCTAACCCCGCAGAGCAAGGCGTCGCATACGCAAGAGCAGGTTCATTGTCTCCTGCCGCGTAAATGCGTTCTGCATCGCCAACATAGCGAAAGCGCACGGGTATCCGGGGCTGCTTGCAGCCCGAATCGTCTGTCTTACTCACTGCTTACTCCTGAAGAAGGCTTATAAAAAAAACTCTCAGCGTCCTTTAAAGCTAACACGAGACAAAAAATGTTATGATACTCGGCAAAGCAAGTCAAAAAGAGTCTTTTCATTCACCTGCTTTTTATATTGGTACTGTCACGTAAGACAAGTTATCATTGGCTCAGGTGCCT
This sequence comes from Oleidesulfovibrio sp., assembly GCF_047973035.1. Lineage (NCBI taxonomy): Bacteria > Pseudomonadati > Thermodesulfobacteriota > Desulfovibrionia > Desulfovibrionales > Desulfovibrionaceae > Oleidesulfovibrio > Oleidesulfovibrio sp. The sequence goes on from NZ_JBKEBF010000020.1 coordinate 179,766, forward strand.
GACGGACCTGAAATAGCATAGTACCCGCTGATGCACCGAAACACACCGGCAGGAGGTCGCGCATGCAACCCGTTAAAATTTTCAGCGTTACTCCCAAGCTCCCGCAAGGGCTGGAATCTCTGTGGGGCCTAGCGTATAATTACTGGTTCGCCTGGAATGCAGAAATCGAAGAACTGTTTGCCCAGATTGACTACAAATTATGGCAACGCAGTGCTAAAAACCCAGTGTGGTTTTTAAATAATGTTCCACAGGCAACGTTGCTCAGACTGGCAGAAGACAGCATTTACAAAGAGCGGCTTGCAGAAGCGCGTCAGCAACTGAGCCGTTATCTCAGTGTACCTGTTGACTGCGACTTTCATCTGGAAGACGAACGCCAGCCGGTTGTCGCGTACTTCAGTCTTGAATTCGGCGTGTCTTCCTGCCTGCCAGTGTACTCTGGCGGCCTGGGCATTCTTGCCGGTGACCATCTGAAATCGGCAAGCGATCTGAACCTTCCACTCATAGGCATAGGCCTTGCCTACCGGCAGGGGTACTTCCGCCAGTACATGACGCCCGACGGCTGGCAGCAGGAACGTTATCCAGATTATGATTTTGAACAAATGCCCCTGACGCTTGCCACCGGTCCAGACGGCACTCCGGCAAAAGTGTCGCTACTTATAGGCGACCGCCCGCTTGAGGCGCAGATATGGAAAGCACAGGTCGGCAGGGTGGCACTGTACCTGCTTGACACCAACCTCCCTCAGAACCCGCCGGAGTTTCGCGAGATCACAGCCCGTCTGTATGGCGGCGGGCTGGAAATGCGCCTGTGGCAGGAAATTCTTATAGGCATAGGCGGCATTAAAGCGATTGAAGCCCTCGGCCTTTCACTAAAAGTAATCCATATGAACGAAGGACACTCGGCCTTTGCAGGGCTGGAACGTGTCAGGCTGTTCATGAAGTACAGCGGGCTGCCTTTTGAGGCGGCGCAGGAACTGGCAGCTTCCAGCTCTGTATTTACCACGCACACGCCTGTTCCCGCAGGTAACGACCGCTTTCCGCCGGAACTGATGCAACGGTATTTTGAACCTTACGCGCGGGAGCTGGGCCTTGCGTTCAAAGTATTTCTGGCACTGGGGCGCGAGCAACCACACAACGACAGTGAACACTTCTGCATGACGGTGCTTGCTCTTAAACTCTCACGATTCAATAACGGCGTATCCAAGCTGCATGGTTACGTGTCGCGTAACATGTGGAAACAGGTGTGGAACCAGTATCCGGTAGAAGACGTGCCCATCGGCGCACTGACAAACGGGGTGCATGCACCTTCGTGGGTGGCACCGGATATTCAAATGCTGTTTGACCGTTATCTTGGCCCCAACTGGCGCGAAGATCCCGACTGCGACAAGGTATGGGGACAGGCAGACAGTATTTCCGACGCCGAGCTTTGGCGAACGCACGAAAGACTGAGAGCACGACTTGTCGACTTTGTTCGTGCAAGGTTGATGAAGCAACTGGTTGCTCAAGGCGCCAGAAAGGCTGACTTACAGGTGGCACTGGAAGTACTGAATCCTGAAGCTCTGACCATTGGCTTCTCGCGCCGCTTTGCAACGTATAAAAGAGCCAACCTGCTGCTGCAGGACAAAAATCGGCTTATCAGGCTGGTGACCGACAAAAAAAGGCCCGTACAGTTTATCTTTGCCGGCAAGGCGCACCCGCAGGATCAGGCGGGCAAACAGATCATAAAAGAACTTATCACATTGTGCCGGTCAGAAGCCTGCCGCTACAGCATGGTCTTTTTAGAAGACTACGACATGGACGTGGCCAGCTACCTCGTTTCCGGTTGCGATATCTGGCTTAACAACCCGCGCAGACCATTGGAAGCATGCGGCACAAGCGGCATGAAGGCCATGCTTAACGGCGTATTGCAACTGAGCACTCTTGATGGCTGGTGGGACGAAGCCTATGAACCGGACAACAGCCTCGGGTGGGCTATCGGCAAAGGAGAAGAATACGAAGATCTTGAATATCAGGACTTTGTCGAAATCCAGACCTTGTATAATGTTCTGGAAAACGATGTTATTCCGGAGTTCTACGAAAGAGGCCATGGCGGAATGCCCAGAGCGTGGGTACGCCGTATGAAAAATGCCATACGTACCCTTGGTCCGCGGTTCAATTCGCACCGCATGGTCGAGGATTACAAAACAACGGCGTATCTTCCTGCATATGAAAACTACCTGAGCATGACCCGCGACAACTTCGCGCCTGCACGCGAAATGGCCGCATGGCGCATGGATATGATGATGCGCTGGGGCCAGCTGGCTATCCTGAAGGTAACCAGTCAGGACCCCGACAGTGTCCATGTAGGGCAGGAAATGACTATTGAGGCGCATGTGCAGATGAATGGCATTTCCCCCGATGACGTGCTTGTACAGATATATGCCGGCCCTGTCGGGCAGGACGGTACATTTACCGAAAGAACAATTTATCGTATGGAACCTGCTGAAGAAACAGCGGAAGGTCATCGGATATACAGAGGCAAGGCCACTCCGGCTGAAGCAGGCAGATACGGATTTACAGTCAGAGCAGTACCTTACCATCCGCTGCTGCTTGACCCTCACGCTCTGGGACTCATACATTGGGCTTCCGTTGAATAAAAACGAACTCAGGCGGAGCCGTAAGAGCTTCGCCTGAGTTATCAGTACATTGCGTTAACACTGCTATAATTTCATGCAACTGCGTATTCTTATCTTACTTTTTCTATTTGCTTCAGCAATGCCCCCTGCTGCCAAAGCAGAACAAAAAACATTACTAAAGTTTGCAACATTGCACTGGCCGCCCTACTGCGCACAAAACATTGAACAGCAGGGGTATGCAAGTCAGGTAGTACGGCAGGCGCTGCATATAGCGGGCTACCAGGTAAACCTGTACTTTTTGCCATGGGAACGCGCAGTGCGAACTATGCAACAGCCTGACTTTGCAGGCTACACACCTGAATATAAAGAAGACCGGCTGACAGACTGCATTTTTTCTGACCCATTTCCCGGCGGACCTCTTTATCTTTTCAAACGCAAAGAGGACGTTATCAGCTACAACAGCCTGCATGACCTGAAAGAGGAGCATATCGGCGTTGTTTCCGGCTATATCAATACGCCGGAATTTGACAATGCAGACTATCTGCAAAAGCACCCTGCGGTGAATGACGAAACAAACCTGCGTAAATTGTTGGCGGGCAGATTGGATCTGCTTGTGGGTGATAAGCTTGTGATTATGTACTTGATGCAGCATGTACTGAAAAAATCACCCGAACTTATCGAGCCGCTAGGTCCGCCGCTAGCTCAAAAAAGTCTTCACGTCTGCTTTAAACGCCAGCACCCCGATGCAAATCAATATGTCGAAGCATTTAACAGCGGGTTGTTGCAACTACAAAAAAACGGCACGTTGAAAAATATGCACCAGCAGCTATACAACAATTTCAATACAAAAAACTAAAATATCCCGCGCTGATTTTTCAGTACCTTCGTATGGTGCTCTTGCCTTGCGGCCTGCAATGTCATAGGTGCATGGCACAACAATCATATAACCAATCGGAGAACGCCTTGACCGCTCTTACCACTGCGGCAATTGTCGGCGGCGGCCTTGCCGGATGCGAATGCGCCCGCAAGCTTGCACGCGCCGGTATCGCCGTGACTCTTTTTGAAATGAAGCCCCTCCAGTACTCCCCTGCTCACTCCGAACCGGAGCTGGGTGAGCTTGTATGCTCCAATTCTTTTCGTTCGGACGAACCTGAAGCCGGTGTGGGCGTTTTAAAGCAGGAAATGCGTGAACTCGGCAGTCTGGTGCTGGAAGTGGCAGAAGCCACCAAAGTGCCTGCCGGTAAAGCGCTTGCCGTTGACCGTGGTCTTTTCAGCAAAGCTATGACCAAGGCCATGGAAGATGAACCCAACATAACGCTGGTCCGGCAGGAAATCATATCCCTTGACGATCCGGCCCTTTCCGGTTTTGACGCGGTCATCATTGCTGCCGGCCCACTGGCCAGTGAAAGTCTGAGCCAGAGCCTTGCGGACGCTGTAGGAGCCACGCACCTGTATTTTTACGATGCCATTGCGCCCATTGTCAGTGCCGATTCCATCAACATGGATAAGGCTTTCTGGGGTTCGCGTTACAGACCTGAAGACACTGATTACCTGAACTGCCCCATGAGCCGGGATGAGTATTTTGCTTTTCGCGAAGCACTGGTCGCCGGAGAAAAAGCTCCGACCAAGGACTTTGAAAAGGAGCTGCACTTTGAAGGCTGCATGCCTATCGAAGCCCTTGCAGAACGCGGAGAGATGACTCTTGCTTTCGGTCCGTTCAAGCCCGTAGGGCTGGATGATCCGCGCACAGGCAAACGTCCCTTTGCGGTGGTACAGCTACGCACAGAAAACCTGAACAAAACCATGTTCAACCTTGTCGGCTGCCAGACCAAACTGAAGTATGCCGAACAGGATAAAATATTCCGCATGATTCCCGGTCTGGAAGATGTAGAATTTATCCGTTACGGCTCCGTGCACCGCAATACGTATGTGAATGCCCCCAAGGTTCTGAATTCTGATCTTTCACTGAAAGGACGTCCCAATGTATACCTTGCGGGCCAGATAACCGGAGTGGAAGGTTATGTGGAATCCGCGTCCAACGGTTTATGGCTGGGCATGATGCTTGCTGCCCGCAAACAAGGTGTCGAGTTGACCACTCCGCCTTGTGAATGCGGTCTGGGAGCACTGGCGGCGCACCTGCAGACGGAAGTGAAAAAATTCCAGCCGTCCAATATCAACTTCGGCCTGACCCCTGCGCTTAACCAGAAGGCCCGCAAAAAAGACCGTAAGGCGTTGTATGCGCAGCGGGCAGTAGAAAAGTTTACGGAGTGGGTAGCTTCCGTTCCGGAAGAATTAAAAAAATAGCATGCAACAGCGGCCCTGATATTTTGAAGGGCCGCTGTTTTTTGCCCTGCATCATCCCGCAAGCAGCCAATGCAATCGCATTCACACTTCCCCAATAAAAAACGGCAGGAAGTAAATCTTCCTGCCGCCTATGTTCATTAGCTGTTACTGCTATGCCCTGTCCGAGTCTGCCAGCTGTTTGAGCAGCCTTTCACCCTTTGCCGATTCAACTACCGAGCACAAACGGTCAATGACTTCAGCATCATACTTATCCGTCATTTTTTTCAGCACCCCAAGCGTTTCAGAAAGAGGTACCGCCGGACGATAGGAGCGGGGTCTGACCATGGCGCAGAAGGTATTTGTCACAGCCAGAATCCTTGCCGGCAGGGAAATACTCTCCCCAGACAGATGTTCAGGATAGCCGCTGCCGTCCATTTTCTCATTCATCTGCATAATGGCCTGCACCACAGGCAGCTCAAACTCGATATTGGAAAGAACACGGGCAGTATGCTCAACATGCCGTTTCATTTCGGCCTGTTCTTCATCAGTAAGCGCACTGGGTTTGTTCAGGATATCTTTGGGAACAAACATCTTGCCAATCTGCGACAGGTTGGCTGCAGCTTCAACAGTTGCAATTTCCTCATGCGGCAATCCCATAGATTTTGCCACCTGCACAGAAAACGCACTCATCATACGCGAATGACCGGCAAGATACGGGTCAGAGTGCTCAATGGTACGTACCAATGCTTCCACGGTCTGCTGAACAAGCTTGCGGGAACGCTCCTGCGCTTCAAGAAGCTCTGTCACATCTCTGAAGACATAAACAAGTCCGCTCCAGTTACGTTTAGGCAAACGGAAAGGAGTTTTGGAAATCTGGAAATGATACTTCTTCGATTGCAGGAAAATGGTTTCGCTGATTGTCAGAGGCTCACCGGACATCATTACCTGTTCATCAGTGGCAGTCAGCCTGCGGGCCGTATCAAAGCCGAATACTGCAGGAAAGTCGAGTCCTTCAAGCTCGTTCACATTACGGCCTACAGCTTCTGCAAAGGATCTGTTGGCATAACGGATCTGTCCTTCTTCATCCTTCATGCAGATAAAATCGGCAATGGTTGCGTTGATGCTATCGAGAAAGCGTTTCTGCTCTTCGACTTTACCGGCAAGGTCACTCATCTCCTGAGCCACTTTGCGACTTTCTATTCCCACAAGCCACCACCAGAACCCACCAAGCATGCACAGAATAACCAGCGTAATCAACACACCAAAACCGATTACAGCTTTCGTGCGCTGCTGCAAAGTTTCCTTGGCAACTGCAACATCCACTTCCTGTACCAGCCCCCAGTCCAGCCCGGGAACCCGCTTACCCATAGAGTATACGCTGGCGTTGCCGGAAACGGACTGGCGTTCTGCAAATTCAAGCACGTCACCGGAAAGCGTCATGCCGGCAACAACACGTACGCCTTCCGCCAACCAGGGAGCAACCTCTTCAACCTTACCGTCTCTGGACTGCAGCAGCTTAATGCTTTCACCATTCCCCTTTCCAGACTCCAGAATATCCGCAAGTTTCGCTGATACGTTCTTGGTCAGCATCAGTACAGAAACAGGCGTATTTTCCTTAGACTCAAAACGAGGAGGATAAATGGGCAGGAAGATATCAACCACAAGCCCGTTAGTGCTTAAGCGGATGTTGGAAAAAACAGGTTTACCATCTGCCAGCACAGACGCCGCTGCTGTCGCCTGAGGTGCAGAAAGGGGGCGGATGGAAGCATCGGTGGCTATATAGCTTTCGCCCTGCTTATTCATAATGCGACCGGAAATGAACTCAGAGTACCCCACAAACTCGCGCAGCAGATTGCGCATCATGGGCAGCTGGCCAGCCAGTTCTGATTCGTTGTCATTCCATAATATGGAAAGATCTCCACCAAGCGAATCAACTTCAGAAGCATACAAACGGAAAAGGTCTGCGTTAATCAGCCTGTTCCCCTGCTCAATCATGGCATCAAGCCAGGTGTTTACCACGTTAACCTGCCCGTTAACCATAATTTCCTGCTGATCGCGCACAGACGCTTCAAGGTCGGAGTTCAGGTTGCGGATACTGAGCAAAACAAACGTTCCGGCAGCCACCATCGTCAATAACGCAGCGATAGCCCCAAACCAAAACAATTTCGATTTTGCTCCGTTTTTGCCGCTCACGCGGCCCAGCTCACGCGTTCTGTCGGAAGCCGTTTCAGCCATGTCACTCTCCACAATCTATGGTTTTCCGTCCGCTCCGCCTCTGGCGGCGGGACGCACGGGAATGTGCGCCCAGCGGTAGTTTTCGTTTATCGAATACTGAGGCCGATAATGCGTATACCGGTCATGCGTCAACACAAGGTCGGAAACATTGTCAAGGACATACGCCCTGTCACCCAGGTAAACAACCAGCACAGCATGTCCTATGCCTCTGATAGAATCCAGCAATACCACAATGCGCAGGTCATCAGGACTGAACCCCAGTTCCCGCAACCCGAAGTATTTACTGATGGCATAATCCTCACAATCTCCGGAACGGGCCATAAATTCCTGAGGGGTAGCCCAAAAATCAGTAACACCGTAAATTTCAATATCCAGACGGTATGGCCAGCGGTTAAAAAACCCATTGACCATTTTCAACTTTTCCAAGGCAGATGCGCTTTCAGCCTTTTTCATCAGGGTCAGCCAACTGCTCCCCCCCCCCGCGCCCCCCGGGCCTGCCGGAACTTGCTTCTTCTTTAACGCAGGATCGCGTCTGTTCTCACGCAGCACACGCTCCCACTTAGGTAACGACTTTAACGGTCCCCGAAACGCGACAGTATTAAAAAGCCGAATCTGCTTTTTGGAAGAACCGCCGATAACGTTAATCTGCTGAACATCCTTGGCAGGCTGCTTTGCTGTATCAGGCTTTGCGCGTCTGATGCTGAACGTCGGGGCGTTACTGTTCTCAGCCAGTAGCGTGCTTTGCTGCTCCGCAGTGTCCTTTACAGGAAGTTCAACGGAACGCGAGTCTGGAATATCTTGTCCGCCTTTCTTTGCCGTCCCTTGAGACTCATCCTGTTCAGGCTCTGCTCCATTGCCTTCAGCCTCTTCGGCTTCTATTTTCCCCCCATCACCTTCTTTTTGCGGACCTTCAGGATTCTTCACATCCGGCTGGAGTGCTGTTTTCGAATCCTCCCCTGTCCTACCTCGCTTTTCCTCAAACAGAACGTCTGGCAAGCCGCCCGACCTGCCGTAACCTTCTTCTGATACATTTATACCGGTTCCGGCATCACGTTCTGCCGCAGCCGCAACCGAGCCGGACTGCACTTTCTCCGGTATTTCGGGTTTTGCCCCGCCCCCAAAACACGTAAAGGGCAGAACAATCGCAAGAGCGGCTCCGGCAAGAGCAACCTCCGGTCTGCCTGAAATCACAGGCAGCCGCGGCAAGTGTCGCCCGAGGCGCCACAAGCGCAAAAAGACGGCTTTTTGCAAAGCCAAGCCATTCCGCTGCCCCATCAACGCTCCCTGAGCGCATTTTGTCTGGCCTTTAAAATAGGTTTAAGCAGGTAATCAAGAACGGTTTTTTTACCGGTTAAAATATCAACGCTAGCCATCATACCCGGAATAATCGGCAGCTGTTCACCACGATACTGAATTGAGTTGCTCTGAGTACGCAGCTTGACCAGATAAAAGCTGTTTCCTTCTTTATCCTCGATGGTATCTGCGCTGATCTGCTCAACACTTCCTTCAAGACCACCATATATAGAAAAATCATACGCTGTGATTTTTACAGTGGCCTTTTGTCCGGGATGCAGAAAAGCAATATCCTGAGGTCTGATACGTGCTTCGATAAGCAATGTATCGTCCAGCGGGACAATTTGCATTATGGATTCACCGGGTTTGATTACGCCACCAATGGTGTTGATTCCAATCTGTTTTATGGTGCCTCGGACAGGTGAACGAACATCTGTTCTGGTCACTCTGTCTCCGCCAGCTGACAGTGTTTCCTGCAATGACCGCAACTCAACCCGACGACGGTTAATCTCTTCAAACGCTTCGCTTCTATACTCTGCTTCGCGTTGATTGCGCCGCTGTTTGGTTTCTTCTGCAGCAGACCGCGCGCGGGGAATATTCAATGCCAGCGAATCAATTTCGCTACGCAATGAAATTACTTTCTGTTCCAGAGTCAGGTAGTCCACGCGCGGGTAAACTTTTTTTTCCATCAAGGGGCGGGCAATATCGCGCTGCTCCATGGCTACTCGCAGGCTGCTTTCAAGGTTCTGCTTACGCCTTACCATTTCCTGCACTTCGTTGAGTTTCTGATCGTACTGGGCCTCAAGCACCCGCAATTCAACAAGTTGTTGTTGGCGTTTTGCGCCCCCTATAGAGGCCTGATCCTGAAGAACCATAGGCGCACTTTCAACAACGTCTTCAGGAAAAACAACTTCCCGCCACCCGTCCAACTCCGCTTCAAGGCGGGCAATGGCCGCTTTGTGTTCCAGAGATTTCGAATATGCATCGCGGTAAAAGCTGGCCGCCGCTTCGTTATCGATTCGAACCAGAATATCACCCTTTTCAACTATCTGGCCTTCAGAAACTGCAATTTCCTGCAGAATTCCGCCTTCAAGGTTCTGAATTTCCTGCACTCGTTGAGAAGGAATAACCTGCCCCATGCCACGGGTGACTTCATCAAGCACTGCAAAATTGGCCCAGATTATGAGCACGCCAAAAAGTAACGCAACACTGGCGGACAAAATAAAGGCAAACGGGTGCCCGCGCCGCCTGAGTGCTGCATCCACTTCACTCATATATTCCAAATCTTCCAGATGATAGTTGTTCTGTCCATGCTTCGACATCATTAACTGCTCCGTTTAGTCAGCTGCGAAAAAAGTTATGCTTTACCTTGTTGCACGCGCCATTCGGGTTGGCGGCGCACTCCGCACTTTCTCCGCGCTAAGGGCTTCCAGAACAGCCTCTTTGGGACCGTCGGCAACAACCTTGCCCTGATCAAGCACAATCAGTCTGTCCACCAGATCAAGCATACTCATCCGGTGGGTTACCAATATCAGCGTTTTGCCCGCAATGATGGAAGCTATACGTTTTTTCAGTAACAGCTCCGCACCGTTATCCATATTACTGCTAGGCTCATCCATAATCAGAATCTCAGGGTCATGCAAAAGCGCTCTGGCTATTACAACAGCCTGCCGCTGCCCTCCGGAAAGAGACATCCCTCTTTCACCTACAGGCATACCGAAACCGGCAGGGTGCGAACGGACAAAGTCTGTCACACCAGCCAGTGTTGCAGCACGCAGAATCATTTTGTCATCAATATTCGGCTGGGCAAGTGCAATATTCTCTCGCACGGAACCGTAAAAAAGATAGTTATCCTGAGAGACAAACCCCACGCGGGAACGCAGGTCGGCCACGTCAAGCTGGCGGATATCCACTCCGCCTACCTTAACGGCACCCTCAAGCGGCTGATACAGGCCTACGCTAAGCCTGCCCAAAGTGCTTTTACCGGACCCCATCTTACCTATTACACCTACACGTTCTCCGGGGCGGATGTGCAGACTGACATTTTCAAGCGCGTAACGCTCTGCACCGGGGTACTTAAACGTCACCTGCTCCAGTGTAAGATCATGAGTCAGCTTTGAGTAATCAAAATAAGTCTGGTCATCCGGACGTTCGACAGGGGTATTCATTAACAGGTCAAGAGACTTAAGCGCCATACGGGACTGCTGTAATCTGGAAAGCATTGCCGCAATCTGACTAAGCGGAGCCATAGCTCTGCCTGCCAGAATATTACAGCCGATAAGAGCTCCCATCGTCAGTTTGCCGTCTGCAATAAGGTACACACCCCACACAATCACGCCCACGCTTACCAGCTGGGCAGAAAGAAATGAGAATGTAACTGACAGGTTGGCAAGGCGTTTGGCTTTCTGGTTAGACTCGGCACTCATGCCTACAACCCGTTCCCACAGATGCTGCATGCGTCCTTCTGCCTGAGATGTTTTTACAGTTTCTAACCCACTGATTATCTCAATAAGCAGAGCATTTTTTTGTGCAGCTTCTTTGTATCCTGCTTCGACAACACGCTGAAACGGATACTGTAAAAGCAGCCCCACACAAATTACCACCGGAACAGCCAACGCGGGAATAAAAGCCAGCGGTCCGCCGATAAGATAAATAATGGCAATGAAGATGAACAGAAAAGGCAGGTCAACCAACGCCAGCAGCGTTGTAGAACTGAAAAATTCACGTAACGATTCAAACTCACGCAGGTTGTTGGCAAGGGTACCTGTCGAATCCGGCTTATGGTCCAGCCGCATTCCCATAAGATGCTGTAACAGCTTGCTGGCCAGCACTATGTCAGCATTTCTGCCTGCTACATCCACAAAGTAACTGCGCAAGTTCCGCAACAGAAAGTCGAACGTATACGCGATGATAATACCCACAGCCAGTACCCATAAAGTCTCAAGGGCATTGTTGGGTACAACTCTGTCATACACGTTCATAAAAAACAGGGGCGCCGCGATAACAAGCAGGTTGGTTACAAGGCTGGCAACAATCACATGCTTATAAATGGGCATAAAATTCCAGATAGTCCCCCAGAACCAGCGTTTACTCTTTAACAGTCGTATATTGCTTGCCCGCTTATCCAACCTCTTCTGCAAACGACAAAACATAGCGTAACCGGAAAACTCATTTTCCAGCCGCTCAAAGGATATCTGCTGTTCGGATTCGCCTGATTCAGGAAAGATAACGGTTGCTTCTTCATCATTGACTTCTGTCAAAATGCACGCTTGTCCGCCTTTTAACAGCAGAATACACGGCAATGTCAGACGAGAAATATCCGCAACAGAGTTCCGGAGTACCATGCGGGCATCCATTCCTGCCTGACGTACAGAGCGAATACAGGCTGAGGGCTGCAACGGGCCTTGATGCGCGGGCAAATAAGACTTCAGAACATTAATAGAAACAGGCTTACCCAACAGCCTGAACATAATACACATGCTTTGCAGAAGGGGTGGCTCATAATCTACACTTCTGGGCGCAGGAGTAGACAACAGGCTTGCAGCACTGTCCGCAGAGGGAAACACAATCTGTTCGGGTTTGCCATCCGTTATATGCGTCTGCCCCCCCATTCGGGTATCAATATCGCCTTCTCCTGCTGCAGTTGCATGAACACTGTTCTCTGCAGCATTTATTTTTTCCGTTTTGCCAGCCATTCGCTAGTCCCCCTCACAGCAGGCAATGTCTTGCGTAACACGCACACAAACCTGCCTTCATTTCAAAATAATGTCGGTTAACGCTTCTTTTTTTGTCGCCATGGAATATCGCGGCGTCGCCAGTGCGTCAACTGGCGACAAAAAAGCAAGTTACTCCATACCATATTTTATCATTTTCGGACAGACAGGGTGTTTACATTCAATCAGTAGAGGATTAATAAGTATTCCTAATTAGAATAATTATAGCATACGGTCAGTAAACCCTAAGCTATAACTACACTGATAAACTCACAAATCAGTACTGTTAGCATTCTGTGCCGTTTTTTCAGTTTACTTGACGACTGAAAGGCAGGGGGGGCCCAGCCTACGGCATAATTTTATGGTTCTTATTTTTTGCTCGCCTTCGGGAGGCTTTTTTATGCCTGATTCTCAGAATAACATCCCCGCCCAGCTACTTCATGTACCTGCCGCCGCAACTCATGAAACGATCAACGTTCAAACACAGGAGTTACTTGCTCCACAGTTTTCCTTTGCCGATGCCACATTAGTACGTCAGGGTGCAGACCTTAATATCTCTTTTGCCAATGGCAGCATGCTGACCCTGCAAGGCTTTGCAAATGACTCTGGTGAAACACCTGCTTTTCTACTGAGCGATGGATCAATTGTTCCGGGAGAATCCATTCTTTCCGCTTTTGCAGATACTCCTGAAATACAAGCCGCAACAGGCCCTTCTGCCTCCAGCGGCGGCACTGGCGAATATCTGGATGACTCTGGTCAGATTCAACGTGGCTTGAGTGCGTTGGGCGCACAAGCTCCTCTCGAAGGAACGGCTGACATCACCAACACCCTTTTGGATTCCGAAGCGTTTTCCAATATCACAGACAATTCCGACCGAATTTCTGAGTTTCCTGACACCTCTATTCCTGAGACTCCCATCCCTGACATTGTTGGAACCCCGGGAAATGACGTCATTACAGGTACAAATAACGGCGAACGCATTTTCGGACTCACTGGAGATGACCTGTTGCAAGGTGGTGCAGGTAACGACACCATTTTTGGCGAAAGCGGTAACGATACTCTTGTCGGCGGAAGCGGAAATGACCTGCTGGATGGTGGCAGCGGAGTTGACGAGGCCTCGTACATTGGTTCCACCACGGGCATTAACGCTGACCTCAGCTCTGGAAGTGTTACAGGCGGAGCAACAGGCAACGACACACTTTCAGGTATCGAAAATATCACTGGCAGCAATTTCGATGACAGTATTACCGGAGATGCTCAGGACAACAGTCTGAAAGGCGAAGCCGGAAATGATACTATAAAGGGTGGTGCTGGCGGTGACTCTGTTTACGGCGGTACCGGCGACGACAAGCTTTACGGTCAGAACGGCAACGACTCCGTTCTAGGCGATGCCGGTAACGACTACATCGACGGCGGCAACGGTGCAGACACCCTTGAAGGCGGTTCCGGTGATGATACCATCCGCGGCGGCGCTGGCGCCGATGATATTTACGGTGGTACCGGCGACGACAAACTGTACGGTGGCGACGACAGCGACCTGCTTGAAGGCGGCATCGGCAACGACAGGCTGGATGGCGGCGCAGACAACGATTACCTGAACGGTGATGCAGGCGAAGACACCCTCATCGGCGGCAGTGGCGATGACGCTTTGCTGGGCGGTGCGGACAACGACACCCTGCTCGGCGGTGAAGGCAATGATACGTTGCACGGCGATGAAGGCGACGACAAGCTCTACGGACAGGACGGCAACGACACCCTCTACGCTGGTACCGGTAATGACCTTGTTAACGGTGGAGACTGGAACGACCAGCTTCACGGCGAAGACGGAAACGATACCCTTATCGGCGGCTCCGGTGACGATAATCTGTACGGCGGCATCGGCGACGATAAACTGTACGGTGGCGACGACAGCGACCTGCTTGAAGGCGGCATCGGCAACGACAGGCTGGATGGCGGCGCAGACAACGATTACCTGAACGGTGATGCAGGCGAAGACACCCTCATCGGCGGCAGTGGCGATGACGCTTTGCTGGGCGGTGCGGACAACGACACCCTGCTCGGCGGTGAAGGCAATGATACGTTGCACGGCG